>CAZHUM010000020.1:0-33188 GCA_964535805.1 uncultured Thermoplasmata archaeon
ATATCGCTATAGACGGACCCGAATATGAAACACAGTACTCACTGGGAGGCTGTACTGGTGTGGACGATATCGAAGCGGTAGCTAAAGCCAATGAGATATGTGACAAGCTCGGATTGGACACCATCTCTGCTGGAGTCACCGTAGCATGGGCCATGGAAGCCTATGAAAAAGGGCTTTTAGATTCCGATCTAAAACTAAATTTCGGTAATGCAAAGGCGATGATTGAAGCCATCAGGAGGATGGGAAACAAAGAAGGCGAACTTGGTGAACTACTCTTTGATGGTGTGAAGGATGCGGCAGAGAAACTGGGAAAAGGCTCTGAAAAGTTCGCTATACATGTGAAGGGGATGGAACCTCCGGGATACGAGGCAAGAGGTATGTTCGGTATGGGATTGGCCCTTGCAGTTGCGCCTAGAGGTGCGGACCATCTCACATCCTGTGCGTATGCCTTAGACTACGGCGGCAGTTTCTGGTATTTCAAAGATTACGAAAGAAGAGAGATAGTTTCCAAGGGATTCCCATTGAAGATGATGGAAGACCTTATGATGATCTTCGATATCACAGGTATCTGCAAGTTCTCCAGAGGCATATATTTGGATAAGAAACAGGTCGAACTGGTCAACGCTATGACCGGTTGGGACGTGACCAACGGCGAACTGTTAGAAGCCGGCGAGAGGGCTTACAATGTCTCAAGAGCTTACAATGTAAGAGAGGGGTTCTTAAGAGATGACGATGTACTTCCGGAGAGGATGTACAGAGAAAAAGTTCCATACGGACCTAACGAAGGTGCAAGGATACCAAGGAGAGATTTCGAGAAAGCACTAGACCGATACTACACCGCTAGAGGCTGGAGTCTTGAAGGTGTCCCAACTAAAGGAAAACTCGAGAACTTAGACCTCACTGATGTGGCAGAAGAAGTGGGCGCTACTAAACAGTAGTGAACATAACCTTTTTCTTTTTCTATTTTTGATCACTTTTTCTCATTTGTTAAAATATGGGTAAAAAAAGCTTTTTTTAGTCCACTCTACTTCCCTCAGAGTGTTGACTATATTTTTTCTTCAGCTTGTTATATGCATTTTTTTTCCTGGAATTGGGTACCGCCCTTTTCGATAGGTGATCGATGTTATCACTTATCGCCTCAAGGTCTTGAATGGGAAACCCGAGCACACATTCATCAGATTCTATGTCCGTCGCATCTCTACATCCATAACATCCATAGCTCAAGTTCATCTTCTGTTCTTTGTATGGAATTATCGTTGCATCAACACATGTAGCCTGTAATATAGCGGTAGAACTTTCCACCCGTTCACCGTCTTTTGCATTCAGGTATGCCAATGAAACCCACATCAACTTTTCCAGCTCATCTTCTATCACTACAACATCCGGTTCAAGGTCAGCTTCTTCTAACGGGAAAAGATGTATCTCTTTTATTTCACCTAGTTCGAATGTTGTCATGCCTTCGAACATCTCTTTTCCTGTATCTTTCTGTTGCACTATACCGAACTTGACCAATCCTTTACCTGATTCTAAACTATCTGGAAGAGGGGCAAAACCGAAAGCCCTAGCGGCTGCAGGACACGCCATACCGTCGCCATCTAGTGATACATGTTCTCCACGTCTCGCTCTCATCAACGCCTGGCAGTATCTATGGCCGGATAATGGCTGGTCTCCTTCCAAAGCTTCATCCCTTCCATCGAACACAAATTTAACTCCCACAGGATAGCTATCCAGACCGATACTTTCTCTGATCGTTCTTGCATTTTTACTGATGTTTGATGAATTCATGATTTTCCACTCTTTTTATAGTGACATCACAGTCTCTGTAGAGGCATACGCCTCTCCTTTTTAATGCGGGTATAAGATTTGGAGTATATCTGGAGAGGTTTATTATTCCTTCAACAGCTTTTTTATCTGGTCTGGATTCAATACTCTTCCCGTAGCCTTAACATCTCCGTCGACTGCGATGCCCGGGGTAGCCATTATCCCTCTGGCACTTATCTCTTCTAGACCTTCGACCTTTACGATATCGGCATCGATACCTAGCTCTTTTACCGCTCTTTCAACGTTCTTTTCCAATCTAATACATTTCGAACAGCCGGTTCCAAATATCTCTATCTTTTTCATGTCCATTCACCTCTAGATTTCGTTCATTCTTTTTGAAGTTTATCTACCAAACTTTCAACATCAGCTATGATCTTATCTAATTTTTCATCGCTTCTAAGATCCTTGTTCTTCTCTATACCGTATCTTTCAGCTATAAATATCTCCTCGTTCACAGGTATATCGGCGCTCTTTAGAGCTTTAGTTGCGCACCGAACTTTACAGCCGTTCAGTGCGATGTATCCATCGCTGCTCTTACCGTTCTTTATGATCCCTTCTATACCCAAAGGTAATCCGAGAGCGCATACGAAACCCGTGTTCTCTTTTTCCTCCAACGTGTTCACTACCGCTTTCGTCGAAAGCATCCCTACATTACATGCCCCTGAACAGGGCAATATTCCTATATCTTTCATATTTTTCATCTCCTTTTATATCAAACTATCAATCCATACGTGAATCCCATCAAAGTTGAAAGTACTATAACTATCGTGATATAAGCGACCCAATGCTTGAATTTCATTATCCTGAAAAGGACTATCATGTTGGGCAAACTGAGAGAAGGGCCGGCGAGTAACAAACTGAGAGCGGGTGCATCTCCCATCATACCTGAATTGTAACCAAAGGTGGTACCGATTATCGGCACTTCTAAAAGAGTGGGCATGTAGAGTATGGCTCCGATTATCGAACCGAAGAAAGAAGCCATCAAACTATCGTTACCAAGATAAGGTCTGAAAGTCTCTGGAGGTAAAAAGTACGCTATCACACCCACTATGAACGTACCGGCGATCAGTATCGGAAAGATCTTCTTCGTTAGATCCCACGTTTCGTAACCCCATTCCGTGACTTCGCTGGTCTCATAGTAATAGATCATTATCACCGCGATAGCCATTGAGAACAGATAGATGATGCCTATCTTGATGGCCCAAGAGAAACTCGCCGTTCCCACAAGCAATATGCCGATCAACAATATAAAAACACTCAACTTGACCCATTTTGACCGTTTAGGGCCGTCATCGCTTAGCATTTGATCCATATTATTCTTACTAGTTTCTTCATCGTGACCCTTGAATAGATTGGACATAACAAAAGCTATAACGAAAGCCATGGCGACCGCAGCCACTGCCCTTGCCAAGCCGAGTTCAAATCCCAACATGTTAGCGGTGTAAACGATGGCGAGTATATTGACGGCGGGACCTGAATACAAGAACGCAGTCGCGGGTCCTACGCCGCTCCCCTTTTTATATAGTCCAGCGAACATCGGTAGGATGGTGCAGGAGCAAACAGCCAACACCGCTCCAGATATAGATGCGATCGGATACGAGATCCTCTTTTTAACATCTGGACCGAGATATTTCAATATAGCATCCTTCTTGATAAAAGCGGATATCGCCCCGGCGATGAAGAAAGCCGGTACCAAACATGTGAGCACGTGCTCTGAAAGGTATTCATATACACTCAGCAGACCGCTCATCAAGACCGCGTAAAGTATGTCCAGCATCTGTCAACACCATTTCAATTTTATTTAAAATAGACTACGAACATGTTGTTAATAAAGTTTACGGTTTCAAATTAATTTGAAATCACTTTGCATCTAGATATGCCCAAATTTTTTTATCATGATCAGTTTAATTTTCATATCATAGGGTCTGGAGTGATATTTGGACGGCATCAATCTATCTTTATCTCTTCAGGGGCATCTGCGAATGCGAGCAGTGAATCGATCTCCATGAAGTGGAGGTCCGCGAAGACCACGATGCACTGGAGTCCGTCACCGAAATCGTGCTCCAGTAGATCTTTGCTGAACCCGGCCTTTACTTCCACGTTTTCCGCCCCCACTCTTGCCAATCCAGCGAGTACTGTGTCATCGTTGATGACTCCACCCCCTAATCTATCTTCCAGCTCCAAGAGGACCTTGACACCTTCGTTAACCGTCATGTACCTTTTCTCCTCCCCACTTATATCAAGAAGAACCAAGGAATGCAGTCCGGCTTCTTTGTTGATACGTATCCCTTCGTACGGACTCTCCGGATACTTTCTATCGCTGCTGAAGGGCAGGGTGATCGTCTTCCCGAATTTATAGTGCTGGACACCCAGGATCGATGGTGCCGCAGAGAATATCGAAGAAGAATGTATGATACTGGTCTGGATACCCTCTTTTTCCGCTCTAAGCCTCAGGTCCACATGGGTCGTAGCAGCCATGGGGTCACCGGCGGTCAAGAAAACCACTCTGTTATCCCGTGCCATCACGATGGGCACTGCCGTGGATTCGACTTCCTCCCTGGACAGCTCGGTTATCTCGATATCGAGTTCTTTTTCTATGTCTTCCAAAGAAGCTCCCACCAGCGAGCTGGTGTAGAACTCTGAATAAACGAAATCCGCCCTCTCCGCCATTTCCTTTCCTTTCACGCTGATGTCCTTCTCGTCGTAGAGCCCTAGACCGATGAATATTAATTCCCCCATATCAATCACCTCGCATCATGCTGTGCCTTAAAGTTCATAAAACCCTAGGAGAAGAGGTAAGAAAAAAGCTTTTGGATGAAGGACTGTTAAAGAAAGGAGTAAAGATAGGGTCCGAAGGAGAGTACCTTTTGATACCGATAAAGGATGAAACCCCGGCGGAGTGGGATCACCCGATAGTTGATAGAGATCTGGAATTCATCGAGGAAGATATTTCAGACTATACCGAGATAGTTGATATACCCGAAGACTTAGAAAAATTCCTCCCCTCGAGTTATGAGATAATCGGAGACATAGCGGTCATCAAGATTCCGGACGAACTCGATGGATACAAAGCCGACATCGGCGGAGCGGTCATCAAGGCTCATAAGAACGTGAACACGGTTCTGCAGGATAAAGGTGTAAAGGGAGATCACCGGGTCAGAGATGTATCGGTTATCGCGGGGGAGAAAAAAACCATCACCGTTCACAAAGAGTACGGCGCCGAGTTCGAAGTCGATATCGCAGAAGCGTATTTCTCACCCAGACTGGCCACGGAAAGGTGGAGAGTAGTCAACGAAGTCAAGTCCGGTGAGAGGGTGCTGGACATGTTCGCGGGTGTGGGCCCCTACAGCGTATTGATAGCGAAGAACGTGGATGTGGAAGTCGTCCACGCTGTCGATATTAACCCAAAGGCTGTAGAACTGCTTGAGAAGAACGTCGTTAGAAACAAAGTCAAAGATTCAATCAAAGTCTGGGAGGGCGACGCAGCAGATATCGCTGGAGGATTGGATGTCGATAGGGTCATAATGAACCTTCCTCACTCGTCCAGGGAATTTATCGAACCGGCTTTGAAATCTCTCGACGAGGGTGTGATCCACTACTACGAGATACTTCCCTACGAAGAGATCGAGGGAGCAAAAAAGGATATACTGGACGATATAAATGAAAATGGAAGAACAGGCAAGATCATGCTCGAAAGAGAAGTAAGGACTTATTCAGCAACCGACGTCCACATGGCCTTCGACATTTTCATCGACTGAGCTCGTCCTTATCGACTAATAAAATAGTGTTCCCCCTTTCTTCTACGACGTACCCGTTAGTTTTCTCTTCTAATAACTCGATCAACTCTTCTTGATCCCTGATAGGACAGTTCCTAAGGATCTTGATCTTCAATATGTCCTCGTCTTCGAGATGTCTGTTTATCTCGTCTATCATCCCTTCAGTGACCCCACTTTTTCCGATCCTGACCAATGGTTTCAACTTCTGCCCTAAACTCTTGATTTTTTCTTCATCCATGTTCTCCACTTCTTTTTGAATAGCCATATCTATTAATGTAACCGCATTCGCTGCACCTGGTGACCACCATCCCGTTCCTAACCCTGACCCTGCACGTCACGCTTGGCATGAGATAAGAGTAGCACCTCTTACAGAATCTCCTCCTGTACTGAGAGGGTATGGTAACGTTGTACCTCATCCCGATCTTCCTGGCTAGATGAGTGTATCTGTTGGCTCTGTTGACCTCTCCAGCTAATGCTGCGCTCTCGGCTTTTTTGAACAGTATCTCGATGCGTTTTGCAGCCATCTTCCGGTGCCGTTTTTTTACCATCTAGTTGCCCACATAGCTCTTCAGTTATATAATTTATACACCATAATTGTTTTATAATAAAGACGTAATTATCTACGATTTATGAAACTGTATATCGAGCTTTACTTTGACAGTGATGGAACCGACCCAATGACCATCATCAAGAAGATGCGCAGCCTGGGCTTCGAGCCCGTGGTCGGAGAGTACGATTTTGCCAAAGAGTACGAAACACCGGACGATTACGGGGAATTGGTTGAGAAGATCGCCAGAGCTCTTAGAGGTACTGGTGTAAGATTCCGTCTAATCACTAGAAGAAAGTAAATAGTCGCTGATTATCTTGGAATGGTCGAAAGCCAGTTCGGGCAGTCCTGTTTTATTGAAGTACTCTGCCCTTTCCGCATCGCTGCCACCTTCGAGTTTACCACCTTTAATAGTAAGTGAAAAGACCACCGACACGGTGTGCCCCCTCGGATCACGGCCTGGATCGGAGTAAACGCCGACCATCTCTTTGATATCTGTTTTCAGCCCGGTCTCCTCCTCGACCTCTCTAACAACCGCCTTCTCGACGGGTTCGTTGTACTCAACGAAGCCGCCAGGCAGTGCGTACATACCCTGGAAAGGAGGGTTTTTTCTCTTGATTAATAAGATCATATCGTTTTTTTCTACGACGCCGTCGACGGTCAGAGAGGGATTTCGGTAGGTGTATTTCTCCTGTTTCTCCGTTAGTTTTTCATATTCCTCCAGGAGTTTCCTGCCCGTTTCGCTCAAAGTGGATCCACCCTTATTTTCGCCCCCCCTCGAGGTGATAACCACCTTTTCACCCACGGCGTTTTCTATTTCCTTTACTATGCCCCAAGCGTACCGGTACGACATGTCCATCTCTTCAGCAGCACCGCTGATAGAGCCTTTATTATCTATCAAACTCAGCAGCGTAGCTCTCCCTTCTCCGATGACGAATTCATCTCCCTTCATGAGCATCGGTTTACATTCGAGGTGGAACATCGACATGTTTATGGGATGATGGTATAATTAGTTTATCGATTAAAACAGTTTGCCCCAGGAATGTTCGAAGTTGCTGAAAGTCTCTCCCAGGTCGGATTTATCCACCGATAAAGATCCGTCCTTTAGTGCGAATTTGAATTCTACCAGGTTGGCAGGGTATTCGTTGTAGAACAGTATATTCTTCATGAAGAATTTCTTGTCCTGTTCGAACCTCCAGTATGCTCTGGAGTATGCTTCTAGCTTGATGTAAATATTCTTTTCATCATCCTCACCCCTTATCTCGAAGGTGGGAAGCCCTTTCTCTAAATGATGGGATATCTTAACGTTCTTGGTCCTGAACCTGAACTCCTTATCACTGCCGTGATGATAAAAATGTATAGACCTGGACAAACGCACATCCCCCCAATCGAGCTTGGATCTCGCTTTGGATGTGGATCTGAATATCTGAGGGCCTATGAAGGGGTTGAAATAGTCAATGAAGCTGCCGTCCTGGCAGTGAACGAGTCCCCAGTACCAGGGGGCTGCAGGGGCGTTGACCTGAACCCTCTGGAAATAGGCCGATCCCTTTATGGGGTCGCCGTGTATCTTACCCTTAAGTTTCATACCGTATATTTTAAGTATGTTATAGCTGTATTTCTTGGTGTACTGATTCTCGTTGAACCTGTGTTTCTGGAGGTAATCGTTCCAAGGAGTCATCTCCATGTGGAAATTGTGTTTCTTGTCTTTGATATTTACAATATACTTTTTGGGTGACCCGTAGAAACGATAATCCTCTTTATCAAGCAGGGGTTTCAGTTCTCCTTTCTTACCTTCATGGGTGACCTCGAAGTCACTCTCCTTTAGAACGATGGGATCATGCATCTTATCTCCGTCGAACCACCAAGCTGCAGTCATACCGTCGAATTCCAGCTTACCGTCGTTCCACGAGGGTAATTTAGTCACGTTCCATTTTACATCATCCACAAGGATATGATCCGTGTATTTATTAGACCACAGTATCATCAACTGCTTTGGTCTCTTCGGGTTCTCTGGATTCTCGATAAAAAAGAGCCACCACCACCAAGACCACGTAAGGTCCTCTATCATATCGTCGGTCTTCAGAACCCACATATTACTGTAATCAATATTCTTTTTAGAAGATGGACGATTAACCATCGTTTTGTTGCAATTTAAATTCGTTTAAATATCTTGCGGTGGTATGGGATGATTTGGTGAGGATTCCACGCGTTTTTAGTGCAGTTTTTTTACAAAAAAGGCCTTCGTCTTCTTTATCACTTCTTCCGCTTCGCTCCAGAACTGAAAAAAGTTCGTGGGACTAAAATCCCCCTTTACTTCGGAAGACTATCGCCTTCCTGCGTATGTAGCAGGAACATGGTTCCTGCCATTTCCGCCTTTTTTCGTTCCACTCGAAAAGAATGATTAATGCGGGGGAAGGGATTTGAACCCTCGGAGACCTACGTCACAAGGTCCTAAGCCTTGCCCCTTTGGCCAGGCTCGGGTACCCCCGCAAGAAGGAGTTGTTACGACTTCTGAGGGCGTTTTGGAATTACACAGTAATTCCGAAGAGCCCGCAGAAATGAGCTTATGCGAATTTAGAGGGCAAAGCGGAACAAGGTTCCTGCGGGAAGGAGGAAACTTTGTTTCAGATACACGCCCAAAGTTGCCATTCAATTGGCGTTCAAATCCCAACCTGTAATTATATCTTTTTGCTCAAAACTCCACTTTCCTACCGGTTTTATCCCTTTCGAACCTACCGAAGTCGGCCATCCCCTTCAACTGTTCTCCGGAGAACACCGGTCCGTCCCGACAGACCTGGTATCCGTTTATCGTGCACGAATCGCAGATACCGATACCGCACTTCATATATCTCTCTAGAGATGCTTGGACTGGAGTTTCCTCTTCGAAACATCTATCCACGACCTTCTTCATCATCATCTCGGGACCGCACACCAGAACGAGGTCTACATCAGAAATAAATTCGTCTGCGATTTCGGTGACATAGCCGTGATGACCCAAGGAACCGTCGTCAGTCGATATGTTCAGATCTGATATCTCGCCCAACCTTTCTTTGAATATCAATTCATCCGCTGTCTGAGCACCTAGACAGCAATAAACGTCTATGCCATTATTATAGGCTTTTTTTGCAGCTGGATACAGGGATGACGCGCAGTAGCCGCCTATGACAATCATTATCTTATCTCCGTAAAGTGAATAGCCGTTGCCATAGGGACCTCTTACACCTATCTTGTCGCCCACATCCATCTCGTGAAGTGCTTTCGTGCCTTCACCTACTTGTTTGACAGTGATCGATTTTTCATCTCCTAAGCTCGAAAGTGCCATGGGAAATTCGTCTGTGCCCGGTATCCATATCATGACGAACTGACCTGGTTCTACCTCTCTACCCCAATCGAAGTAGAATGACTTGATCGTCGGTGTCTCTTTAACGATACGTTTGATCTCGACCATCTGCATAGTGCTCATCGAATACCGATAGACTTAAACAATATAGAATTTTTTATACCCTTGTATAGCAAGGAAAATTTGATATACAATATATCAATAACATAGAAAAAGGGAGATAAATCATGGACACGAAAGATATAACAAGAAAACACACTCGAAAAGAGATGAATTCGATAGCAGAAGACCTCGGTTTAGAAAACCCTCAGAACTATCGAAATAAGGCTGAGCTGGCTGAAGCCATAATTCCATTGATGGAACAAGAGGAAGAAACTGAAGACGAAACTCCCGAAGAGGAAGTTAAAGAAGAGGAAGTTAAGGAAGAGGAAGTTAAAGAAGAGGAAGTTAAAGAAGAGGAAGTTAAGGAAGAGGAAGAAGCTGAAGACGAAGCCGACCATGATCAAATCAGAGAGGAATTCCAGAGGATTAGGGATATATGGGAAAAAGCGAAGAAAACGATGGTCGATGTCAAAGAATTCAAGAACGAAGCAAAAGAATTAGCTGCGTTGATCAAAGATGAGGAGTGGGAGAGAGCGGAGAAGAAAAAAAATGAATTGGTTCAAACGGGTGAAGATATACTTAACTTAAAAGACAGATTCAAGAAAATAGATTCTTTGATCTATAAAATCAGTTCCAAGGAGAGAAGAAAAGAGTATTTAGAACAATTGGATGACCTTATAGAACTTACAAAAAACGGTGATTACGGAGAAGCTCTCAAGAAGGGGAACGAATTCAAGGGTGAGATAGAAAATAAAGTAGCTGAATTAGAAAAAGCTAGAGATGAACTTGAAGAAAAGATAAAAAAAGCAAAAAACATACTTTCTGACCTGAGGGGTACCAAGATCAATATAGGCGATATTAAAGAAGGATTGAGTGTGGCAGTGAAGGCCCAGAAAGATGGAAGGTTCGAAGAAGGATTAGAAAAAATAGAAAATTCTCTAAAAGATTCAGAAAAGATTTTCGAGATATTCGATAAGATCCAGCTTGGTAAAGAGATGATCTCTAAGATCAATAGGAAAGGTCTAGGTATTCAGGCATATCTGGATATCTTAAAGAACAGCAAGAAAAAGGCCGACGAAGGCGATTTTCAGTATTCTCTACAACTACTCGACGATGCGATAGCTGATATGAAGACGGATCTGGACGAGATCGTTATGGAGGAAGAGGACATCGAAGACATAGACAAGAAGATCAAGGGAGTCTACAAGAAGATAGAAGCTATTGAGAAGGCTTTAAGGTTCGTTAAAAGAGATCTAGACCGACTGATGAATAAGAAGCATAAGTGATAAGATGAAAAAGAATACTATTTTTTCGTTGTTTGTATTCATATCGATATTGGTGAGTGTTGTAAGTGTAGCAGGGGTGAATAGAGGAGAAGGAACGCGAGCTGCAGGTAATCCGGTTGTTGTTATGAACACCAGCAAGGGAACGATCAAAATTGAATTGTACGAAGACGACGCACCGATAACCGTTCAAAATTTTATCAATTACGTGGAAGACGGATTCTACGATGGACTAATATTCCACCGTGTGATGGAAGGTTTCATGATACAAGGCGGCGGATTCCGATCGGGAATGGAATACGTTGATCCGACTTACGGCCCGATACAGAACGAGGCCTCCGTCAGCGGACATCGTAACACACGTGGAACGATAGCCATGGCTCGTGCACAGGATCCTGATTCTGCAACATCTCAGTTCTTCATCAATCATGGAGATAATGATTTCCTTGACTGGGACAACCCAGAGGGAGACGGATACGGATACTGCGTATTCGGTCAAGTGATAGAAGGTATGAATGTAGTCGACAACATCGCAACCGTTCAAACGGCGACCATAGGTGAACACGAAGATGTTCCCGTCGAAGATGTTATCATTCAATCTGTTACTATGGAAGAAGGAACTGATGATACAAATAACGACAATACGAACGGTGGAGATACATCTGATTCAGATTCAAGCTCATCCTCATCAAGCAGTTTCCTGGTGGATAATTTCCTCCTGATCGAGATAATCGTTTCGGTTCTGGTTGCCGCAGGAATAATATTTGCATTAAGTAAGAAGAAAGACAAAGAAGAGTGATATGAGCTTCTTGCTTCTAAATTACCTCACTATGTTCGATAATTGTAGAAGTTTACAGGAATACCATGTATTCCTTGAATTTTAAATCTATTCTCTCCACTCATAGATGTTAAAAACGCCGAGTTGGAAGAATACAAAATGTTCTTCCTGATTGAACAAATTATATATTTGTGAGCAAGGCGAACCTCTTGCTTCAAACTTTTTCACTCCGCTCAAAAGCTTTGAAGTACGCAGGAATCAAAGATTCCTCCTCTTTATTAATTTCTTCGCTTATGCTCAGAAATATAAATAAACGCCGAGGGAGAGATTCGAACTCCCGTGGTGCAAAGCACCAGTAGCTCTCGAGGCTACCGCCTTTCCGAGCTGGGCTACCTCGGCCAAAGAAGTTATTGTTTGCATTATCGATTTTGTATATAAGAGTTGAGTATTACTTTCAAGGCTACCGCCTTCTCTACGCTTACCAGTGTAGAGAGGGTTGGAACAGGGTTCCGACGGGTTCCGAGCTGTCCGAAAAAGCGCCAGCTTTTGAGGGGAAAGTGGGATCGTTCGTCGATTCCACGAGGGCTACCTCGGCCAAAGAAGTTATTGTTTGCATTATCGATTTTGTATATAAGAGTGAGATTGTCGTATCAAACCTTTTTTATACAGCCTTTATTTCAAGCACCCATGACCTTGAGCCGATTAGCCGTATTCGCTCTACTTATAGTACCGCTTCTTTCTCCCGTGGTGACATCTGGGGGAGGAAGTCATTCAGATCTAAAGATAGTAGAGGTCTATTATTCTGGACAGGAGGGTTTTGATTATATCGTCATAGAAAATTGGGGTGAAGAAAAAGAGCTCTCAGATCATTATCTCGATGACGGCGAGGGTATAATCACTCTACCGAATATCACTTTAGAAAAAAGCCAACGATTAGTTCTGGCAGAGGATGAAGATGCGTATCTATCTATATGGCAGACCGAACCGGATTACACATGGGCCGAACAGGACACCAATTTCAACCTGGCACAACTTGGAGACGATTTATTGCTATGTCAGGGAGATATGGTCATCGATTCCTTCCTATACGGGGAGGGAGAGCTGGAGGGATGGAAGGGCGATGGGACGGAAATATTGACGAAAGGACACTTCGCAAAACGAAATGCCATCGATACGGATACCAAATGGGATTGGAACCGCAATAGGAATTGGAGGGTCGGTCAATCCAGTTTCGAAACGAAGACATTCACCTCACATAATTCTACGGTTTATACATCACCTGACTGTTCTCATGCTGCCTTTAGTGATTATCTAGATAACGTGAAAAATAATCTAGCCATCTGCGTTTACGAGATCACGAGCCCTTCTCTGACCAACAAGCTGGTTAATCTTTCGGATTCTGGAATAGATATCAAATTGCTAGTCGAAGGCACTCCTGTCAGCGGTCTGTCAAACAATGAAATCTACTGCTTGAACAAGCTGCAGGATAACAATGTGACCGTACGACTTATCGGAAAAGATCAGTACTCTCCATACAATTATGTCCACTCGAAATACATGGTGGCGGATAACCGTTCTGTGCTCATCTCTTCAGAGAATTTCGGGAATACTGGCTATCCAAAAAATCCGACTGGTGGGAACAGGGGATGGGGAGCATATTTCAACAGCAGAAAAGCAGCAGATCACTACAGTGATATCTTCTCGTGGGACTGGTTCTACGCCGATACATACAATCTGAAGAACGTTGATAACACCGATGAAGACATATACCCGACGTATAAACCTTCTTTTTCTTCAAAAAATGTGAAAAGCAAGGTGAAGATAACTCCCGTTCTAGCTCCTGACAACTCTATATCGAACGAAACCATCTTGGGCTTGATAGATGATGCGGAGGAAGAGATAAAGGTAGAACAGTTCTATGCTTACGAGTGGAACAACCGCACCAACCCGTATCTTCAGGCGTTGGTAGATGCCGCTAGAAGAGATATAGACGTAAAAATATTGCTCGATTCCACGTGGTACAACGTCCAAGAGAACGACACCGACAACGACGATACGCTCCGAAGATTGAATTCATTGGCGAGAAATGAATCATTGGACCTGGAAGTCAGATTGATAGACGATTGCCATGGTCTAACCAAGGTACACAACAAAGGCATGGTAGTCGACGAGGAGAAGGTCCTGATATCAAGCATCAACTGGAACGAGAATTCAGTTCTGAACAACAGGGAGGTAGGTGTGATACTAGAGAACAAAGAGATCGGCAGATACTACACACGGATATTCAAGCGGGATTGGAAAAACGATATCACACCTCCGATAGCGGACGCTGGACGCGATAGGACGGTCAAGAAGGGAAAAGTGACAAAGTTCACCGGGATTTACTCGTGGGATGATGGAAACATATCCGAGTATCGCTGGGATCTAGACGATGACGGTATCTACGAAGAGAGCGGGGAGAACGTATCCAAAGTCTTTAGAGAAACGGGAGAGTACAAGGTAAAATTGAAAGTATACGATGAAGAAGGGAACGTCGATGTAGATGAAGCCGTTATCCAGGTCGAAGAACAAGATTTTTCTCTAGGTATAGATGTTGAAGAAAAAAATCGTACACCGATGGCTCTCATACTGAGCATAGTACTGGTTTCATCTTTCCTTTTCATATACTGGTTCAAGTACAGAGGCTAACAGATCCTGGGTACTGGATCACCGATGGGTGGTTCGAGTATCCTGGTCCCACCGACCTCGGTATGTAAAACAACACCATCTATCTCATCTTTTACTTCTCCGATGATAGCAGCGTTCTTTCCGTTCTCCGTTCCTTTCAGAGCTTTCAAAACATCTTTGGCTTTACTGGCGTTCACGGAGAAGATGAACTTTCCCTCGTTTCCGATGTTCAATGGATCGATACCGAGCAGCTCTGATGCTGATACAACCCAATCCCTCAAGGGTATACGCTCTTCCCGGACCTCGATCCCCATTTCTGATTTATCGGCCCACTCGTTCAGAGCGTTGGACAGTCCTCCTCTCGTCGGGTCTTTAGCAGCTCCAATACCTCCTGTGTTTAATGCAGTATCCATCACTTCTACGAGTGGTGCGACATCGCTGTTTATCTGTCCTTCGAATCCGTATCCCTCCCTTGTTGATAGAATAGTAATACCGTGATCTCCGATGGTCCCACTAACTATTATCTTGTCCCCCGGATTAAGGTTGTCGTCCGTGAGCCACCGGTTCTTCCTTCCTCCGGCGGTTTCGAAATTTAGATCCAATCGGGGGTGTTTTTTTCCGATTCCAGCTGTCGTCATTATCGGTTCGTCGAGGTCGTCCTTTTCCACTACCTTGGTATCTCCAGCGATCACGGGAACGTTCGCTTCCTCCGCGGTCCTCGCAGTCGATTTCAGTATCCTTCTGATCTTATCCAGTGGATAACCTTCTGGTATGACCAGTGCGTTAGATAGAGCCACGGGCTGTCCGCCTATGGCTAATATATCGTTGACCGTGCCTGATACGGCCAGACTGCCTAGGTCGCCGCCTTTGAAGAAAATCGGTTTTACCGTGTGGCTGTCTATGGTGAAAACGACGTTGTTTATCACTGCTGAGTCGTCCAGATATTCTATTCCGATCTCGCTTATATCGTCCTTGAAGAGAGGCATGATCTCTTTTGAGATGAAGTTCTCCATGACCTCACCCCCAGCACCATGTTCCATCGTGATCCTTTCTATATCCTTCTCTTCCATGTTTTGCTCATTGGTCATCTCTTATATTATTCTGTCGAATGGAAACTTTTATGGAATACACCTCTATAGGTCAACACGTGAAACCGATAGATAAGAAAGCGGTGTCCATCGCGGTAATATTCGGTGTTATCTCCATAGTCTTATTGATACTTCTGAAAGCACAGGGAGTTTTTCTTATCATATTGATCTGGATGCTGGTGCCTGTTTTGTTCAAGAAATTCAAGGATAGATTTTTTAAAAAACCGGGAAAAACTTAAATACTAAAAAACACCAGACTTATCGGAGAAACGTGTTGCGAAGAATAGGTTAATAATGAGGAAAAGAAATAAAAAAATATATAACATGTGTGTGTTTAATCGGATATACATGACCCCCTCCTCACAGGTCTATGAAAGTGTGAATTATGGCTGGAAGTTCTGATGTAGGTTACACTGATTCGGAAAGTAAAGAAGCACCATTATCGGACACTTTGTCCGACAAGGAGATAGAGGGGATAATACATAAATTCCAGAAAGTATCTATAATAGACAAAGACCTCGCAAAGCTGATAATCGATTCGGGCATAACGAGCCTGGAAGCGCTGGCAGATACCGAAATCAACAAACTGTCCCAGATAGACGCCCTGGACAAAGAAAAGGCTGAAACGATCGTTTCGGAAGTGAAGGATACATTGGCTGAAGAAGATGAAGAAGAAGGGGAAGACGATTCCCAGGAAAGCAAAAAGAAGGAGCAGAGCACCGATGGTGGAGAGGACGCTTTAGCAGCGTGGCTTACAGGTGAGACAGACGGGGATTTGGGCGGATTGTTGGGTGACGAGATAGACAATGCCAAAGAATCTGGAGAAACCACCAAATCAGATCCTTCAAAAGGAGCATCGAAAGGGGGGCTAGAGACCGTAGAAAACGATTATGGAGCACTCAAATCTTGGCTCACCGGCGAAGAGGACTCTTTTTCCGAATGGCTCGGTGAGGAGAGCTTCGAGGAAGAGCGCGAAGAATTACAGGAGGAGATGGCTGAAAAAGAGGAGGAGCTCAAGGAAACCCAGAAAGAATTGGACTCCAAGATGCACGAGGCCGAGATATTAAGGCAGGAATTCGAACAGCGTCTAGAAGAGCTTGAATCCGGTGAATTCGATGCACAGGAGATAGTTGAAGAGAACGCGGATCTGAGGGAAAGAGTAGTTGAGCTGGAATCTGAGATCGAAGAGTTCCAGCAGGACAAGGTAGAACTAAAGAAAGAGATCGAAGAGATAAAGCAGGGTTCTGTAGCTATGCTGAAGTACCTTAAAGCCCAGAAGATGAAGATGGTCCAACAGGGAAGTGGTGGAGAAATAAAAGCTGGTGAAGTTGCTGTAAACGATCAAGAACTACAAGAACTGAAACAGGAAAACGAGGATCTGAAAACGAGGATGGAAGCCTACGAGAACGAAGAGATCGAGGGCGATGCTGATGAAAGGCTCCTAAAACAGCTCGAAGCCAGAAAGGAGGAGGTAGAGAATAAGACCAAACGTATCCAGGATCTCAGAGAAGAGCTTAACTTCAAAGAAGAGCAGTTGAACGAGCTCAGAGAGAAGATGCAGTACAAAGAAGACGAGCTGAACGAAAGAGAAGCCGATCTCATGCACAGGGAGGAGATAATGAAGAAGGAGAGGCGGGAGATCCAGGCGATGAAAGAGGAGTTCGGAGGTACAACCGAGAAAGAAAGGAAGAGGCGTTTGGAGGAACTGGAAAAAGAGATATCCAGGCAGGAACAGCAGCTTAAAGCCAAAGAGAAATATATCGATCAAAAGGAGAGAGAACTTAGAGCCAGAGAGGAGGACCTAGTGGACGAAGAACTGCAGGAGAGAGAAGAAGAGATCCTCCAGGAATTCGAACAGGAAAAGGCACATACTGGAACAAAGCGTTTGGATGACCTGATGTACGGAGGCTTCCCGCTCGGTTCCAATATATCCATATATGGGCCTCCGCACTCTGGTAAAAATGTCCTTATCAACAGTTTCATGGCAGAGGGGATCCAAAAAGGAGTTCCTGCGATATGGGTGATCACGGACAAGACCGTTGATGACGTAAGAGATGAGATGAAATTCGTTCTTCCCACGTACCCAGAGTACGAGATAAGAGGGTTGGTTTACTACATAGACGCTTACTCGATCAGTATGGGTGAAGTGGAGATGGAAGAGATCAAGGATGGGAAGGAAGATGAAAAACACATCAAGTACATAGAAGATCAATCGGATATCAAGGCCATAACAGAAGCGGTGGAAGAAGTAGCAGAGGAGATAATGAAAAGCCACAAATATTACCGACTGGCTTTCGAATCGGTCTCGACTATCATCGCATATTTGGATACCAGCACGACTTTCCGGTCGCTTCAACCCTTTGCAGGTAGGAGAAAGAGAGATAAAGCAGTTTCACTTTACACGCTCCAAAAGGGCATGCACAGTGAACAGGACATCTCCATGCTGGGACACATGATGGACGGTGAGCTTGAATTCAAGTTCCAACAGATGCAGACTTATCTTAAAGTCGAGGGCTTAGGAGAAGTACAGGTGAGGGACTGGGTCAAGTACACTCACAGCAAGAGCGGAATAACCATGGGTTCGTTCTCACTCGACACCATAAGGTAAGGTGTTTTCTTGTATATCACCGATATTTTGGGTACTGCTATATTCATAACCATGCTTCCGGTCCTAGCCTTGGCTCTTTTCATAGCCTATATGCATAAGCGGACCTTTCTAGAGAAGGCTGGCTTTGATAAACCCATCGTGGGTATGGTTCTAGTTGGTTCTATGGTAGGGTTGATAGCTGATATACCACTTATCGTTTCTCAAGGGTCACTTCTAAATATCAATCTAGGCGGGGCGTTGATCCCCATAATCGTCAGCGGAACACTGATTTACAAAAAGAAGATGGAATATATCGGTGTGGTGGTGGGTATAGGAGCGGTGAGCGCGGTTGCTTACTATGTTACCTCCTTCGAACCCTCCTTAGGTATAATCGCTGAGTTCCCGGAATTTCTATATCCCTCTCTTTTAGCCATCCCATTGGCACTGGTTTTCGAAAGGGACGCTTTTTCTAGGATACCGTACGCTTACACGGTTGCAGTGATGGGGAATCTGATCGGTGCAGATATCGTGAGGATACCCATGCTGATCGATGTGGGTATATTTGGTTCTATAGGAGGTGCCGGGGCCATGGACTTGGTTTATCTATCTGGATTGATCGCCTCGATCCCCGTCATTACTTATTACTACTTCAAGTATCCGTACAGCTATGCCAAAGAACCGTTGGACGAGAGTTTAAAAGATCTTCGTAAAGGGGAAGTAAAGAGAAGTTTCCAACATTCCGTCATAGCTGTGAAGAAAATCATACATGATGCCAAGAGGTTGATCTATAGACGGTCCACGAATATAGATCGCCAGTTCTCCAGTGATGTCGACGTGCTCAGGACTTTAGGGCTGCATCCTTACGTTATCAGAGACTACATGAAATTATCTAAAGGTAATCCCAGACCCACTCTGCAGGAAGCACACAAAGGTTTCTTCACATCACGTTTACTGATCAACTCCATAAAGGACAAACTCAAAGATAACTACAACAGTCTCGGAGCCAGGATAGCCGCTTATATAATCGATGTGATCATAATCACTTTGCCGTTGATCCTGCTCCTTTTATACCTATACTTTAGGATAGATGTTCTTATGGAACCTTTTTATTCATCCTCATTATTTTTAGCGATATTGACATTATTGATATCCATACAGTTCATCTACTTTACCCTGGTTGAATGGTACTTCGGAACCAGCATCGGAAAAAGGGTCATGGGGCTTTGGGTAGTCTCTGACGACTTCAGCGATATCACGTTCACCCAGAGTGCCGCCCGCAACTCGGCCAGATATGCCGATATACTCCTATTCTTTTACATAATCAGTCTGATATTGATAGTGTCTGGAAATGAGAACAAGCGGATAGGTGACTACGTAGCGGATACGAGGGTCGTGAAGATTAAATAGAACACCTTCAATCAGCCCTTGATATCATGAAATCAAGGATCGAAAAGGTCTATAAGAATATCGATGAGAAATTGGACGCTGTTTTCATACTTAACTCCACAAAGCCACACGTGGACTTGTCTTTCTATTATTTTACCGGTCTGATCAGGGGTGAATTCGAAGGAAGTGGTGTGTTACTGTATCCCGATTATTCTGGTGAGATACTCACTTCTATTTTAGAGGAAGAGAGCGCTAAGAAGGCTGATATGCCCTACATCGCCATCAAAAAGAGGGAGGAAAGGGAGGAATGGATGCAGGAAAAACTAGGCGGCATGACGAAGATCGGTGTAAATGCCACCGAACTCACCTACAATGCATACATGAAGATCAAAGAAGCCACGGATGCAGAGGTGGTGGACATCTCAGATGCCATCATCGAGGCTAGGAACATAAAAGACGATGAAGAGATACGCAGGCTAAGAAAGGCGTGTGATATCGCTTCCGAGGTTGCTGAAGAGATGGTCGACTTCATCGAACCGGGCATCAAAGAGTACGAATTGGCTGCCGAGATGTCATACAGGATGAAGAAGAAAGGAGCGACGGGAGACGCATTCGACTTAATCGCTTCGAGTGGACCAAATACCGCGGAGCCCCATTACACCGCTGGAGATAGGGTGATCGAGAACGGGGATTTCGTACTGCTTGATTTCGGCGCCCTGTACGATCGTTACAGGTCGGATATCACCAGGACATACGTGGTCGGGAAGGCAAGCGAGAAGCAGAAGAAGATCTACGATGTGGTGTCGGAGGCGCAGCAGAGAGCTTTGGACATGATAGAGCCGGGTGTTAAAGGTGCGGAGGTTCATAACGCTGCTGCAGATTACATAGATGGCACTGAATTCAAAGACAAATTCACCCATGGACTGGGTCACAGTATAGGACTAGCCACCCACGACGGGTCCGGTCTTTCGCCCAGCGTCGATATTACGTTAAAGCCCGGTATGGTTTACACAGTCGAGCCAGGGGTTTATCTGCCCGGTTTCGGGGGTGTGAGGATCGAGGACGATATCGTAGTAACTGAAGACGGGTGTGAAGTGTTGACAACAGCGGACAAAGAGTTCAAAGTGATAGAATCTGATTAACAAAATATTTATATTTCAATAGTAATTAGGGGGCAATAGGTGAAAAATGTGGCGATAGGATTCGTGCTGATAAAAACATCACCCGCAGCGGAACGCGAAGTGTACGACATATTGAAGAAACTGAACTCTGTCCAGGAGATACATTCATTATTCGGAGAATTCGACCTAATCGCCAAGATACAAGCGGAGAACTTCAACAAGCTGGGCCAGGTAGTAGTGGACGACATCAGGTCTATCGATGGAGTCAAAGATACAAAAACACTTACAGGAATAGAATTCTAAGGAGGAAAAAAATATGCAGTTAGAGATATTTCAGTTCTTGACTATACTTCTCTTGACGTTAGGTCTAGGATTGCTGTTGACGGGAATATTCACGGCCTACTTTGGTCGTGGCAAAAGCAGGATGGTCGGTGTAGCGCTGTTGGTGATAGGTCTGATAATCGGACTTTTCACTTGGCTTATGCACTCACAAAACCTCGTGGACGCAGCTGGAGATGGCTATATGTTCATGGATGATGTTATATTATTATCTATCGAAGTCATCGGTGCGTTCATTATCGGTGCCGTCATCGCTTTGGTGATATTCCTAGGCGCCATAATGAAAACGTAGAAGTATCGGTCCTTCTCGGACCGTAAAAACTATTTCTCTCTTTTTTATTATCTATCTCATGAAAGTTAAAGTGATACTTGGAAGCAAGAGCGATCTGCCGATCGGTGAAAAGGCAGTGAAAGTACTAGATGAGTTGGGTATAAGCTATCAGATGACGGTTTCCTCCGCACACAGGACACCGGAGAGAACGAAAGAACTGTGTAAGGACGCGGATGTATTCATAGCGATCGCCGGGTTATCAGCGGCTCTACCCGGTGTTACAGCGGCACATACGACCAAACCGGTGATAGGAGTGCCCGTCAGCGGTAAGATGAACTTGGACTCTTTGCTGTCCATAGTTCAGATGCCTCCCGGTGTACCCGTGGCCACGGTTGGTATGGACAGAGGAGACAACGCTGCGCTGCTGGCCGCCGAGATACTGGCGCTTAAATACGACGAGATAGGGGAGAGAGTAAAAGAGTACAGGGAGAAGAAAAGAGAAAAGGTTAAAGCCGACGGAAAAGAGATAGAAGACAAATACACAAGGATTGATTGAATTGCTGAAAACAAAAGTGTTTATCGAGGAGAAGATAGCAGAATTGGATGATGTAGACGGTAAAGCCGTGGTGGGCTGCAGCGGAGGTGTGGACAGCACGGTCGCTGCGATCATCGTGGGGAAAGCCCTGCGTGACAGACTGCTTGCGATATACGTAGACACAGGATACATGAGGAAGGAGGAGACGGAACAGATGGACTCCCTGATGGAAGAGATGTGCATCAATCATAAGATAATAGATGCTCGAGATGAGTTTTACGACGCGATGAAGGGTGTCGTCGATCCCGAGGAGAAGAGAAAGATAATAGGCAACAAATTCATAGAGATCTTCGAAAGAGAGGCTGAGGAATTCGGAGCGGATCACCTGGTTCAAGGAACGATCGCTCCAGATTGGATAGAGAGCGGAGATGATGTCAGAGACACTATCAAGTCGCATCACAACGTAGGTGGACTGCCGGAGAAGATGAACTTGGATCTGATAGAACCACTGAGGGATCTTTATAAAGACGAGGTCAGGCAGGTGGCACGTGAGCTGGGTCTTCCAACAGCGGAGAAACAGCCCTTCCCGGGCCCTGGGTTGGCCATAAGGATTATAGGAGAAGCGACGCCCGAAAGAACGGAGATCGTAAGAGAAGCATGCGCCATCACCGAAGAGGAGATAGACAAGGCGGTGGAGCAGGGTGAGATGGAGAGACCCTGGCAGTACTTCGCTGTGCTCCTACCGATCAGGACGGTCGGTGTACAAGGTGACAAACGCGCCTACGGGAACACGATCGCGGTAAGGGCGGTGAGTTCCCTGGATGCCATGAGTGCCAGGTTTTTCGAGATGCCCATAGATGTTATGGAGCGTATATCGACAAGGATCACCAACACCATGAAGGACAAGGTGAATCGAGTGGTCTACGACATAACGAACAAGCCGCCTGGCACCATCGAATGGGAGTAGGGTCAAAAGGTTTTTAAATAGACTTTAAATCGGAATCTCCGTGACCCCGATAGACCTACTGTTTGTATCTATACTGTTCACGCTCCTGGGTATAGGACTCGGAGTTATCACGGGGTTGATACCTGGGATCCACGTTAACACGATATCTTTTCTGATCGTGGCTTCTCAGGCAAGCTTGATCATATTTGCCCAGGACATGTTATCGGGTTATTATCCTACTTTGATCCAGATACTGGCGATAATATCCACTTTGGTCCTGGGCTGCTTGATTACACACACATTTTTGAACTTCATACCCAGTACGTATCTTGGAGCACCGGAAGGCGAAACCGCTTTGTCCGTTCTCCCGGCTCACGAGATGATGCTGGAAGGACGGGGTTTCGAAGCGGTCAAGGCCAGTGCCCTCGGCAGCTTCGGAGCAGCCTTTATCGCACTTCTCCTGGTCTTCCCAGCACGGTTCATAATGGGTTCTCCCGTGGGACTCTACGAACTCCTAGTGCCATGGATACCTCTTATACTGGTGGTTGTAGTTTCCGTGCTGGTGGCTCAAGAGGGCAGAAGTCTGTTGGATTATAGACCGAAGCTCGTGGCTTTAGGCATATTCTTTCTTTCTGGATTCCTGGGTTTGATCGTGCTCATGCCCCGGGGATTGTTTTCCGCGAATTGGTTTCCCTTCAAACAGTCTGGAGTATCCCCATCTTCGCTGATGTTGTTCCCACTCTTTACAGGTTTGTTCGGGATATCGAACCTGATAGTTAGTTTGATGGATAATCCGGAGCTGCCGGAGCAGGAGACCGAGGGGGTCGAGGTCGAACTGGACGGTAAAAATCAGGTGAGGGGGATAGTGGCGGGTACCTTTTCAGGTGGGCTGGTGGGCTGGATGCCGGGCATAACAGCTGCAGCAGCTACTGCCGTCACAAAAGTCTTCACTCCGGATGACGATCCGAAGGAGGTACAGGCTAGAGAGTACATAATGGCAGTGTCAGCGGTGGATACCAGCTGTGCTATATTTACTCTGGTAGCCCTTTTCGTGATCTTGAAGGCAAGGAGCGGTGCCATGCAGGCGATCCTGAAGATAAATCAGGGGAACATACCCGCATGGGAACAGCTTTTTACTCTGCCGTGGCTCATGGCTCTGCTGATGTTCTGTGTTATACTGTCCGCCACGGTGGCTTTCTTTCTGACCCTCTACTTCGGCAAACTGTTCTCAGGGATACACAAGAAGATCGAGTACAACAAGATCTCCAAGGGAATCATAGTTTTCTTGGTGATCATGATGTTCATATTCTCTGGACCCATGGGTCTCGTGGTGGGGTTGATCGCAACCTGCATCGGAGTGATCCCACCACTGTATGGAATTAAAAGGGTGCACATGATGGGCTGTTTGATCTTTCCGATAATAATATTCTTGATGGGCTGGCAGCCGTATATAATAGGACTCTTCGGTCTATGATCAGTGTCAGTACTTTCGGAACGGAGCGGTCAGCAGTACCAACACCGGGAATATCTCCAGCCTACCGGCCCACATCTCGATTATGAGCGTTATCTTCTCCCACCACGGCATGGTTGCTCCTGTGAGTCCTACGCTCAGCCCCACGTTACCTTCGGCAGACGCAACTTCGAAGAGTGAGTCCACAGCGGTAGCTCCCCCCGCCATGAATACCAGCGCCCCTATGACGAGAACGGTGAGATATAGAACGGCATAGATAGCCACTTTCATTATCTCTTCCTGACGGTAGTAAGTTTCGCCGACCTTCATCCTTATGACAGAAGACTCTGGCAGCAGCATACGCCTGACAAGCCATCCTAGAGCCCAGAAGATTATTACGACCCTGAAAAGTTTTAATGCAGATGCAGTGGAACCGTAACCGCCTCCGAATACCATTAGAATAGTCAGCATGAATTTACCAAAATCGTTCCAGCCGGCAACGTCTGCAGTATTGAACCCAGTGCCCGTCAAAGCGGTGGTTACCTGAAATGAAGCGTATCTGACGGATTCACCGTTCAAACCCTGGTTTATGATCAATAAAACCGCGGAACCGATCAGTATAGCGAACATGGCTTTTACTTCCACGTTCTTGAAGAAATTCTTGATGTTACCGATGAAAAGTTCGTGGTGCATAGCGAATGATATACCTCCCAGCACCATGAAAGGTATGATAGCCATCTCCATCGCTAAAGCGTTGGGATGTCCTTCTATCGCGTAACTCATTATACTAGTGTTTTTTACAGAGAATCCACCTGTTGCAAGTGCGGTCATGGAATGGTTGACGGAGTCGAAGATAGGCATACCAAGTGCGAAGAGTATTATGACACACATCGCAGTGTATCCAAAATAGATCGCCCATATCCTTCTCGTTGTTTTTACAACGCTTGGTACTAATCTATGTTCCCTACCCTCAGCCGAGTAAAGTCTATGAGCCATCGTTCCAGTTCTTACAACGAGCACGCTCAGGAAGAGTACGATCACTCCTACACCACCCACCCACTGTGTAAGGGAGCGCCAGAACAGGATTGAATACGGCAATCCTTCTACCCTCGTTCCGTACATGGTCAACCCCGTCGCGGTGAAACCGGACATCGCCTCGAAAACGGAATTAAGTAACGTCAAACCCACATCCGGACCCAAGTATATCCTCGCTATCCAGAATGGTAGAGCGCCGAGAACTGAGATAAGTAACCATACCAGTGCTGATAGTGTAACAGCAGCAGTTAGATCCAATTCCCGTTTCTCGAATGTAAAGATCAGCACACCCCCGATACCTGATGAGAGTACACTGGGCCATATGAAACATGCCACCAGTTGGAGATTATTATCTAGAAAGTAGGCCATAGCAGCAGGGATCAGAAGTATGGCACTCATCATCAAACAGATAATACCGAAGTAATAAGCCACGGTGTCCCAAAGACTATACGTTCTAAAGTAATGTTTAAGAGAATCTTTAACGTTGACTTTCATTTCTTTCAGATGTACCCAATCAATTCTATTAGACAATTCCGAACCTCTTTTTTTGTTCAAATAGTCGTTTAACGTCATTTACGTGGCTCAATCTTGAAAGGAGGGTTACTATATCACCAGGTCTCAGGATGGTTTCTTTGTCAGGGATCAATGTTTTATCCCCTCTCATAACGGATACGATGAAAGATCCCTTCGGCAACCCAGATTGGAATATTTTCTTGTGTGCAATAGGCGAGTTGTCCTTGACCTTGATATCCATTAGTTGTGCTTCCTTACCCCCCACCGTTAAGATGGTCTTTGAGTCTCCTATGGAATTTTTAATCTGCATGGCACTAGCCCTCGTGGTACTGATAGTGTTCTCTATGCCTAGATTTGAGTACACACCTTCATTCTTTGGGTCGTTCACTCTGGCTACAACGGTGGGTACTTTGAACAATTTCTTACCCAGTTGTGCTGAGATCAGGTTGACTTTGTCATCACCTGTAACAACTGCGAGTGCGTCCGCCTTGTTGATACCTGCATCTTTTAAAAATTCTAGATCAGTTCCATCTCCGTTGATTATGAGAGCATCGAAAGTTCGAGTGAGTTTTTCGCATACGTCTTCATCATTATCCACGATAACTACATCGTGGCCTTCCGGGAGGAGAAGCTGGGCTAGGTCCGTGCCTATACGTCCTCCTCCGATTATAACGACATACATTGAAACACCTACACCGGGGATATACCATGGGCATTATAGATTTTTTCCATAAATCAGCTCAAATCGAGTTTTTCCTTTCTAAAGTATGTTAGCAGGATGATCATGATCAAAAGGAAAGTTGCATCTGGAAAAGGGGATTCCTTTTCTTTGCTTTCCTCAACTTCTACAGGTCCTCCCTGGACTTGTATCTTGATACTTTCTTGAACCGATTCTACACCCTTGGTTTTCCCCTCGAGATGTATCTCGTATTCCTCGATGGTCCCGTTCTCGATATTCGATGCGCTGAAAGTGAATTGGATCATCTGCCCGGCATCCATCGGTATAGGAAATTTTCTGCTGAGTTTCGGACGACCGATGCCTTCGTACTCTATATCGGCGCTCACATTTACATCCCGAAGATTGACATCTACCGAATTCAGTTCCAATTCGATGATGGCTTCTTCATCGTGGTTAAGGAACCTTTTATCGACATCTAAGTCAAGGTAGAATTCCGAATTTGCAATCGGATGAACCATGATTATGGTAGAGGAGCTTTCCTCGTCCTCAGTTTCAACTCTTATGGTAACCAAGGTCGGTTCATCGACTTCAGGAGGGATAAAAGTGGCGTTTATTATACCTCTGGAATCACTGACGTGATCATCCTTACTCTTAAAGACAGCTTTGTCGTGGGAACAGATCAGTTTTACCGCGACATTTTCTCTGGGCAAAAGATCTTCACCGAGGACCATGATCGATACATCCTGTTTCTCGTCGCACATCATGTTAGAAAGGGCGGTGATCCTTATCTTTCCTTCTCCTTTCATCCTCTCCAGGTTGCCGAAGCTGTATATATTCAGTATGCCGCCTGGTGACGGCACCCAGCCCTTCCATTTATCGTTGCATATGAAAGACTGTTCTCTCGAGAATAGTACGCTGTAGGGTAATTTTTTCGAGATGATCCCCTGCATATCTTTGAGCAGTTTGATCCGGGCATTCTGATCCATGTTCGTACCGCTTTCCTCGGGTAATTCTCCGCCCTCTAGATAGTATTCGGGACCGAATTTATCCCCTAATAGTATCTCTCCACGCTTGATGTTTGTGTTGATGGAAGCCGCCTCGATGGTTGATCCGAAAATGATGATCGGTGGTGGAGGCGGAGGATCTATGGGTGGGGGTGGTGGAGGCCTAACATATATCTTGATCTTGACCCCGCTCTCTTCCACCAGTTTATCCAGTTGTTTGTTCCTAAAACCGGGTAGATTCAAACCGCCGATCTCGTCGGAGACGGAGTCCGTAAGCATCGCTAAACCTCCCAATGATTCGTACCCCTCGAAAAACCAATCGTGCAGTATGATATCATAATCTGATGGAAGTGTTGCATCGGAGATGAAATTGTTACTGCTCATCACTTTAGCTTCTATCTGTATGCCCAGTTCTCCCTTCAGAGTGTTCGCTATGCTGATAGCCATCTTATGGTTCACGGGGGAGTAGTGGGTATTTACAGCTGATAAGGTGATAGCTTCTGTAGACGGAGCGACAGAACCTGAACCCGTCATCATAGGAATGGGATAATCATCGGGTAATTCACCGTGTCCAGGTGGATCCCAATCTGGAAAGTTGGAGAATTCGTTCTGCCATATCTCGTTTTGCTCGTCCAACAATTCCTTCGCCCTCTGGAGGTCATAGCTGTATTTACGGGCGCTTTCGTTGTGATAGAGTTTATTTGCTTCGGGTATCATGGAGCGTGCCGTTTCACCGTACCCGTTGTAGACCTGGTTTATTATGTAGGGCTTGTCAACGGCTAAAGAGATCGCTTTCCTGAAGTTGCAGCTTATGTCCTCACCGTACCACTCATGTATCCTGTTCCCGGGACCTGGGTGTTCTTTGTATCCGAAGGCGGGTTTTCTCATGTTGAAAGATAGGAATGAATAACTGAGTTCTGGAGAGCCCACGGTCCGGGTTCCTTCGATCTCTAGGATCTTTGACCCGAAATCCCTATCTACCCCCCACCCCACTGCGTCTAATCCCCCTTCATCGAAGATCTCTACGGATTCGTCTATGTTCGAAAAAATCTTAAAGGTAACACCAGGGTACTTCGCCCTGTAATCGACATTTTTCATGCTGAAACCATATCTCTCATCATCATCCCTGGATCCGTCGGCAAAATAATCGGTGTTTTTATCTAATCTGATGTACGAGTTCGGCTCCCGATCGGTCCACATGAAGGGTCCAGTGCCCGAGACCAGTTCTCTCTGTCTAAAAATGTCTTTGTAGATACCGCAGCCCCAGTTCTTCGCACTCCTTCCGGGAGGGTCCAGCATGGTGTGTTTAGCCCATATCTTCATGGGTAGGACAATGGGGAAAGCAAGTTCATAGAACCTCGGCCATTTTTCGGTGAGGGTGACTTTGATAGTGTAATTATCCAGCATCTGCATACCGTCGTACATACCGGAACCACCGTTGATTATCCAGTGTTCATCGTTAGTACTGGTTTCATCGCCCAATGGCTCTAGGGATATGTACTCAAAACTCGGGTCGTATTTTAACAACTCGACCAGTATCATCTCTGCTGTGAAGATCACGTCGTGAGCCGTCATGGTCTCCATGGTATTTCCCGGTAGACTGAAGTCGGATTTCGGTGACTGCCAGTCTTCGCCTATATCCAGCCAATCTTCTGATCTGTGAAAAGATACGTTCTTTCTGATATGTATGATAACTTCCAATTCTTCGCTTGGTATATCCTCGTTGGCAACGGTCGATGGGTCCGAGTCGGTGTATGTGATATCCTTTTCGTACACACCTTTACCGCTCTTTTCGATTGGACTCCAATCCGAAGCCAGCCAGGGTATGATCCTATGGGTATCCTCGTGACGTATGCTGATGCCCTCGTATATACGGTCCAAGATCAACTGACTTGTAGAAGATTCTTCGGCACCGATCGGATTGAGGGTGTCCAAAGGTTCTTTCAAAGCTATCTTCAGATAATCCTCCGGATCCGCAGCTCCCTCCACTCCATCCTGATAAAACGATGGGATGAATGAGAGAAGAATCAATAGAAGTACGCATATGGCTGGCAACCTTTTCCTTGTCTTCACGGTTCTACCGGATGTAGTTAAAGAGATTTATTATTTAGATTTATTCACTGAATCTCAGTTTCTTGTAGATTATGGCTAGAGGGACGAGGGCGAGGAAGAGGTAGGTGGGCGGGAGGAAGGGCGCGTCATCGTCCACATCTTCTTCCGGGGCGGGTGGTCCTTCGACCTGGATCTGAACCTCGTCGAAATCCGAGATGCAGAGCGATTTTTGTGCTTCCGCTCCTTATGGTGAATATGTCTCTTTTGTTCTCCAAGAAGATAGGGTATCTGGCACCCAGGGAGATGACCAATATATCGTAGTTAAGCCTTCTTCTATCTGTTAAAATGCCTCGAGGAGTGATCTTTTTTACTTCTTCGGTCAAAATATTGACGTTATCAAGATAGTCGGAATAGTACTTGATGATTTTTTCGTGATATCCCGGGTCGGTTATCAGTTTGGGTAAAGAAGGATAATACTCGAAATAAGGTTGTCTGTCTATAAGGGTCACAGGGATATCCCCATCCAATCTTTTGGCCACCATCGAGCCGCAGAACCCTCCTCCTAGGATGACAACTTTCATGCCTTCGCAACCATCCGTAACGATAAATAGTTAATGTATTACGGAGTGATAACTAGCTACGTATACGATAGTTTCGACCACACCAAGATACCATTTGAACAGCAGGAATTCGTTGGTGGCTTCCTGCCGGTTCCACAGGCAGACTTGAACATATTCAGCCTAAACCAGATTTCGAAAATATCAGAAAAAATCTGAATGAAAGCAACTCAGCATGCATGTACTGTCGGGACTCTGCTAGAGAGAGTGTTCTCGCTTGAATATGTTTCGATTGGTCGAAAGATCTGTACGAAAGAGGAATTTTGCCGAATATCGTACAAAAATCTCCCACTGTAAACTGAGGTAACTGACGATAGACATCCGGCCGGATCCATAGATATCGAAACCATTCAAATCCGTGATTACTTCCTGGCCCTGACGAACAGAAACTGCGGTTCCTTGGTTAGCCTTTCGTAGTCCTTGGCATGTTTCTCTTTGAATATCTCCGTAGGCATGGGCTCGGTTATCCGCTCGATCAAAAAATCATTCTCCACAACTGGTCGGATGATCTCACACAGCGGTCTTCTGTAGAACTGCACTTCGACCTTACCATCGGGCGTGTTCCATTCGTCGGTTAGCAATTTAACTTCAAAGTAATCGTCACAACCAAAATAGGAGTAGTCCATGAAAGGATGGTGTACCGAGAAGATCAGATGTCCTTTATCCACCAAAACACGGTTGAATTCCTTCATCACAGGGTCCCAATCCTTCAGATAGTGTAATGTTAGTGATGATATAACGATATCCAGAGAATCATCTTCCAAAAAATCCAACGGTTCGTTCAGGTCCTTCTGTATGACCTTACCCTTATCGCCAACTCTTTTTTTGGTCATCTCTATCATATTAGGGCTGAAATCCACCGCCGTAACCTCCGCTCCTTCGTTGATCAACCATCCTGTGTACCATCCGGCGGCGCAGCCTGCATCAAGTACCTTTTTGCCCTTTACTTCCGGTAACAATGCCACCAATCCCGGTCTTTCATAATCTGCGTTGTAGGGTTTTGCATCCACAGAGTTAAAGTAGTAATCGGCCATCTTTTGATAGGATTCGAACGATATCTTTTCATTGCCCATGTTCTAAAAACCGTATCACAGTACTAAGTTTTTGTGCTGATAGAAAAACGCAAACGTAATTTAGCCCTCCCCCGATACCTACCGCATGAGATACGATCCCTCGGACTACCCGTTTAGCTCCAAAAGAAAGGTGCTCTTCGCAAGAAACGGTATGGTGGGGACTTCGCAACCTCTGGCTGCCCAAGCGGGTCTAGACATCTTAAAGGAAGGCGGAAACGCCGTAGATGCCGCCATCGCCACGGCAGCCTGTTTTACGGTCCTGGAGCCCACGTCCAACGGTCTGGGAGGCGATGCCTTCGTTCTTTTCTGGAAGGATGGAAAACTATGCGGACTGAACTCCAGCGGTCCTGCACCGGCTAGCATCTCTGTAGATGCAGTCAAAAAACGAGGATACACTGAGATGCCAAAAACCGGTTTTCTACCGGTAACAGTCCCGGGCATACCGGCAGCATGGGCGGCACTCTCGAAAAAACACGGTGAGTTGGAATTCCAAAATACGCTTCAACGAGCCATAGAGTACGCCGAAGAAGGATATCCTGTCTCTCCGGTGATAGGGAAAAGCTGGAAGCGTGCCTACGACAGTTACAAAACCCTGGAAGGCGAAGAATTCGAGCACTGGTTCGACACCTTCGCTCCAAAAGGACGATCACCCAAGGTCGGCGAGATGTGGAGGTCAAGTGACCATGCCAGATCCCTAAGATCCATAGCAGAAACAAAGGCCAAGAGTTTCTATAAAGGGGAGCTGGCAGATAAGATAGACGAATTTTCAAAGAAACACAACGGATTCCTCTCAAAAGAAGATCTAAAACAATTTTCACCGGAATGGGTGGAGCCACTGAGTGTAGATTACAGGGGTTACCATGTTTGAGAGCTTCCACCTAATGGGCAGGGTTTGGTCACTTTACTAGCGTTGAACATCTTGAAAGGTTTGGAATTCAACGATGAGATCGACAGATATCACAAGCAGATAGAGGCACTTAAACTCGCCTTCAGTGACGGTAAAAAATACATCACCGATCCGGATCACATGAAAGTGGATATCGAAGAGCTTTTATCGGACGATCACGCAGCTCAAAGAAGAGAGCTGATCGGTGATTATGCACTCCAACCCGAGCCCGGTCAACCTCAAGATCACGGTACAGTTTACCTTGCGACTGCCGATAAAGACGGTAACATGGCATCTTACATCCAGAGTAACTACATGGGTTTCGGCTCAGGTCGACTTTTTTCAAACTCTTACTTTTCATTTTCTCCTCGTCCAAAGAACCGTCCAACCAGTAATCTGGATTCGTGTCCAGCCGTATATCAGTTCCGGGATCCCAATCCGTCCACATGAACGGACCAGTCCCTACGATGGCTTTCTTCTGTTCTCTGATGCTACCGCTTTCACCACAATCCCACTTCAATGCGTTATCACTACCTCCGTTCAACAGCGTATGTCCCGCCCATACCTTCATAGAAAGAACCATGGACAACGTATTGATATAGAAAAGAGAATCGTGGTCTTCCAATGTGAACTTAACCGTATAATTATCTAGGATATGTATCCCTTCGTACATCCCAGTACCGCCATTGACAACCCAGTGCTGGTCGGAGATATCGGATGAATTCCCGTTGGTTGTACCATCTAGATAAAGGAAGTTAGATCGATACATAGGTGCTTCCCACAGAAGCATCTCGACGGTGAACACGACATCGTGGGCGGTCATCTCCTCCATCTGGTCTCCTGGGATCTCATGACTAGTATACGGAGATTGCCATTTTTCATCATCCTCGAACCAGTTTTCAGAGTGGTGGAATAAAATTCCTTCCCTTAATCTCACAACTACTTCAAGATCACCACTAGGCAGTTTTTCGTTTGGTACAGTTTCTAAATCAGGATCTGTATAATCTACTCCAGTCTCATAGATTCCATCCCCACTGGATTCGATAGGGCTCCAATCGTAAGCAAGCCATGGAACAACTTTTCCAGTATCTTCATGGTAATCGCTTAAACCTTCGTATATCGGCTTTTTAGCGCCGTAGTCACTCCAGATATCTTGTATTGTAAGGGGGTTCAGATCTTCTATTTGTGTTGGCATATTTGCAATTAAGTAACGTCGCTCCTTTTTATCACCCACATCTCCGCCACCACCAGGCATAACTCCCACTACCATAATAAACAAAATAATCACAGTC
>CAZHUM010000021.1:0-12834 GCA_964535805.1 uncultured Thermoplasmata archaeon
TCCAAAACCTTTTTATCTTTTCTATCTTTCGAATATCACGTGTTAATATGGAACTCGTAGAATGTGTACCGAATTTCTCAGAGGGTCGTGACAGGGGCGTTATAGATGAGATCACAGTAGAGATAGAGAGCGTTGAAGACGTCGAACTGAAGGATGTCGACATGGGAGCGGACATGAACAGGACGGTGGTAACTTTTGTCGGCAGCCCGGACGGAGTCAAAGAAGCAGCCCTCAGAGCCATCAAAAAAGCTTCTGAGATCATAGATATGAGCAAGCACAAGGGCAGTCACCCGAGGATGGGGGCAACGGACGTGTGCCCTTTCGTTCCCGTTAGAGGAGTCACCATGGGCGACTGCGTCGAGATCGCTAAGGAAGTTGGAGAAAGGGTCGGTGATGAGCTAGGCATACCGGTTTACCTCTATGAAGAGGCTGCAACCGAGGAGAAAAGGGAGAATTTAGCCACCGTACGGAGCGGCGAATACGAGGGGCTGGAGGGGAAACTTAAGGACCCAGAATGGAAGCCTGACTTCGGACCGGCGGATTACACGGAAACCGTCAAGAAGAGCGGTGCGACCGTCATCGGTGCCAGAGAGTTCCTTATCGCCTACAACATCAACCTAAATACCAGGCAGACCAAGATAGCCTGGGACATCGCATTCGACATCAGAGACAGGGGGAGGGCAAAGAGAGCTGGAAGTTTGGATAATCACTACTGGAAGGGAGAAGTGGTTAGATACGAAGATGGTAAATTCCCATGCGGGGAGTGTGATTTCGCCGCTGAGAGCTTCGCTGAAGTACACGAGCACACTGAGAAAGAACACGGTTACTGTCTAGAAGATTTTCTTATAGAGTACTACGATTACGACATCGAGAACCTAGAAGGTAAAGCGGTGAAGAAGAAAGGCAAATTCGATCACTGCAAGGCAATCGGCTGGTACGTGGATGAGTACAAACGTGCTCAGATATCAATCAACCTCACCAACTACAAAGAAACACCGATACATGCGGTCTACGACGAAGCGAAGAAGTTAGCAAGGAACATGGGAGTGGAGGTCACAGGAAGCGAGGTCGTTGGATTGGTGCCGTACAAAGCACTGCTGGACAGCGGCAGGTACTACCTGGAAAAGCAGAACCAACCCACGGGTATACCAGAGCAGGATATCATCGAAGTAGCAATTCAATCCCTGGGACTCAGAGATGTGTCCGAGTTCGATCCCGACGAGAAACTCATCGGAACTCCGGTCGTAAGAGAAGAAGACCTGATAGCCATGAGAACCGATGAGTTCGTACACGAAGTATCCAGGGACTCTTCGACACCGGGAGGCGGCAGCATCGCCGCACTTGCAGGTTCCCTTGGCGCAGCGTTAACTTCCATGGTATGCAATCTCAGTACAGGCGGTAGAGGTACGGAGGAACAAGATGAGGTACTGATACCCGCAGCGGAAAAAGCCCAGGAATTGAAGGACAAGCTGCTGAAAGCGGTGGATGAAGATACCAATGCATTCGACGATTACGTAGCAGCTAAAAAGATGCCGAAGTCAACACCTGAGGAAAAAGAGAAGAGAAAGAAGGCCATGGAAGAGGGTCTAAAACACGCCGTGGAGGTGCCGATGGAGACGGCCAGGCTGTCAGCCGAGGTATTCGATATAGCTATGAAAGCTTCTGAACACGGGAAGTCTAGTGCGATAAGCGACGCACTAGTAAGTGCTCAGATGGCTTATTCCGGTGTTCACGGTGGGATCGCCAACGTCAAGATCAACCTAAAGGATTTGAGCGACGAAGAGTTCATAGAGGAAAAGATAAAAGAGTGCAGTGAGTTGGAAAAAGTATCAAAGGAAAAGTTAGAAAAGATTATTAATGCTATCAGCCCTAAGTTATCACCATAACAATGGCATATATCATCGATAAAATACTAAATGGAAAACCCTTTTTCATATCCGAAAGAACGTTCTTAGATGTACTAGAGGATGCTTCGGAAGCGCTGGAAGCGGAGAATATAATCGAGAAGAGCTGGGATGAATTCCTGGTGATCGGCGACACCCATGGAGATATATCCGCCACCATACAAGCCGTGCAGTACGGGATGGATAATCACATACCAGCTATATTTTTAGGGGATTACGTAGATAGAGGTGATGAACAGTTGGAGAATCTTATCTTCCTGTTAGCCCTGAAGATAGAACATCCTAGCAGTATCGTACTTCTAAGAGGTAACCATGAAACCCTGAAGATGAATCAATACTACGGTTTCAGAGACGAACTCATACAGCACTTTCCAGAGAAATTCTTCGATGTTATAATCGGACTGTACGAACTGCTCCCTGTAGCTGCTGTTATCAATGACAGATATTTTATGGTACACGGAGGCATACCCTCATCCATCGAAACTATAGAAGAGATCAAAGAAATTACGCCCTCTGATAGTACGTACGATGAACTACTGTGGAACGATCCCACGGATGAAAATGAAGGATTCACATACAACAACATCAGGGGTATCGGGCAGATGTTCGGTAAGATCGCTTTCGATGATTTCTTGGAGAAAAACGACGTCGATATGGTCTTCAGAGCACACCAGGCATTTGAAGACGGATACAGATATTATTTCGATGATAAACTCTTGTCTTTATTTTCAGTCCCGGATTACAGAAACGAGAACGATGCTAAGTTCTGTAGAGTCTCCGAAGATGGAGTAGAGCTGATCGACATCGAAAAAGAGTGAACCTTCCACCTACACCCGGATTCAATTTTCGATAAAGATATATATCCGTTGCAGTAAATACAGTGGAAGGTAATACGATGAAACCCATGATAAAGTCGAAAGGCGTCCACAAATGGTACGAAGGAGAAGTCAGGGTCCACGCCTTGAGGGGTGTGGATCTCAGCATCAAAAAGGGAGAGATGGTAGCTGTTATGGGGCCATCTGGGTGCGGCAAAACGACCCTTTTGAACTGCTTATCCGGTCTAGATGACGTGTCCGAAGGAAAAGTGTGGCTGGCCGGTAAATATCTTGGGGATATGACCGACGACGAGAAGACCCAGATGAGAGCACTCAACATGGGCTTCGTTTTTCAATTCTATAATCTCTTACCAGTTCTTTCTGCTGTTGAGAATGTCGAGCTACCACTCCTTTTAGCAGGTAAATCCGACGGTTCCAGAGAGAAAGCAGAGAAGGCACTTGACATGGTGGGTTTGAGCCACAGGTACGACCACCGCCCATCCGCGCTATCAGGAGGTGAAAGGCAGAGGACTACCATCGCTAGAGCGATAGTCAACGAGCCGGAAATAATCTGGGCCGATGAACCAACCGGCGATCTTGATACCGAGACATCGATCGAAGTGATGAACACGATATGTAAGCTGAATAAAAAGAACGGGCATACCATGGTGCTGGTCACACACGATGATCTAGTCGCTGATAGGGCGGAGAGGACACTGCACATGGAAAGTGGTGTTATAAAACACGATATCAACAGGGAGGACCGAGGTTGAGTATTAATCCACTGCTCGTGATAATCGGGATCATCCTAATTCTCGTATTGATAGATGCCAGTAGGAATCGTATCTTGTTCAACATAGGGCTTAGAAATCTAAAGCGAAGGAAAACGAACACTATCATCGTCATCCTGGGTCTGATGATAGGCACGGCTATAATCTCATCTTCATTCGGTATCGGAGATACCATGGACAACTTCATCCAGGACGAGGTCTACAGCGATTATCAAGAGACCGATATAACAGTTTACAACAGGACCTTCGCCGGAGAGTATGTAAATATCCCCACAAGCACGTACCTTGATTTCAAAGAAGACCTTGAATCAATGGACAAGGTGGAGGGCGTCACCGGTGAAGTGCATGGAAGCGTATCGATATACAATCCGGATTCGCTGTTAACCGTCACTTCCGCTAGAGCAATGGGTTTGAACGAGTCAGAAGGAGTTCATTTTGGCTCTATAACGGCGGCCGGTGAGAAGGTAGAAATGGATTTGGAGGAAGATGAGGTATACATAGACGAACCCCTGGCGGACGATCTAGAAGCGGAAGTCGGCGGCCAGATCACGGTTTTCTCTAAGGTGTATCAGTCCGGAAGGCAGTTCACTGTAAAAGAGATAGTCGATAACAAAGGAAGGGCGGCATGGGGCGGAGAAGGAAAGATACTGGTCACACTAGACCAGGCGAGAGACATGTTCGGTTTGAATAGAAGCGTGAATTTCATCAAGATATCATGTGTCGGAGGTGTCGAAGAGGGGAACAAATACAGCGGCTCAGTCGCCGATGAAGTGAGGGAGTTAATCAAAGAGGATGAAGATTACAATCTTTTAGAGGTCCAAAATGTAAAGCAGGAGGACCTTGAATCATTTCAAGAATCGATATCTATGTTCTCCGATCTGTTCTTGGTATTCGGAACATTCTCGATCATCGCCGGGGTCGTACTCACCATCAACATCTTCGTGATGCTTGGAGAGGAAAGAAAATCTGAGAGCGGTATGAGCCGTGCCATCGGTATGAAACGGAAGAGCCTTGTTAAAGTATTCACGTACGAGGGGCTTTTCTATTCTATCGGTGCGTCGATCGTTGGCGCTCTTGTAGGTATCGTTATTACATACATAATATTCTACATTCTGGGGGATGTATTCGCAGGTTTCGGTGCATCGAGCCAGATATCTACATACTTCGATTACAAATTAAGCAGTTTGATCACTTCTTTTTCAGCCGGTTTTTTGATCACCATGATCACCATATTGGCTACCACTTACAGGATATCCAATATCAATATCGTCAGAGCTATAAGGGATATCCCGGAACCACCGATCTCTAAGAAAAGTAAGAAGCTGTTGATATTGGCTGGCATATCCATTGTAGTCGGAGTGTTACTGATCTTGTATTACATGCAGACATATCAAGAGCGCTGGTTGATGACCGGTGTATCGGTGATTATTTTGGGTGCAAGTACCATCCTTAGAAGATGGACGGGTGACAGGATAGCTTACACTCTAGCAGCGCTCGCACTGTTGCTTTTCTGGCTGGCACCATTACCGACATCAGAAGCCTCTACGGGAGATATCGACATGTTCATCCTATCCGGGCTTTTCATGGTGACAGCCGGAGTCATGCTTGTTATGTTGAATGGAACGATCATAACCCATCTCTTCGAGTTATGCTGTAGAGCCGGTTCAGGATTTAAAGCCGTAATCTTAACAGGCATATCTCATCCTGTGAAAGAACGATTCCGAACCGCCATGACCATGTTCATCTTCGCTCTGATAATATTCTCGATAACCGTTATGGGGATGATAGTCGCCATCTTCGACACAAATATAGATATGATCATCGAAGACCAGTCAGGTGGCTACGACATCATCGGATTCTGTGACACCCAAAGACCCATAGAAAACATGCACGAGCGCATCGTTATGAGTGACGAGCTCGACATCGATGATTTCAAAAGGATCGATCATGCTGCGGTAGGATATATAGCCACGAACCAATCACAGAACGGCAGGGTTTCTCGTCAGATGGTTATAGGGGTGGGCTCTAACTTCGTCGCCAACAATACCTTCGGGTTCGCCGATTATCTGGACGAATATGACTCTACTGACGAAGTCTGGAACGCGGTCCTTGAGGATCCCGATCTGGTGATCGGTCCGGCTGGAGGACAATCCATGGGCCCGCCTGGGATGGGCACGGAGTTTGGATTGGGTGACAATATAAGTTTTATGGACATCGATGGTGGGATACGACAAAAGCAGATAATCGGGCAGCTCAACCAGAGTTTCTTGAACGGCTATTTCATGTCCAGAGATACGGCGGCCCAGGAATTCAACATAACCGCTACCAGCGTATTCTTCTACGATGTCAACGAAGGAGCCGATGATGAACAGATCGCTAAAGATCTCGAGCGTGAATTCGTAGCTAACGGATTCCAACCCATCGTTTTATCTACCATAATAGAGCAGATAACCAGCACCATGTACCTATTCTTCGACCTATTCAGCGGTTACATGGGTCTAGGACTCATAGTGGGCATAGCGGGTCTCGGTATAATCAGCTTGAGAGCCGTGCACGAAAGAAGGTTGGAGATCGGTATGATGAGAGCGATAGGTTTCAAGAGAAGTATGATACGCTACGCTTTCCTTATCGAGAACTCGTTTATAACGATCATGGGGATACTCATAGGATCTATCTTGGGTATCGCTATCGGTTGGATCATCTGGAACGATTCCTTCCGCTCCATGGGATGGGTCTTCACCATACCTTACACACGGATATTGTTCATCGGTATCCTCGCTTACGGTATAATGCTGGTAACGGCGATCCCAAGCGCCGCAAAAGCAAGCAGGGTGTCGCCCGCTGAAGCACTTAGATTCGATTGAGATGATCAATCTATCATAGGTGCGTTGATATCGCTGTTCTTGATGAAGTCGATCGCTTTCTCGTAGCCCGCGTCCGCGTGCCTTACTACACCCATGCCGGGGTCTGTTTTGAAAACTCTTTCGATGTTCATCTCAGCTTCTTTTGTACCGTCGGCCAGTACGACCATCCCTGCATGAGTGGACAGACCGATCCCGACACCACCGCCGTTGTGGATGGAAACGCTGATAGCTCCAGCGCTCGTGTTCAGCAGTGCATTCAGGAGGGGCCAATCAGCTATCGCATCGCTGCCGTCCTTCATACTCTCCGTTTCCCTGTTCGGGCTGGCTACGCTTCCCGCGTCGAGGTGATCCCTGGTTATGGATATCGGTGCTGATATCTCACCGCTGGCTACTAAGTCGTTGATCTTCTTGGCGAATTTATTTCGTTCTCCGTAGCCGAGCCAGCAAACACGGGCGGGTAGTCCCTCCCAAGGAAGGTATTCCTCGGCTAGATCTATCCATTTGATCAGCTGTTCGTTCTCCGGGAAAAGTTCCTTTACAACTTCATCGGTCTTCAGTATATCTTCAGGATCTCCAGAAAGAGCCATCCATCTGAAGGGTCCTCTGCCCTCGCAGAACATGGGTCTGATGTATGCAGGGACGAAACCCGGATATGCGAAGGCGTTATCGTATCCTGCGTCGTACGCCTGCCCCCTTAGGTTGTTCCCGTAATCGAATGTAACAGCCCCTTTTTCCTGCATCTTGACCATGGTCTCACAGTGTAGTTTCATGGATTCCATGGCTCGTTTCTTGAACTCTTCTTTATCGGATCCCTTGAGTTCTTTCGCCTCCTCCAGTGTCATGTCCTTGGGCCAGTACATGAGAGAGTCGTGTGCGCTGGTTTGGTCCGTTAGAACGTCTGGAATGATATCTCGCTGTAAAATTTCTGGAAGGACTTCTGCGGTGTTTCCGATCAGCCCGATACCTATGGGCTCTCTGTTTTCTACAGCATCCATAGCCCTTTCTAGTGCCTCGTCCAAGTCATCATACAACACATCGCAGAATCCTGCTTCCAACCTTCGCTCCGCTCTTTTCGGGTCGAGTTCGATTACGAGAGCTACACCTCCCGCCATCTTTATGGACAACGGCTGTGCTCCTCCCATGCCGCCTAATCCGCCGCTGACGCACAGTTTCCCTTTGAGTGTTCCATCGAAGTGCTTTCTAGCAAGGGCGGCGAAGGTCTCGTAGGTCCCCTGTATTATACCCTGGGTACCGATGTAGCACCAGCTTCCTGCCGTCATCTGTCCGTACATGATCAAACCCAGGTCTTCGTACTCGTAGAATTTCTTCCAATTGGACCACTTGGGGACGATATTGGAATTGGCTATCAGCACCCTCGGCGATTTTTCGTAGGTCTTGAAGACGGCCACCGGTTTCCCACTTTGAACCACTAGGGTTTCATCGTTTTCAAGTTCCTTCAAGGTCTCGACTATCTTTTCATAGCTCTCCCAATTCCTAGCCGCCTTCCCCGATCCACCATAAACTATCAGATTATCCGGATCTTCAGCATTCTCCAGGTTGTTAATCAACTGCCTGAGCATGGCTTCCTGCTTCCACCCCTTACAGTTCAAATCCGTACCTCTAGGCGCTTTGATATCTACCATCTTATCACTTTAGACCCTAAAATAGAGGTCATTAAAAACATTTGTCTTGGAGTCTTTTAGGGATGTAGTTTATCAAGCTAGCTTAAGGAATCGAGCGTGCGGGTGTTCTTCTTCCGTGAGTGACAGGTTGTAGATGGATGTGTCCGGTTTCTCACCGTAGACCAGCAGCGAATTGTACTTGGTCATGACCTTCAAGTAAACATCGGATATGTATCTGGCTTTCTCTGCGAAAACGAATCCCGGCCCCATCAGACCTATGGTCAATCCGCTGTTCTTCCTCATGAGGTCCAGCAATCTTTTAGCCACTCGTGTTTTATCGATGTGCTCCATCCTGTCGCTGCCGATCGAGTGTTCAAGCTTGATCCAGTCGCATATAGTGAGCAGAGGTTCCTCGGAATAGTACCTCAATTCTTTGTATGCATCGTTGAATAGATGTTCGTAATCCTTGAGGTTGTTGGTATCGATATCGCCGCCTTTTGATTCGAGATCAAGGATCTTAAGTTGGTTCTCTTTTTCTTTGCCGAACAATTTACGTGTCCAATTTTTCACAACCGTCTTCCCTATACCACTAGAAGGCATCATCAATACTCCCCTGCCTTGACTCAGAAAATTCTCCATGGTCGGACCGAAAAGATACATCTGTCCAGAGAAAGGGACACCTTCTTCGAATTCGAGTAGAGTCAAACTGTTCCTCCTGTAACCCCCTCCTAATACTTCATCCAGCATAGCTGAACCAGAAGAGAACAGATCCCGGTCGTAATAGTCCGTACCCAGACTGTCCTCGATGGGAGGGTGTTTTCCCTGGAATCCAGGGACCTTTTGGGTGAAAGATGAGAAGTAATTGAACCTGCCGCCGGTGAGGGTGAAAAGGTAGACTGGTCGCTGTATCTCTATACCTCTGAGCTTGTCAAGGTGCATGGTCCGTATCCTCCTTTCGTCCAGTTCTCCGCTGCGGAGGGTCACCACGCCGTCGACCAGATAATCCCAATGTGTCGATTCCTCCGCCTCGAGAACGATAACAAGGTTCACACCTGACATCTCCACTAGATCCTTCTGCAGCGTCTTTATGAGTTCAGTCGCATCGAGATTGTACTTTTCCAATATCGATTCTAAACTATCGATTATTATCGTACACTGTTCTGGCAGCCTAGAATCCACCCGATGGTAGATCTCCTCCAACTCCTGGACCTGATCCTTCTCTACAAGCGATAAAAGGTTGGATCTGCACACGTGCTCGGGCAGCTCGATCTTTTCCCCTTCCTTTGGAAAGGTCTGCAGGAGCTTCATAGCGGATTCCATCTTTTGCACATCTTTTTCCTCACCGACTTTCCCTTCGCTGAAGTAGGAGTACGGCTGATACTGTGGGTATACATTCTTCAAGAAGTCCATGCTTGCATCGATGAGGCTCTCGTGGATATCCACTTCTTTCAACCAGTCGAATTGAGAGTACAGCGATTGATTTGACACCCTGGTAGATATATAGAACGAATTTTCCAATATACCGATCTCCTCGAGCAGCGTCAAGCTCAATATCGTCTTCCCAGTCCCAGCATGACCTTTGATGATCAGCGATCTTCCTATGTTTCCTTGGAAGAAGCCATGTATCTCATCAGGCAATCTAACATCCATCATAATATCACCATTTTTCGACGAGGTCTTCAACAGCCTCGTCCATCTGTTTCAACACAGAGCCAAAATTTTCCCTAACGTTCGTTCTTAGAACCATTATGTGGCCGTCATCCACTCTCTTTAGAACGGTATCACCGTCCTCTGCCCTAATAACTATCCTATCGGGCGCTTTTTTGTTAAGGTGTTCGTTGGCTGTTTTTGCAGCACCGTAGATTGTAGCAGACATCAGACCAAAGGTTTCCAATTGTACCGAACTAGCGTCACCGGCGCTAGCCAGTATATCTCCGTTCTTCCTGATAAGAAAGCAGATCGCGACTTCGGGTATCGAACCCAGTTCTTTAAGGGTATCCAACATAAAGGCTCTGGACATGGTTTTTTACCTCCACTTGTATTTTATTAGATGTATAACATAGTAAAATAATTTTTCATGGTTTATCTAAATTTCCTTTAGTACTTCAGGGATAGATTCGCTGATGTCGGTAGGGAGCATCCCACATCTTTTTTCTTCGAAAGCGATCTCACCGGCTCTGCATGTGATGTAGGCACCGGACCTTGCGGCGTCGAAGGGTGTCATATCCCTCGCAAGCAGGGAACCGATAACACCAGCTAGCGTATCACCGGTTCCTCCCACCGTCATACCAGCGTTGCCGAAGTCGTTCCATTTGTGCTTTTTACCGTCGGTGATATAATCCGTCCTCCCCTTTAAAAGTACAGTTATATCCATCTCTCCAGCGAGTTCATCGGCACATCTGGAAAGATCACTGCAGTCTTCTTCTATCTCCTTGAGCTCTCCATGGTGCGGTGTTATCACGCATCCATTTGATAAGTCGAATTTGTTGTTTTTAAACGCTCTTAATGCATCTGCGTCCACGACGAGCGGCTTTTCCAATTTACGAAGCAGTTCAACCACGGCTTCCATCGTATCTGGATCAGACCCGAGACCGGGTCCTATCAGCACGGCGTCACAGGCGTTTGATATATCGATCACTCTTTCAACGTGTTCCTTCTTCAATCTTTCTCCCTCTAACGGGTGTACTATGAAACTCGGAGAATACGAAGAAACTACATCGCTCACCTTACTGGGCACTGCTAGATGAACCAGGTCCACACCCGCCCTGTATGCCCCGAGGGCTGAAAGAGCGGGGGCTCCGGTGAAGGGACCTCCTCCTACGATAAGCAGCGACCCGTTATTCCCTTTGTGAGATTCCTCGTGGGGGATCGGGAACAGTACGAGTTCGCCGGGTCCAGTGTACAGTTCTGCTTCGTTCGGTATACCTATATCTTTAACGATGATCTCTCCACAGTTATCTTCGTTCATGCCGTACTTTTTGTCGTGAAAAGTCACGGTCACCCCTGGTTCCACCTGGATATCCGCTCCTAGTCCACTCGGAACATCGATAGAGACCACTTCGTTCCCTGTATCATTTATGTTCTGGATGACGGACCTGTACGGTTCTCTCACCGAACCGGAGATCCCGGTACCCAGTATGCCATCAACGATTATATGTTCATCGATATCATCCCAGTCGAAATCCTCAACTATCGAACACTCCAACCTTTCAAGGTTCTTGTTCGCTATTTTGGATCGTACGTGCTCCCTGCCTTTGATAAGATATACGGTGATATTATCCCTTCCGAACCATCCCGATAGATATCTAGCGGCCACATAGCCATCTCCTCCGTTGTTACCCGTCCCACAAACGAACAGAACTCGATGGTTTCCTTCCCCGTATCTTTCCCTGATGACATCCGCCAGTCCCCTTCCCGCGCTTTCCATCAATTTTATGTTCGGAACACCCCTGTACTCCGCATTTCTATCTAAAACAGCTACTTCTGTGAATGGTATCATATTGAAGGTTATTACAACAATATAAAAAATCTTTTTGCTTTTTTCCTCCGATCTATCCGTTTTTCTACGTAAAAAATATAAACACAATGCACAATACCGGTTTTGAACATCTCTAATAATCACTCATAATCAACTATATGTGGAGGAGATATAAATGGCAAAAAATGATATGGAAAGGGTAAAAACGTATGTTAAAGGACTAGACGAGAATCTACAGGGTGGAGTACCAGATGGCAGTATAGTACTGTTGGGCGGCTCTCCAGGTACGATGAAGTCTAGCCTAGGTTTCAATATACTTTACAACAACGCACTAGAAGAAGGTAAAAAAGGTGTTTACATATCTCTCGAGGAGAGAAGGGACAGCCTTATAAAAAACATGAAAGGACTGGGCATGGACTGGGAGGACGTATCAAAAAATATGAGTATCTTAGACCTCGGGCTTATCAGATCCAGGATGACAGAACTGGATAATAAGGCCTGGATGGAGGTATTCAAGATGTACGTCAAGAATCTCAGGAAGAACCTGGACAACGAGTTCCTGGTCATCGATTCACTTCCAGTACTCGAGACCATGGCGGAATTCAAGAATCCAAGGAAAGAGCTTTTCCAGTTCTTCGAATGGATAAGAAATTTAGACGTTACTGCATTCCTCATACACGAGATGCCCCCTGAAGAGTTCTCTTTTTCAAACGCCGGAGAGGGTTTCCTTTCAGATGGCATATTCCATCTTGAGCTGAGGAGAGAGGCAAACAATGTGAATCTGTTCCTCAGCGTGATGAAGATGAGAAAAACCAACCATCCTAGAGACTACTTCCCCCTGATATACGACGATGGATTCGAGATAGTAAAAGGGTGAATTCAGATACGTGGACCTACCAACTGCCACAGCAGCAGTGCTAATATTGTTAAAGCTATCAAGTAGGTGAATCCGTGGACGAATATCTCTTTTTTCTTTTCTTTTAGATTGAATTTCTCAGCTAGGGAGGTTAATCCGTCTTTGAAGATGAAACCACCGTCTAGAGGGACTGCAGGCAGCGAATTGAACAGCCCCACCATCAGGTTGAGCCAGAAGATCCAGTAGAGTGAATTTGCGATCATCCAGAACGCGTCATCCGGCAGTGCGGACAGCGGTCCGTTCACCTGGTAGAGATTTTCCATCTCATCGGACATGGGAGAGAGTTTCAAGAAAGGTATCGAGATGTATCTTAAACTGCTCATGAAGTAATCGTTGGCGGTTTCAGCATTCTTGTAGGGACGTGCCATCAAGTTAGTTACGAACTCCACGTCCCACACGCTCAGCCCCATGTATGAAACCGACACACCCATGTATCCCTGCCCC
>CAZHUM010000021.1:12934-20557 GCA_964535805.1 uncultured Thermoplasmata archaeon
GTCCCACACGCTCAGCCCCATGTATGAAACCGACACACCCATGTATCCCTGCCCCTTGAACTCCTCGCTTTTTGCACTGGGATATAGCTCTTCATAGCTCTCGTATTTATCCTTGAGAACGATAGTTGAGTTGTACCTGCTATACTCATCGTTTTCATATCTATAGTAACTGATGTTCACCGGTGTATTTGGTGACGTGTTCTCCAAAGTTTCATCGAATTCCTGGTAATTCCTTATCACGGTCTCGTTAAGGCTGTATAGCAGGTCTCCCTCTTCTAGACCGGATTCATCCGCGGGATAACCTTCTACCAGTCCTGTTATCGTGAGACCCGCAGCGGAGTGATACGTACTTTCCACATCACCGTCGGTGGTGACCACATCGACCTCTTCACCGGGCTCGATCTCGATCTCCAGAAGTTCATCGAAGTCCCGTATCCTCACCCCTCCGATACTGATTATCTCGGTGTTTTCTTGGAGACCTGCGATGTCTGCAGGGCCCCCGTCGTACACACCGTTGATGACGAGGCCGTCCTGCTTGGGAGAAACATTCCCCATGAATGCCATGGAAAATATCAGAGCTAGCACGATGGCAAGGATCACGTTCGACGTGGGTCCCACTGCATATATACGATCTCTCTTCACCTTGGACAGTTCCTGCATCTCTTCCTCGTCGGGCTCCACGAAGGCGCCCATGGGAACCACCAGGAATATCAGGCCCAGGGTCTTTACCTTGATGTCAGCTACCCGTGCTAGTATGCCGTGTGAGAATTCATGTATGATGATCGCTACTGCAAGCCCCAGGATACCGTACCAAATAGGTATCAGTGGATTTATCCCCGGTATGCCCAGAACCATCCTAGGCGAGGGTGCACTCTCCTTGGGTATCGAACTTGCCAGTATGGCGGACCAAACCACCAAGAAAAGTATGATCACCATGCAGATAGCGACGATGACTATACCTAGAGATCCATAGTTCTTCCAGAAGTTCTTCCTTTCTGAGATGCGATCGATGAGTTTCTTTCCCTTCTCCGTCTTCCACATGAGAAAGGGTCCGGACATCTCCAGAGAGTAACTCTCCAAGAATCCGTACTTATCTAGTATCGAGAATACCGCGATGAAAGCGACTATCACCAAAAGTGCTGCGATGATACCGAAGCTGAGGAATGCCATCGATTGCACTGTAGTGTATTCCTATTTATTTATTTTCCCTTCGACGAGGTGTCTAGAGATAGAATATGAAGATGATAAAAGTGACAACCGATATTAAGGTCAAGTAGGGCATGGTCATCTTGAATACGTCCTTACTGTAAGACCGAGAGATAGCCAATTTTGATAAGCTCCCGAAACCCAGAGCCAGTATCAGTGTTGATATGACAGTATTCACACCGATATCACCTATGGAGAAGAGCGTGCCCATCGAGGCAGATACGGACGTTGTGGACACCAATCCACCGAGGGATACGCTGTAGACCCCCAACTCACCGAAGTATATCATGGCGAAGTGGGAGATACCGGAGATCATCAAATAAAATGCACCGAACTTTGCTGCTGGTATAACGGAGAACGGTGTGCCGAGGTTCAAATCTTCGTCCTGGACCTGTATCTTTTGCTTTTTGATAAAGAACAAGCTGATCATCGATATACCGATAAGAACTGATATGGGCAGTGACAATGAGATCAACAACTCCATGGAAACTAGTGGAGCCAGTATGATCAAACATTTGATTATCATGGAGAGGTTCGCCAGTAAGATGCCCCTCGAAGCCACGTTGGTCAAACATGGATTTTTTTTCGCTTTCTGGGATAGTGATGCGCATGCAGCAGCCGAACTGACGAAGCCACCCAGGAAAGCCGATATCTCGAGGCCCTTTTTGGCACCGTACAACTTGATTATAAGATAGCTGGAGAAAGATATCGTTGAGACGAACACGATGACGATAAGAGCCTTCACAGGATCGAATACCTTCCCGGGCCCCACAAGGGGATGAACGTCACCGACCGTGTAAGCCAGGGGTATCAAGACCGCAGCTATCGTCAGAAATCTCAGCGCACTGGTCAATTCCTCTTGAGTGAGTATCCTAGCGAAACGATGCGTTTCTTCTTTGGCAGCCAATACGATCAAGGTGATAGTGACGATTAAAATCCCTTCTACCAGCAAACCTAGTCCGAACAGCATGCCCACGCAAAGTACCAATACCAGGGCTACGGACGTGGTTAGACCCGGTTCCGTCTTGGAACCCTTGATAAGTGGTACCGCCAAGAAAACGATGACGATGAAAGCCACTATGAGGGAAACGTAGGTGATATTTTCTTTCAGGTAATAGGTGATTAGAAAGCCGACAATGGAAGTAAATGTGAACGTCCTTACCCCGCTGACCACGGTATGCATCTCCGCCCTGGAATGATGCTCCCTTTCCATGCCGACTGCCAGCCCCGAGATAAGGGTCAGGGAAAAGTAAACGATAACTTCCAAGAGCTGCTCCATGGGGTGGAAGTCCTGTACCGATGTATTATATTTTCTTTCCAAATAGGGTGGGATAAAGCGTTAAATATATATAGAACCTCATACAATATTACAACAAATATATTACAACGTATCGTTGTATAGTATAAAAAAGTGATAAGATGAAGAAAAAAGAAGAAAGAGTATTGAGGGTCGCCGAAGCGAAATCATCCGATGTAGGGAGAGGGCTAGCCAGGATAGACCCTGCCGTTAAGGAAAAATTGGGACTTCAAAGTGGAGATATCATACTGATCTTAGGTAACAAAGAAACAGCAGCCAAACTCTGGGCCGGGGAGGAGAAAGATAGGAACACGGGCATCATACGCATCGACGGACCCACCAGGAGGAATGCAGGTGTTAAGATCGATGAAAAAGTAGGCATCAAAAAAGTAAAGGCCCAACCAGCTAAGAAGATCACTTTCGCACCGACTTCACCGGTCAGATTGATGGGTGGAGAAGATTATCTCAGGAAGCAAGTTCTTAGAGAGAGACCGGTTGCGAAAGGAGATTCCATCGCCTTAAATGTCATGGGTAAAAGGATCGAGCTGATAGTCAAATCGTTCTCACCATCGGCGAGCGCGGTGATAATCAAGCCGGACACTCAAGTAAATATATCGGAAAAACCGGTGAGTAAGGAAGAGATAGCCAGGGTTCCCCGGGTATCCTACGAAGACATCGGTGGCCTTTCCAAGGAGATCGAGCGTGTCAGGGAGATGGTGGAGTTGCCTCTTCGACATCCCGAGTTGTTCGACAAGGTGGGTATCGAAGCTCCAAAGGGAGTGCTTTTACACGGACCTCCGGGGACCGGTAAAACCCTCATGGCGAAAGCCGTTGCCAGCGAGACCAACGCTAACTTCTACAATATCGGCGGGCCCGAGATAATGTCCAAGTACTACGGAGAGAGCGAAGGACGTTTGAGAGAGATATTCGAGGAAGCTGAAGAGAACCAGCCGTCGATAATATTCATAGACGAGATCGACTCCATCGCACCCAAAAGAGACGAGGTGACCGGTGAAACCGAAAGAAGGATCGTGGCACAGCTGCTTTCACTCATGGACGGACTTCAGGCCAGAGGGAAAGTGATCGTGATAGGGGCGACGAATAGAGCACACGCCCTTGATCCCGCGTTAAGGAGACCGGGCAGATTCGACAGGGAGATAGAGATAGGGATGCCCGACAGGGACGGAAGGAAGCAGATACTAGAGATCCATACCCGCGGCATGCCGCTGAACGAAGAGGTCGATCTGGACGAACTGGCAGGACACACACACGGGTACGTGGGAGCGGACCTGGAAGCCCTAGCGAAGGAAGCCGCCATCTTCGCCCTGAGGGAGGTACTTCCAGATCTAGACCTTGATCTGGAGCAGATACCTGCCGAACTGCTGGAAGAGCTGAGCGTGAAAAGAGAGCACTTCAACACCGCACTCAGAGAGATGAACCCGTCGGCCATGAGGGAAGTGGTCATCGAAACTCCGGATACGAAATGGGACGACATCGGAGGGCTGGATGAAGCCAAACAGGAACTGCAGGAAGCAGTCGAGTGGCCCCTCCAGTACCAGCACATATTCGACCACATGAAAGCCGAGGTACCCAAAGGCATACTGATCCACGGACCACCCGGTACCGGTAAGACCATGCTGGCTAAAGCGGTAGCCAACGAGAGCGAAGCCAATTTCATCTCGGTCAAAGGACCCGAGTTCTTCTCCAAGTGGGTAGGAGAGAGCGAGAAAGCGGTGAGAGAGACTTTCAGGAAAGCGAGGCAGGCCGCCCCCACCATCATATTCTTCGACGAGATAGATGCATTGGCTCCTAAAAGAGGGGGTAGTGCGGATTCAAACGTATCCGAAAGGGTGATCTCACAGCTGCTGACCGAGCTGGACGGACTCGAAGCGCTGCACGACGTGGTCGTATTGGCTGCGACCAACAGACCCGATCTGATAGATACGGCTCTACTCAGACCGGGCAGGTTCGACAGACAGATCGAGGTAGGCATACCCGACTTGGAGACCAGAGAGAAGATCTTCGAAGTTCACCTGAAGGACAAACCGGTATCTGAAGATATCGATATCGAGAGATTAGCAAAACAGACGGACAACATGGGCGGAGCCGAGATAGCATCGATATGCAACGAAGCCGTCATGCTGTCTATCCGTGAATTCATAGCGGAAGGCGGAGAGATGACTGAAGAGGAAGTCAAGGGCACTAAGGTGACACAGGAACACATCGAAGAAGCATTGGACAAAGTAAAAAATAAATTGAAAGAGAGCAAAGATAAAGCGCCACCAAAGGCGTACCAGTGATATCAGAAGAAACCTAAGATGCTGAGAACCCTGTGTGCTACCACCGCTACGAAGAATATCAATCCGACGTAGATCAGGTGATCCATCTTCTCTCCAAGCTCTGGCTTGGTGAAGGTGCTCGACAGTTCCCTGGCTATGAGAACGCCTATGAGCAGAAGTATACCGAAAAGTTCGAGCTCGCCTGAGCCCGCAAGTGTCACACAGACACCGGTCCAGATACTGAGTGATACAACGACCTTCTGTGACATCATCATCCTATCCTCTCCAGTGTGTACTTGATGTGCCTTCCTTCGATCTCGAAATCCACTATCCTGAGGGGTTCGTTCATCCCCTCGGCAGCCGATGCAAGATAGGCGCTGCAGATAGGACATCCGGCTCTTTTACAGATGTTTTCAGATCTTGTCCTCAATGATTCACACAGGTCATCGTAGCTGCCGTGGGTGATCCTCAGTTTTATTTTATCGTCTTCCTCCCGTAAACTGCTGGACTTTGCCAGTCCGAGACCCTGGGTCAGCATCCCCATGAGCTCTCTAGCTTGTTCGATCCCTTCACCTGGTTCGTATTCCATCCTCGACTTCGCCTCGTCTAGAAGAGACCTTCCAGGAGGTACCAAAGAGATACCTACTCTCCCGCCCCCTTCGGAAACCACGGTCATCTCGTCGTACAAGTCGGGTAAACCGTCGAATCTACCCGCGGGTACGAAGACTCTTGATTCCGATAGGTTCGCTCCTGGAGGGACGAGCACACCGTTACCCTTGACCTCTAGATCGTCAAGAAGCCTTTCCATGGATTCCACACCACTTTCGAGTTCCGCGTTCGCTATCTTCTTCTCAACGGAGTCTTCGTTTACGATAAGCAGGAGTAAGATACCTATGAAGGCGGCACCCAGAGCTGCATTGCTGTGCGGCGTGAGAAAAAACAGGTACAGGCCTACGGCTAGAAACACAGCGCCCGTTATCTTAGATGTGAACTTCGGTTTCAATAGGTCTGACACTTTCATTTTCCCCCTCGAATCAAAACTGTGAATAATAAAAGTTCCGCAAAACTTTTAATTAACATGGTAGAATTTAATACAGGATGTTCGGGAAAAGGGTAACTGCAGCAACAGTTCTTGTTCTGATGTTTGTTAGTGTACTCTATGTACCTGCGTTAGGGCAGGTTTCCCACGAGGACTTCGACGACGCTGAAACGGATATAACCGCACTTCTGCTGTCTTTGAACAGAACCAGGAGCTACGTGGAAATGTCGCTTGAGAACGCCAACTGGGTGAACTACACTCAAGACGTGGATATTGAGCCGGTCAGCAGCGATCATGAACTTAAAGCTGTGGAGAACTCGAGCGATTACTCGAAGCACGCCGAGGCGGTTCTAGGTACAGCGAGGTATATACTAGACGACATCCAAGGTAAAGTTGAGAGTTCCTACTATATCGAAGAGCTCTATCTACCGTTCTATAACGTGACCGGTAACCTTACAGCCCTCACATACCACCACGGGTCGGTGATCTTCAACCTGACGGGATCCGTAGAGATTTACAACGACGTTGTGTTCGGTGCGGGGAACAAAGTCGAGCTGAGAAAGGGCATAGGATCACTCCTTAGAGCTTCATACCATCTCGATATGATGAACAACAGCTTACAGTCCTTGAAGATGAATGTACAGGACATAAACCAGTCCTATTTCGATATCGATGAAATCGAGAACCAAATGGAATATTTAGGATCATTGATAGGACCATATCACGAGTACATCCTGGAGCTGCTGGAGCTTTACAGTGAGATACCGGATTTCGATATCTCTGATGAATATTACGAGGTCATCATAGGTCTTCCCTGGGACGGGAATACCGGGTTCAAGATCAACGGTACGGCATCCGGTGGGGATGCGGGTGGGTCTAATGGTACATCCGGTGGGTTCAACTATACATCTGAAGAAGTGCTCATAGACAAGTACGCCTCTTCCATCGAACTCGTCATCAACAAGACCGCCTATTATGACGAACCGATATACGTTCAAGGAGAATTCGATACCCGGGCGGATATAGATCTGGAAGACGTGCAGTTGTTTGCCACCGGGAACAGGACCATATATCCAAACGAAACTGGATCCTTCAGATTGATTTATCAAAGCGAGGATTTTAAGTGGGGTGACGCTCGTATAGAGGTGTCCTACCCGGGAAACGAATCGATAGAACCATCGAGTGCCGCGGTGCATTTCGAGATATCGATACCCACGGGACTATCACTCGTGTCTGACGTGAACGGTGAATTCCTGCCCTTGGATGGAAACCTCAGGCTCTCCGGAAGATTGTTGAACCTCTCATCCATGGACGGTTTGGAAGACAGGGAGATCTATCTCTACGCCGACGGAGAGGAAGCAAATCGATCGATCACCGATGAGACCGGCGGCTATGTTTTGAACGAGACCATCAGCGGTCTTGGTTTGGATAAAGGGCTGAACGAGATTTACACGGCGTTCCACGGGACCTCCGTACTTAGAAATTCCACATCCCCTTCTTTATACGTCTACGTGATGGAAGAAGAGTATATCGTCGAGGAGAACCTCTCTGATATGCTCCAACTCCTGTACGAGTTGGGAGACCTCGACGGCGACGGAAAGAAGGACATCGGTGGAGGAGATGTGGACGGTGTGGACGGTGAGGACGATGTCGATGATGATGCCGACGGTGAGGACGACGAAGACATATTGGATGTGATCGAGGACAGGATCCCCTTCTCCTTACTACTTCTGATGATCGCGATTATAATGATCGCAGTCATGTTCTGGTTCTTGTATAAAGCTAAGGAAGAGGAAGAAGAG
>CAZHUM010000021.1:20657-32773 GCA_964535805.1 uncultured Thermoplasmata archaeon
TCCGAGATAAAGCGGTACCGGCTCTCGCTTAAGAAACTGTGGGGTGAGTTGATAGCATGAAGTTCCTCAGAGGATTCACACTTTATATATTACTGTCTGCAGTAGTTCTACTGATAATCCTTTTTTCCATGGCAGCCCCGATAGTGACCACCAGGGCGGATTTCAGCGTTTACAATCCCAACTGGAACGGCTGCAGCCACTTCGCCGTCAAGACCTACGAAGCGGGTAAGTTCACCCCGAATCTACAGTTGTCCAACGAGCAAGACATGGAGTTGGTGGATAGGGACATCACATCCTACGATCTCGAGCCGTCGAGTTCGACGTTGGTTTTCCTCGGTCCCAAGGCGGATTTCACTGGAAAAGAAAGGGACTACGTACATCGATTCCTAATGGGTGGGGGAAGGGTACTGCTCTCTGACGATTTCGGGAGTGCGAATTCATTGCTGGGTGGACTCAACACTTCATCAAGGTTCAACGGCGACCTTCTTCTGGACATGTCATTCGAGAAAAAGCCGGATTTCGGTGTAGCTTACCAGATAAACGACCATCCGATCACTGACGGCGTTTACCTGTTGATGATGAACAGACCGACGGTGCTGAAACCCGATGAAGATGCCGAGGTCTTGGTTCAAACATCGAAAGCGTCGTGGCTCGATAGGGACGAGGACGGTGCGTACGATGAAGATGAACCCAGCGGCAGCTTCCCGGTGCTTTCAGTTGAAGATTACGGCATGGGTGAACTGATCCTCCTATCCGATCCAAGCATAATGATCAATTCCATGCTGGACAAAGTCGACAATCAGAGGTTCGTTGATAACGTGCTGGGTTATCTGAGTGAAGACAGGGAGAAGATCGTCTTCGACGAGAGCCATAGGGCGGTGAACGTAGTCTTCAACATCGTGTACGTGTTGAGCTATCCCGGGCGTACGATATCCATACTTTTTATTATCGCGGCACTGGTCGCTACCACTGTTGTACTGGACCCTGATCTGAAAAAGGATACGTACAACTTGTTCAAAAAGCTGGTATCGCTGTTCAAAAAGGAGCAGGAGGGTGACATAATCGCACAAATATTAAATAATCATCCTGAATGGGATGAAAGTAAATTGAGAATGATACACGACAATTTTGTGATCAAGGGAGTTGAAGAAAATTGAATGAATACGCTGAATACGGCAAGAAGTTCGCAGCAGTGAAAAGAGAAGTCGGTAAAGTGATAATCGGGTACGACGAGGTAGTAGAAGATTTCTTTATCTGCATGATGACCGGAGGCCACTTGCTGCTGGAGGGAGTTCCAGGTATCGCCAAGACAACGCTGATAAAAACCTTCACCAAGGTGATGGGCCTCGATTATAACCGTATCCAGTTCACACAGGACATGCTCCCGGCAGACATATCGGGTCACTACTATTACAATCAAAAGAAGGGCGAGTTCGAACTGCGCCGAGGCCCCGTGTTCACACAGGTCTTGATGGCCGACGAGATCAACAGGGCACCCCCGAAAACACAGTCCGCACTCATAGAAGCCATGCAGGAAAGGCAGGTCACTATAGAAGGTACTACCATACCACTGCCGGAGGATTTCTTCGTGATCGCTACCAGGAACCCCATCGAGACGGAAGGAGTCTATCCGCTTCCTGAAGCTCAACTCGACAGGTTCACGATAAAGGCTGACATGAGCTATGTGACACCGAAAAAAGAATTGGAGATACTGCGCTCCAAGAACAACGGAGCAAGCAGCAAGGTTAGGAGGTTAAGCGGTGATCTCAGCAGCTCACTACACGGCTTGCATAAGGACGTCCACGTATCGAACGAGATACTCGGTTATATACGGGATATAGTGATCGAAACCAGGAACGTAGAAGATCTCATCCTCGGTGCGAGTCCTCGAGCCGGTGAACAGGTTCTCTATGCATCCAAGGCACAGGCCGTGTTGAGCGGACGAAGCTACGTGATACCGGACGATGTAAAATCAGTGGCCCTGAGGGTACTACCCCACAGGATGATATTGACAGTCGATGCCGAGTTGGAGAACATCGGCAAAAAAGAGGTCGTCAGAAACGTACTAGATGATAGAGTAGAAGCTCCAAAAGGTGATTTTAAGCGCGCTTGAATCCGGTGATCGCGTGGATGGGCATATAAATAGTTATAGCCGATGCTATCAAGACCAGCGTCTGCGGTGCCTTGTTCCCTATGGACAGCAGGTACTCGTTGATGTTCGTCGTGAATATCAAGGCGTAGAAAAACAATATGACCCCTATCACATACGATGCCGAGACCAGGGCGGAGGTCGGGTCGAATGAGATCTTTTCGGATAGTATAGTCCCCCAGTAGATCAAGAGCGGCAGGGCGAACGTTGATAAAAAGATCGTTAGGACCGTAATATCGGCCATGCTTCTAGAGGCTATGAAAAAGGAACCTATCAGTGATACCCCCAGCAGCCCACCCACGTATAATCTCTGTTCGTCAAGACGGATCCCGATGGAAGTGATCAAGACGGGAGCTATCAAAACCAAGGAAAGGAAGTTGTGTCCCGAGTGGTATACCGTGGACAGAACGAGCAGTGCGCCCAAGAAGTGGATGATGATCTCTCTAATTTTCAAAAGGTCTTCACCCCCCTCTCTTCCAGTATCTTCAGCCCCTCCTTTTTAGGATGTAATTCGAAGACTGATACCCCGGCCCTGTGGATGGTCGTTAGGATGTTCTCCAGCCTTTCATAGTCTTCGTAAGATTTTTCCAATATATCCTGGTTTACGTCTTTGAACTCGTACCACGGTGAGAACGGTACTACGAGCCAAACTTCGTGGTTCATCTCCTTGAGTTTCTCGATGGCTTTCACCTTTAGATTTGTCTGCGATTCCATATCACTGATGAGTATTATCAACGCACGTTTCTGAGATCTGCTCTGTATAGCTCTCACGGCATTTATTATCCCCGTCGCCCCGCTCGACCTCGACGATATAAGCATGCCCACCTTCTTTGAGAATTCCTCCTCCGCCCTTTTCAGCTCTTTCATGGTGATCTGCTTGCTGTACCTGTTCGTTTGATAGCCTTTTATCGGTGTGGGTCCGGGCAGATCGGATAGACTTTTGAACAGTCTCTTGAACGTCGCTCTTCTGTGGTCTGGAGCGTGGTGGAAGAGAACTTTTTTGTGGTCGAAGGAAGTGAGACCTATGTCGTGACCTGCTAGCTCGAATTTTTTGAGTAGCTCTGCGGCTAAGAAGATCGCGTGCTCCATCTTGTTCGGGATCTCCGGATCAGCTCTTCTCATGGACGGGGAACAGTCCAGTAAGATGTGGCATTCCAGGAGTGCCATCTTCTCGTACACCTTTGTCATGTGCCTCTGGAACTTGGAAACGGATTTCCAATGTATGTCCCTCAAACGGTCACCCGGCTGGTACTCCCTTATCTCCTCCAGTTCCCCTGATGTGGTGGTGAACCGGAATATATCTTCCACCATCTCCTCCATCCTGCTTCTCTTTGCGAACGCTTGCGCTCTTTTGATAGCTTCTTTGGAGCTCTCGACGATGAGGTCTTCCTCCGGCTCTATCGTCAGTTCAGTTCTGTATAGCTGAAGTGGATCGTACACCCATCCCCGTGCACCACCCACCTTGTGATATCCTCTCCTCTTCGGTAAAAATTTTCTTTCGAAGGTGCACCTTTTATGGACGGTTTCCTCGATCCAACTATCGTCTTTCGCCTCTATGTATTCGCCGTGATAGGGTTTGAACTCTAGGTACATGGGTCTAGGCGCATAGATCTTTGTTTTACTCCTGAATATCTTGTCCACTGCAGCCGGTGTCGTATCTATCTCGTTACTGATATCCAGCTTAGCGATGTTTCTTTTTAGGTAATGTCTAGAGTATATGAATAAACCCAGGACGGAAAAACCGGTGATAACTACGTAAGGATTCTGGAGGAGGAAACCACCTGCCAACAGATAGATGGGTATCAATATCAAAAACCTACCTCTCCGGGATAGCTCAGGCATCTTATCCCTCGTTCACCGTTATCCAAAGATGCAAGCTGCGGTAGACTTCATCGTTTCTGATAAGGAAGAACATGAGCTTGTACTGTCCCGGCTCTTGAACGCTGTAGTTCAGATGTTGTTCCCACTTTTGATCGTTTTTTATAGTGAATTGAGTGGAGTAGAACGAGTTGTTGTTCTGTAAAGAGATGTTGTAGTTCTGCGGGATATCCTTTTGATAGGTCATGTTCTCGTAGCTGTATCCCAGGCCGATGACGAAGGTGTAGTTCACCTCTTCGTGCTCCCTGTTGACGGCTCCGACGGTGACGTGCCCGCTCTCGTTTACGCCGAGGTCGGTGGGGTAGTCGTCGGCCATGCCGCTCTCCCCCAATACGTAGAATTCGGTGAACCGTTCGCCCGTCCTCGGGGTGGTAGCTATGTGCACCGCTAGAGCTCCCGAAGCGATGAGCAGTCCGACGGTTGCTATGACCAGTGCTTTGTCGATGATGTCGTATGATTTCCAATCCGGCGGTTCGATGTCGAGGTATATGCTGAACTTTTCTTCTACCGGGATCTCTCTTCTCCGCAGGTAGGCGAAAAGCGAGAATACGAATATGAAGAGTGAAATGGAATACAGTATAGGTTCTAGACTTATCTCCCAGACGTAGTTGAGCAGGAGACCTATGAGCGGTGTTATGGCGATGCTCAGGCCGAACGAAAGAGCGATACGTTCTATCTTATCCAGAGGCTCTTCTTCGGGAAACAAAAAGGAGATCAGAACGTAGCCAGGGAAGAACAGTAGGAAGGGAAGCCCCAGGATGGTCCTGGCGGTGCTGTCGGGGACCAGAATGATCGCTAAGATGAGTAAAGCGGTTGCAGCCACGACGAACAGCAGGTCCCAAGGTTTCTCTTTCACCACTATCTTCAAGTCTATAGCACCTGCAAAGAGAATTTTCTGTTCGTATAAATCATTTTTCCAGACTCAAGGGCTCGCACTGCTCGTACTCGAGACCGTGTTCCAGGGCGATCTCAGCTTTCTGCAGCTCCCTCCCCAGGTAGGCAGCGTGGTCCAATCTTGAGACGAGTTTTTCTCTGATTATGGTCTCGCAGATGGCCTTGGCGCTTTTTCCCGTTATCACCTTGTTCAGCCCTCCGGTTTCCACTTCCAGCTTCCCTTCCTTTTGAACGTTCAGATAGTGCTCCACGATTATCTCGTCCTTTACCAGTATCACGAAAAAACCGCTCTCGTCGAACTCCATCTTCTTGTTCTCCACGGCTTCGACTTCATCCACTTCTTTCATGGGCGATCACATCTCTAGCTTCTACCATCCTTTTAAGTTTATCTTGAGCTTCCCATCGTTCTATGTTCCTCAGACCACAGTCCGGGTCCAGCATGATGTTCTCTCCGAAGAGGTCGATCGCCTTCCTGATCCTCTCTTTGACGACCTCCGGTTTCTCCGTCTTCGGTTTGGTGGAAACGATACCGACTGCCATCCTCTGGGTGAAAGATAGGTCGGAATAAACGTCGTAGAGTGCAGGGTTGGCGGCGAACTCGTGGTCCAGTATGTCCACCTTCGTGTTTATCAGCGATCCTGCTATATCTGACACGTCCCCGCAGACGTGCAGAGCGGTTGTTGTTTTTATGTCCGTGACGGTGTCGATCAGCTCTACGGCGTAGTCGGGAAAGTTCACCGAGAGGAAGGGCTCGTCCACCTGGACGATATCGCAGATCTCTGCTAGTAGTTCAGCTTCCTGTTTTAGGGCAATGGCGGTATCGAATGCAGCCTCTTTTGGATCATCGTAGTAAAGGTCCGTGGAGCCGTTCACCATGGTCCAGGGTCCGGTGATTATACCTTTCAGACCGATGTCCTCTGGTATCAGCTCTTTTACGTACCTCTGATCATCCACCGTTATCGGCCCGACGTACTCGACCTCAGCGACGATCTCCACCTTCTCTTTTATCCTGTAACCTCTCAGCCCCTGAGCGAAGAGCTCTATCATATCGCTCCTGGTCTGCCCGTCGGAGATCATGTCGATACCTGCGTCCATCTGGTCTTTTATTGCTGTTTTGATACTCTCTTTGAACGGGTCATCGTGGGTGAAAAAGGAATCCGCCATGCGTTCATTCGACGGCGAGGCGGGGTAGCTTCCGACCACGGTGGTTAAGAGAGGCATGTCCAAGTCCATCGGTTGAGAAAGTGTGATCGAATTTAAAAGGATATCGGATAAAAAGACGGTTGAAATATTTAGGTCATACTATAAGTTATACTAAAGTATAAGTATCAGTAATACATTATTAATAATATGATAAAGATAGAGATGAAAGTTGGCAGTAAAGGTCAGGTTGTCATCCCAGCGGTATTCAGAAAAAATCTGCATATTAATCCAGGTGATAAAGTAATATTCGAGTCTGAGGGCGATAGCCTATTGGTGAAGTCCGTTTCCGAAAACATTGTGGATAAATTAGAAAAAATTGCGAAGGAAGGTGGATCAGTTACAATAGATTCAGATAAAGATTATGACGAAATGATGAAGGAGAGGTTAGAATGAAATATTTGGATTCTAATGTTTTGATTTATGCAACTTTAGATTCGGAAAGAAAGGGAAACTGGTGCAGGAAATTATTGAACAGAATTGAGAATGGCGTAGAAAGGGGATGTACTTCTTTTTTAACATATGACGAATTTTTTTGGAAAGTAAAAAAAGAGCGGGATAAAGAAACTGCTCTGAAAACATCTGAATATATCTTGACGTTCCCTAATTTATCCTTTTTCGATGTGGATGCAGATGTAATCTGGAGATCTCGACAGCTAAGCAATGATTACGATTTAGACCCCAGAGATGCTATACATACAGCTTCGACTTTGAACCATGGAGTTTATACATTAGTTTCAGAAGACGATGATTTTGATAGAATATCGGACATTAACAGGGTTTGGTTATAGATCATAGAAAGGATGTCCTTCACTCACTTCCGTCCCGAAGTACTCCTCGGCACCCTCCGCCACCAGCTTGTCAGCCATGGCCGCCGTGGCGAACTCAAGGTGCGAGTTCTCTATGGGTCCGTAGTAAACGAAATCCGCTCCCAGGAAGATGGGGATGACGTCCACAGCGGCATCCAGCGTTTGCATGACCTCTTTCTTCTTTTCGTAATCGTCCAACCACAGCCACGCCTCGATAGTGTTGTGCATGGCGCACCCCACGGGCAGGCCGAACTCGCTCTTGAAGACCGGTATGGAGCGCAGCGTTTCTGAAGCGCCCTCTCCGAAGGGCGTTGAGGCGGTATCCAGTATCGGGTATTCGATACCTATTTCCTCGGAAAGCTGCAGCAGTCCCCTGTCGAACAGTTTTCCACCGTTTTTTATCATGTCCACCCTTCCCTGGGTGGTGTTGCTCTGAGGGTTGTAGCCCAGTACCACGGCGGCAGCCGGAGTGTGCTCTTCGAGCACTTCGATCTCTTCTTCCGTCACACCGAGGTTCAAGCTGTTGTACAGCAGTCTGTCCAGGGCTCCTTGTTCATCCAGATATCTTAATACGTCCATCCTCACTTCGGAATCCGGCATATCCAGGGAGAAGAACCCGTCTATGTTGTCAAGTGCAAAATCCACTTTCCATCCCACCTCTTCTTTTTCGTAGATGAATATGTCCACTAGTGAGTTGAGCGAGAACAATCCCGCCAAGCGTTCCTGCTCCCTGATCCTTTTCTCCGCTTCTTTCTTCGAATCCTTGGGTGAGCTGAATTGTCCTTGGTAAAAGATCGAACCTATCATCAGCGTCGGGTTCTGGCCCGGCAGTCCTCCGACCTTTATCTTACCCAGTTCGTGTATTGTTTGTTCTTTCGTGTAGCTGAACATGTCTATTCCTCCATGGGAGATACGTCTCCCCAGGGCGATACCTGTACGCTGGCGTGCAGTGCCAGGTCCGCTTCGAACCTGGATCTTTCCTTCTTCTTTATGCTGACCGCGATGTAGGGTTCTCCGAAGGAGCCAGGATCCTCTAGTTCATCGATCCTTTCTTTTATTTTTTCTATATCGGTCTCACCCAGCATGTCGATGACCGTCACCTGCTCTCGGAATCGTTCCACCGCTTCCTCCGAGATGTTCTCTATGTACGGCACCGCTCCAGGCGCGTCCTCGATCTTCCCGTTCTCTTCGATACCGTTCTTGTGGAGAGCTATGAGGGAGCCACCTGACTTGTGACCCCGGATCTCTTCACCGCACACCACGAGGTATCTGATATGTGGGTTGGATATCACGTTGGCGACCACCTTTTCTATACCCAGGTTTTCGGTCTTCATTGGCCCCCAGATGGCTACCTTTTCTTTGTGGAAGCTGAAAGGTTCGTCAAGGGTGACCACTGCGACGTGGGTATCGTCTTTACCGCGTTGGTATTTTCCTGGCCACGGGTAGAGTTCGCTCATATGTCCTTTAACCCCTCTATGATCTCGGGCACCATCTCTTCCGCCATCATGGGTATGATATGTGCCCCGATCTTCGTTTTGAGACCGCGTTCTTCGGCACCACTCATTATTTCGCCGTACATCTCCACTGCGTAGTGGACTGATTCTCTGGCGAAGTCACCTGCTCTTGAGAGGCGTTTTTGTACTTTATCCGGTATCTTCACCTGGGGTACGTTGTCGGACAGGAACTGCATCTCACTGGGCGATGAGAAGGGAGCGGTGCTGACGAGCACAGGCGGTGTGTGTTCCGTGAGTTCCTCCAGTTCTTTAAGAACGACCAGGATCTCTTTGGGATCGTAGGTTATCTGGGTCTGGAAGAAATCGGTACCGGCTTCGATCTTCTTCGCGGCGTACTCCGCTTCTTTCGCTCTACCTGGAAGCAGCACTCCTCCCACTGTGAAGTCCGTCGGTCGTTCTAAAGATTCCATCTCGGTGAGGTACCTGTTCCTGTGTCTCGATTCTCTAGCGGAGAGCTCTGGCATGAGCTGCCCCTCGTTGAGGTACTTCTTGATGCCGGTAATGAGCTCCAAAGAGTTGATGTTGTCGATCTTCTGCTCCGCTGGGTAGTCTCCCACTGAGAAGTCTCCAGTCATGGCAAGTATGGTTTTTATGTTAAGAGAGTCCGCTCCGAGGAGCCACTTTTGTAATCCGCTCAAGGTGGCGTCCCTGCACGTGAGGTGTGGGATCGGTTCGACGCTGACGCTTTGTTTTAGTAGATATGAGAACGGAAGCGGGTCGATCCGTACTTTACCAACGGGGTTGTTGCAGACGTTGAGTCCGGAGAGTTGGTCGAGGAATCCGTAGTTTTCTATTTTTTTAATGTACTCTTCGACGTTCCCTCCCCTGGGTGATGGTACTTCGTAAGTGATCGGAAAACTTTTTGCTTCTATTTGATCGATGAAATCAGTCATATGTGTGGATTTATAACAATTTATTTAATTATTGTGATAGTGATATCTCCCAAAAAAATATAAATCAGAATGGCTAATGGAAGGGCTAATGGAGGATACAGAGCCCCAGAAAATAGACGGCTATGAGAACATGGAGTGTTTCCACGAGAGCTACGACCACGACTGGCTGCCGCTCTACAAAAAGAGGCGGAGCGAGTCTGTGCTGGCTCCACACCCTTACTGCTACAAGTGCGGTGTCGTTAGGAACGTGGGTCCGGATAGAGCCAAGAAGGTCGGGTACTACGTGGAAGTGCTGTCAGAGGTAAAGCGCTACCTGAAGAACGAGCACGACAAGGGTGGTAAGCACAAGCTGACAGAGGCACAGAAGAGGCTGATGGTCAAGGAGATGCAGAAAGACGAGGTCTTTCACGATCTATACGGCAATCTAGCGAGTGCTCAGGAAGACAGGTTCGTAGAGATCCTCCAGAAGTACAGACCGGACCTGAAAAGGTGCGAGATAGAGTACTACTTAGAGTGATCGTCCGATCGTTTGGACGACCGTCGGTTTGGATCGAGCCCTTGGGCGATGAGAATAGGGCCGGCGGAGACAGCTTGGGCTCTAGAGGATTTTAAGATGTCTAAGGTATCAGTTATCATACCCACATTGAACGAAAACCACGGTATAGTCGATGTGCTGAAGAAAATCCCGTACGATGGTTTCCGGGAGAGGGGCTACGACGTCGAGGTGTTGGTGGTGGACGGCGGGTCCGAGGACGGCACCAGGGAGAGGGCCTCGTGGATGGGTGCCGACGTTTACCTTCACGAAGGTGGGAAGGCGTCTGCGGTGCGCAGGGGATTGAAGGAGAGCGACGGGGAATACGTGTTTTTGATCGACGGAGACGGTTCTTATCCGCCAAGGGTGATGGTGAAGATGGTGGAAAAGTTGGAGAACGGTGCCAGCATGGTGTTGGGCTCTCGGTTCTTAGGTGAGATACAGGACGGTTCCATGAGTTGGTTGAACAAGTTAGGTAATAGGTGTTTGACTCGCATGGCGAACAAGTGGTATCCCGGGGAAGTGTCAGACCTGTGCACGGGTTTGCGGGGGTTCAAGCGTGAGGAGTTGAACGGTTCCGTGCCCGGTGCGGGATTTCAGATCGAAGCCGGACTGCATACGGTGTTCGCCGGGAAAGGGATGGACGAGGTGCCCATACGTTACAGTAAAAGAAAGGGGAAATCGAAGCTTCGAACGGTGGACGGTCTGAAGATAGCTAAATTGTTGTGGAAAAAAAGAAAAGGAAAGGGTGTTTAGTCGTTTATAAGACCGCGACTGCCAGTCCGGATGCGTCGATACCTAGTGTTGCACTTATCCCGAACCAACCAAAAACGATCAGCACCAATACGAAACCGGCTATAGCGACCCTCATCCACTGGCCCCAATCATCTCTGTAGAAAGCTGCCAGCAGTAAGAACCCAGACAGTATGAAAATACCCAGATCTAAAAGGATATTTCCCATATATTTCATCGAGTTCTGAGTCGCCTGGTCGTCCAATTGGTCTTCATAATCATCCGGTGCGTCGCTGCCGTAGTTCGTAACGAAAGGTGCGGCGTGTATCAAAAGCATCCCTAACAGGAGTAGGATAAAACTCACGAACACCATCTTTGCCAGCCAATCGTCGGTTGTCATACCCTCTTAGAAATTCTTCTTTTCGGGTGGATAGTACTGTTGCGGTGGCTGCTGAGGTGGCTGCTGTGGATATTCCTGTTCCTGTTCTTGCCCATAAGACGTTTCTTCCATATTTTCACCTTACCAGTGATATAAAAATACTTGTATATATGTATTTTGATTAATATCTGTGTTAGTTTGGGTATATAAGGAGAAGTTGAAAAAAAACGATGTATTTTCGGAATAGTTTTAAATAAAGCAAATCATATATTATAGTGTTATCATGGACGAGAAGAGGATAAAGAGATACAGAGATAAAATCTCCGTGGTCGTTAAAAGGAGAGATAATATATCTGAGTGGATGGATGAAAAAGACGAGAAGAGTATATTGGCGATTTATAAAGCATATCAAGAATTGATCGAAGCTTTCACCGATATTTTCGCAATGATGCTGAAAGATATGGATAGTGTAGTTGAAGACGATTATTCTAACATAGAGAAGTTAAGGGTAGAAGGATTATTGAATGAAGAACAAAGTGCATTGATGAAACAGGCAAATGGTCTTCGCAACAGGCTGGTACACGAATACAACGGAATTGAGCGTGAGACAGCCTTAAGATCTATGACCCATATCGACCAACAGTTGGAAGGGATCCTAGAGGAGATAGAAGGATGGATAAACGTAGATTGAAGGAAGATTTTTCATGGGTTCGTGAAGACGAAAAGATCTTATCCGTATTGTTGTTCGGTTCTAGAGCAGCGGGAGAGGGTCATGAAAGGAGCGATATAGACATCGCACTTGTGGCCCCTGGGATATCGAGTTTCTACTATGACTGCGAGGGTGTGGGAGAAGAGGACGTGAGCGGTAAGGACGTATTGATGAAAGTGTTCAGTGAGATCGATACTTCTTCGAGAGGTTATGACGTTCACATATTCGAAGAACTTCCCCTGCACATCCAGATGGACATCATCGAAAATCACGAGGTGATCGTCACATCCGACGAGCTGGGGATGTACGAGTATTTCTTTAACTATAGGAAGTTGTGGGACGATCAAAAACATCGCAACGTGATGAGCAAGGAAGAACTGCTGGCTGGATTGTGAAGAGTAAAAATGGAAGATAGGGACATCAGCCC
>CAZHUM010000022.1:0-6748 GCA_964535805.1 uncultured Thermoplasmata archaeon
AAACCGAATTGTTTAATAACCATGTGTTTTAATGCATCGAACATGAGTTTGACCCCACGGGACGATAAAGATGACGATCAGGCGGACCCAGCCTCTCTCGACGTACAGAATCGAGCAGCTCAGCAGAGGTTCAAGCTCACCAGGGTGGGAGTGACCGGAGTAAGGAAACCCATCATAGTGAAAAGACCATGGGGTAAAGTTACTCTGAACGCGGGTATAGACGTTTATGTGGACCTACCCTCGACAATGAAGGGTTCTCACATGAGCAGGAACGTGGAGGTCACCGGGGAGGTCGTTGATAAGAGTGTTCGAGAACCGGTTGAGAGCTTGGAAAAATTAACATCCGAGATGTGCGATATACTGCTTGAAAGGCACGAATACGCTTCCTATTCCGAAGTGGATATACGTGCGGACTACTTTTTGGAGAGAGAGTCTCCCATGGGAAGGAAGAGTCTGGAAAACTACGAGATCCGTGCCAAAACAGAGGCTTTGAAGGGAGAAAAAAAGAGGACCTACATCGGTGTCACCGTAGTGGGTCTCAACGCCTGTCCATGCGCTATGGAAACGGTTAAGGAATATTACAAGGAAAGCCATCCTGATTACAGAGAATGCATAGAAACACTACCATTTTTAACCCACAACCAGCGCAACATATCCACGGTCATGATAGAGGTGCCAGAAGGGAAGAACGTCGAAGTGAACGACCTGATAGATATAATCGAGTCCTCTTTATCCTCTCCAACAAGAGAGATATTGAAAAGGCAGGACGAAGCGAGGATCGTCATCGGTGCACATGAAAATCCCAAGTTCGTCGAAGACGTGGTAAGAGACATACTGGCAAGGATATTAAAGAAATACATAGATTTCCCTGATGAAACCCACATCTCGGTCAAGAGCGAGAGCGAAGAATCGATACATAAACACAACGCATTCGCAGAGAGGGTGACCACCTTCGGAGAGCTGCGTAAATAACACCGTCTATAAAGCGATCAAAAAGTTCCTTCCTTGTACTTTCCCTGGAACTTGACAAACTTTTCCATTATCTTCTCGATACCGGGTAGATTCTCCAGATCGCCGTCCCACTTTTTCAGCTCATCACGGTATCTATTCTCTATATCTATAACGAAATTCTCGATGGAGTCATATGCCCACTTCGGTTCCTTCCCAGAGAAGAAAACAGCTAGGGTTACGTAATCTCCTTGATGAACGAGCACCTTTTTATTACCGTAGTCCATACGTTTAAGACCTTTTTCGCCCTCGCTAGAAAACGCATCTTCCACAAAGTTCTCAACTGCGGTGAACATACCTGCTAGAATGTCCTCGTCCCTTTGGGCCTTGAGGGTCCTCGTCGTGTGTTTTATGAGCACTCCGGATTGATGGATCAAAAACACATCTTCTATCGTGTATTTTTTTCTCTGGGTGAGCACATAAGCTGCGGCGATGGCAGTTATCGGTATAAGCGACAGTAGCCCCCATTCCAGGAATCCGAATCCATCCCCTTCTTTACCCCCCTCGATCTTGACCAGTATCTTGGCATGCGTGCTCATTTCAGCGTCACTAACATTAACCCAGACGACGTGTTCACCCTCTTTATCGAAGGTGAATATCAGCTTGTGCTGTGCTATCTCAACATCAGAACTGTTCGACCTTATCGAAAGGTCGTTCATATCGTTATCGACGTCATATATGTATGGCTCCATGTCTAATATCCAGCTTTGACCTACCGTATTCTCCTGCAATGGTATTTCCTCTACCCGTGGTGCGTCGTTAACTGGTATCACGGTCACCAATATGGTATCCTCCATCAGCGCACCCTCTGGATCCGTGCCTCTGATGGTTATCAGTTCTTCACCGTTCCAATCCCGAGGTGCCGAGAAATCCACGGAGTGATTATCTTTTATGTCCACGGAGATATTGACGTTCCCGTGGGTGTAGAAGATGGTTTCGCTGTCGACGTCGATGAAATGATCATCTAGGTCGAAGGCATCTACATATCCTTCGTCTTCGTAGAAAGTTACATCGTGGAGCGGTATCACGAGTTCGGGTGGGTAATCCTCGCCTACCGTCAAGCTGGTGACACGGAACGCGGAATCTATCCCGTCTGAAACGTACACTGATAGAGGGATCGTGTAGGGTATGCTGAGCGATTCGTAGTCCGCTGGGTAGTTCATGATCAGTTTGGTTTTGTCAACGGTGATGTACTCCGGATCCGAAGTCGAGATCGTCAGTTCATCGATCGAATTGTCGGAATCCGAGATGTACCACCTGAGGTCGAAGGTATATGGATAATCATAGTGGATCACGAAAGGAGGTAGTTGCTTGATAGATGGGGGATCGTTCACCGGTATAACCGTCACGTTGATGGTCTGTTCTACTATCGCACCGGTCGGATCCTGTGCCCTGAAAGTAACCCTCTCTTTACCATTCCATTCCGAGGATGCATGCATATCCACGGTATGATTGTCATGGATGGTTATGTTCAGATGGGTGTACCCATAACTCATATACAAGCTGTCCTCGTCAGGGTCCATGATGTAATCGTCCAGATCGAAAACGTTCCTTAATATCTCCCCTTCGTCGATGGATACATCGGGCAATCTCTTTATGTTCACAGGAGGATAATCTTCCGTTACGGTTACTTTAATGAACCGATTGCTCGTTTTATCACCATCGGAAACGGATATCCTGACGAAGACGTCCTCTCCAACCATATCTTCTGGATAATAATAAGTGACTCTTAGTCCTCTGACCGTTGTATGGTCCGGATCATCGGTGGTGAGTGAAAGATCATCCATTTCGTTGTCCACATCTGAAATATACGGTGAATAATCGAATACGTAGGGTTCGTCGTAATGAACGTAAAGGTCCGGACACATCTCTATATTCGGAGCATCGTTCACCGAGGTTACATTCACCCATGCTGACTGGCTTACCTTGTTCCCATCACTATCCACTAACCAGTAAGTGATCGGGGAATCACCGAATTTGTCTCTTTTCGATATGAATGAAATGATGTGATTGCCAGTTTGGTTCTCACCCGCGGTGGACATCAGCGAAGTGTTCACCTCTGTAGTGTACCACCTGAGTTCAGATATAGAATCCTGGGGATCGCTGGCATAACCGCTGAGGTCCAGTTGGTGAACTCCGAAGTCTTCATCCAATGTGAGGTCGGGTATCTCGCCTTTGATGGAAGGATTTTGTTCGCCTAATACGCTAACCGTGGTGGAATTCTGCAGCCCACCAGATATCGAAAATACAGTCGCTTCACCTATAGAAACGGATGTAACGTTGGTACTCTTCCCCCTTGCAGGATCAACTTCTACGATATCGCTATCATCCGATGCCCAGTCCGTCACAAGGTCTCTTACATAACCGTGTGTATAGTTGTAGCCCGCAGAAAAGAGGGTTTCAGTGTCATTCAATCCTAGTGTAAGATCATTCACGACCTGACCGCCGCCTTCACCCTGATTCCTTATCTGGATCGAATCGATGACCGGTGAAAGAACGGTCAGATTGACGGTATCTTCTATGTCTGAGGAATAGGATGCTGTCCACTGCGCTTCACCCGGACACATCCCGGTGTACAGCGTGCTGTTCGTACCGGATAGCGGGTCCGTCTCTGCTTCAGTCCCATCGTTGTTCACACTCCATGTGGTCTGGACGTCCCTCACATAACCGATCGTATCGTTATATCCAGCGGAGAAGCCCGTTAATCGATCATCCACGTAGATCTCCCTGTCTTCGATCTCTCCATCTCCAGAGCTCTTTACAGATACTATCTCAATACGGTCTATCACGGGTTCGTTAACGGTGAAAATCACGCTGTCGGAGTGATCCCCATACGATGCATTGAACCATACTTCAGCGGATTCGTTCCCGACAAAGATAGAACTGTGATTTCCCGTTGTATCTCCGACTAATTCCGAGTCGCCACCTTCGGCGGTCCAGGGTGCTTCGAAGACCCCAAGAAAACCGGATGTCGTGTTATAGCCTGAACAGTAACCCGTTATCTCTACACCCACGTTGACCTGCTCATCGTTCAGTGGAGTTCCATCTGGTCCATCTGTGATGTCTATATGATCTATCTCAGGGGGGTTTATCTCGTAGATGATGCCGTGGTTTTTCCATCCCATCCCGTTGAAATGTGAAGTATTCCACCAGACGGTACCCCCCTCTGGTCCGACGTCGATCCAGCTGGAGTTTGAGGGGGAAGGTCCAGTTGTAGGGCTGCTCCCACCGTCACCGGACGCGCTCCATTCTGCCTCTACGGTTCCAATATAACCAACCGTGTCGTTGTAAGCCGAACAGTACCCAGTGACGTTAAATCCCACTTGAACGGTTCGATTTTGTAAAGGCGTCCCGTTACGAGAATCGGTTATATCGATCTGGTCTGCACGCGGTGGATTAACATCGTATTTGACGCTGTCGTTATGTCCCCCGTAGCTTGCGTTGAACCACACACCGGTTGGTATATTCCCTACGTCGATGACGTTTGATTCATTTGTTACAGATTCCAAAAGGGTCGCGTTGCCGCCTTCTACACTCCAATTGCCTTTGATCGTGAAGAGATAACCCTGGGATTCGTTGTATGCCGATATGTAGCCACGTTCCGAGAATTCAACCGGTACGGTTCTGTTCTGTAAAGCGCTGCCGTTGGGACTGTCGGTGATGTTGATGTAATCGATCGTGTACGAGGAAACGTTGTAGACGACGGAATCGTTTATACTGGTTTGGTAAGTTGACTTAAATGTAACTATTCCAGTTTCATTACCCACGTTTATGCCATTATAACTTGGTAAGGGATTAACATTCAATAACTCTGTGTTATTCCCCCCCTCAATAGCCCAAGTTGAATTGACGGCTTTAAGAAAGCCGGCGGTATCATTGAACCCTGAACAATACCCCCACTCCACGTAATTTTTCGGAACGTCTTTATCCACCAGACCTTTCCCACCCGGCTCTTCGGTGATATTCACATAATCCACCTCGCCTGTTGTGAAACTCCAGTTTACGGATTGCGTCGAGTTTCCACCGTCATCCGCAATCGCGTACCACCAATATGTTGTATTTATACCCAATCCTGACCAGAATACCTCCACTCTGCTGTCGTTGGTAACACCCGTCACGTTATCGATTTCACTATCATCGGAAGCATCGTGGAAAGATACGTTCATCTCATCCCCGTCAGGATCGGATACCCTGACACTCAAGGTGACGTTAAGCGGAAGACTGTTGTTCCCGTCAAAGGGACGTGGTGACGAAGGCGCATCCGGTGCAGCTCTTAGGTCTTGACCCAGTGATGATGATAGGGGTCCCTCTTTAGGTGTAGAATATTTGTTCACTTCCGATACATCGGATCCCATAATAGAACTCATGGTACTTATTAACAGGAAGGAGAAAAATAAGGCAGCCATTATTTTATTCCAGTTCATGAGTTCCATCTGCTCCGAAGGTGGATATAATATATAACTTAAAAAACATTTAAGGCTTTCGTATGCCTCTAAAGCATCATCTTCGTCTTTTCTTTTAACTTATTCAAATCTTTGTTGATCTCTTCCTGCATTTCAACCTGATGTTTTACATTCTCTAAAAATTCAGATTCTGAAACCTCGTCGAGTGGAGTTCCATGGGTATCAATGGTGATATCGCCATCCATGTTGAGTTTTAACTCGTAGGTTTTAACTTGGTCGTATCCATCACGGGTCTTGAACACTTCGAAGATGGTTTTTTCTGAATCATCCCATTGGATCTTCAACAGTACCGGGTTAGCCCCAATTTCTTCTGCGTGATAACGGAGTTCGATAGTGTACGTTTTGGTTTCCCACAACTTGAAAGAGGCTTCGACTTTGTTAACCCATTTCCGTCCCTTTCTCACATTAATTGACAGTATCTCATATCCGTCTTCATAGATCACGGCGGTAATATCATTGCCCTTCCTTCCGGCTATCCAAAGGGTGACGTCTGCGTATGTATAATCACAGCCAACGTTCAAAACGTGTATGGTGGAAGCCTGGGCTCCGTGATCGTCAGTGACCGTAAGCTCGATATCGTAAATCCCTTTATCGAATTCATGTGATACTTCCATCCCATCTGCTTGGGTTCCATCGTCGAAATCCCATTCGTAGGACACTATTGTCCCATCTGGGTCGTAGCTTTGTTCACCCGAGAAGTGATATATGTTTTTGTCACCAATTACCTCAATCAATTCTCTGTTGATATCGTAGGTTTCGTTCTGTAACGAATCAGATGCGGATAAAAAGAGATGGAATATCGTTTCCGTGCTGTTCCCGGCTCGGAACGTTACCCACACGGGATTTGCTCCTATCCCCGTCGAGTTGTATATCAACTTCATGCTGTAATCTTCTATTTCCATGAGCTTCAGGATGGTGGAATTTTCCGCAGGACACCCGAAAGTCTTAGCTGTTACCATCTCATCGATGAGTGCATCACCCTTGTAGAACTGTGCCGTGACGGTGTGACCTGGAATACCCGCCATGGTCATGTTCACTTCAACTTGTCTCCACACGTCGATGACTGGAATTGGTGGATCGTTGTTTCCCGTGAAAGAATATAATCTCGAGTCCCAAGAGCCGACGTAAACATCTCCTTCTGGACCAATCGATGGTGAGGCGTATATCTCTCCACCGGTTCGATACTCCCATTTTTTCTGCCCGTCTAGAGTTAGTGCGTAAACCTTTTTGTCGTATGAACCGAAATATATGCTCCCATCATCGCCTATCGCTGGAGA
>CAZHUM010000022.1:6848-29786 GCA_964535805.1 uncultured Thermoplasmata archaeon
TAGCTCCATAATATACTACCGTCACTATTATCCAGTGCATACAGTTTGTCGTCCGTCGATCCTACATAAACTGTGCCGTTCCCGGTGATCGCTGCAGAAGACCAGAGCCAGTTATTAGTATTGAAGGTCCACTTGACTGTGCCGTCTACGTGCGATGTGTCGTACGGACTGAGATGAGTATTCTGTTCGTCGAAACCGAACCCAGGCCACCCTTCGTCTGCGAGAGCTCTTGCTTCCGGTTTATCTTGACCTGATGAAGAAGCGTTCATAGTCACAGCTCCTACAGCTGTTAAGAACATGAATGTTATCAGTAGCAAAGATGCTACCCTTACTTTCCGCTTTTCCCCTAACACTTTCTCCACCAGGTCTAATACTATATATTGGGGGTTGCGTTATTAATAAATTGTGCAAATATATCAAAATTTGCTTTTTATTCGCTTTTATGCATTATATTTTAACAGCATTTCTCTTATCGTTTCAACCGTCTGCTCTTCACCTTTTTCTCGATACCACTCGATCAACCTTTTCGCGAAGGCCATGACGTTGTTTTCTTTTATCGGTCGTCTATCTCCTTCTAGGTCGAATTTATCTATATGAGATTCCCTCAAAAACTTGTCTTTTACCTTGTAAGGCATCCGGCTGGCGAGTGAGATGCACACGAGAAGAGCGTCCAACAGTTCGAAGGGAGTCTCGATCTTTTTCATAGAGATGATATCGTCGACATCTTTGCTAGATATCTGAAGATTGTAGGCAACTTCGGAAGCGGTTCTGTTGAAAAGGTACTCGACGTTCCTCCCGGTTTTCGCCGACGTGTACACTGTAGATTCGAAAAGATGATAAACGTCCTGCAGATTGTCGGGGGTGATCTTTTTACCTGCAAGATCGAACTTGTTTACCGCCAGCATTATCGGGTTCTCTCCGCTGGTTTTTTCTTTGTATCTCGGAATCCAATTGTAAACGATGCTGTCAAGGGTTCCGGGTCTCTGTATATCTACTACGGCTATAGCACCGGTGGAGCCTATGAAAGCCCTCTCCTGTACCAGGTTGAACTCTATCTCCCCCATGATATCCTGTATGATCAATTTTACCTTACCGTCGCTGAATTCAACATCCTTCGTGTAGATATTGGTGCCGATGGTCTTCAGGTATCTCTCTCCGAATACGTTCCTGACGAACCGGAGCATCAGAGATGTTTTCCCTACTCCAGGATCACCGAGCAGGTTGATTTTCTTTTTAACTCCCCGTTTCTTTTTTGCCATCTGCTTTTTGTAAATACTCGATGATAAATAACCTTTTTGTCGAGTTATTGAATGAACGTATCAACATTTTTATAGTATAATACTGTTTATATCGTTAATCCATTATCAAATAGATAGGAAGGAGATAGATTGGAAGACGAAGAGGTTTATGTTTGTCCGGACTGCGGAGCGGAGATAAAAGAGGGGATGAAAAAGTGCCCCGAATGTAGATTAGAACTAATTTGGGATGTCGAGGAAGCAGAAGAGGGTGAAGAGATCGAAGGGCAAGGATCGGAAGAAGAATTACTTCATATCGACAGGGAGAAGATGAAGGAGGAGATGGATAGGGAGAAAAAATATGAAGAAGAACAGATCTCTAAAGCACAACAAAAGATCGATGATCTTGAACGCTTGATATTCTGGGCAGAGAAATACGATATAGATACTACGAAGATCCAGGACATCCTATCTCAGAGTAAGGAAGAATTAAAACTCGGAGATTGGTCTAAATCCATGAAAAATTCAGGTAGAGCTTTGAAGATGATCAAACCCCCCCTCGTTAAAGCGCTTAAAAATAGTGTAATTCATGATAGGAAAGAACATAAAACCGACGAGATATTCGGCGGCGAAGCTTCCGATGCATTCGATCTTATGAAAAAGGCCAAGATAAAACTTGACAAGGGTGATATATTCGGGGGATTAGATTATATAAAACGCTACAGGAAAAAGTTAGAAGAGATAGATTGAGATCCATCGCTCACTTTTTAGCCCTTAGCTCGTATATCGCACCGGACTCTACCCTTTCTCCCTTTGCTTTTTCCATAATATCCTTCAATTTTTTTTGAAGTGGATCCCTTAGATAATCATCCTTTACCTTGTTTATATCCTTCATTATCATCTCTTCGTGTTCCCGAAGTAGATCATCGGGCCAGGGCACCCTTTTCAAAAGTATCGAAACCTCTGTTTCACTGAAACCTAGAGATCGTAATTCCATCTCTAGAGATCCCGGTGGATACTCTTCTAGATGTCCCTTTCCAAGCAGTTCTGAGACTGCGTTTTCGAGCTTCCATAACTCAACTTGTGCATCGTGGCAGGGGGATGGGCACGAATCTCCTTCGAAGGGATAGTAATCGATGATAACCATCATCCCACCTTCTTTTAGAACTCTGTAGAACTGTCTCAAAACCGTCGTTATCAGAAGGTCTTTTTTCTCCGAAAGTGCGGAGATCAGGAAATTGCAGATCACATAATCGAATGAATCATCTTCGATGAAATCAAGATATCGAAGATCGGAGTTGATGAACTGTGCGTGCTTTGTTTTCTCTTTACAATCCAGCTGCCATTCCATCTTATAGTCTATGGACACCACCCGGGCACCCCATTCCTCCAAGAACAAAGTCATGTTGCAGGCACCCGTACCGGCGTCGAGTACTAACTTACCCTCTAGGTCTAGACCTTTCAATTTCTCCATGTTATAGGCAAAGACATGATTATTTATAATAATTTATGGTCTTTGACTAGTTGTGGATCTCGTAACTTATTTGATAAAAGTTACGAGTTCCACTATAATTACTAATTGATTTTAGTCTTATAAATCAAACGGTCGTTCCCGCACATAATCGAACTACCAGTTCACCCTGCCATCTGTTCAACGAGTTCCAAAAGGTACTTTGCTTCTTTATCATCTGGATTGATCTCTAAGACCTTCTTCAATCCCTTTAAACTCTTTTCGTAGTTTTTCAGCGAAAAGAAGGTCAGTGATTCGTTGTATGTCGCTACCTTGTGTCTCGGGTAACCTCTCAGAGCCATGTTGTAATACTCTAGTGCCTTCTTGTAATCTCCGCAGAAATAGTGTGCGTTACCCAATCTGATGTAGATCTCAGGCCTTTCATAGCCGTTGCCGCCGTTTGATCTGTACTGCTCTATTATCCTATCCGACATCTCGATGACCTTTTTTTCCTTTTCATTCAATTCGATATCCTGATCGGGCTGGAGTTTCAGGGGAAGGCTCAAGATGTTCAAGCTGGCTGACAGCAGAGAAAAAGTGTCCTGCAGATCCCTTTCGTAAAGAAGTGCTGACTCTAAAGTTACCAGTGATTGAGTTAACTGTTTGTTCCTTTTCTCCTGAGAGTACTGTTTCCTCTCAGATTTAACTTCCATATCCTTATCTCGACCGTCGCCGTATGTTTTTTCCTTCGGTTCATATCCGCACTTGGTGCATTTTCCTCGGATAACCTCGTTACCGCATAAAGGACATTCCCTCATCGACTTTTTATCAAAAACAGGGGTTTATAATGTTTTGCCTGCTTTATCAATATTATCTTCAAAAATCAGGGTTTTTGATGGAAAAAGATTTAAAATCCAATATTATATACGGTAATCGATTGCAATGTTGGAAGAAGTATCCGAAATGATTGGCCTTCAGGTTTATACGAAGTCAGGCATGTTCCTAGGAACAGTGAATAATGTAGTGATGGATCTAGAAGATGGGAAGGTAGACGGCATATTTGTAGGAGATACCAATCCCCTTCTAGTAGAAGAATCCAAGAGCGTCAACGTACCCTTCAGGTGGGTCAATGCGATAGGCGATATAGTACTCCTGCGCTACTTCCCGAAGAGGGTCTCGATCTCACATAAGAAAAAGCCAGAGGAAGAAGCATAATCCAAGAATAGGTTATATTCAAGATTTATCTTTGTGAGGGATTTGATATGACGATCAAGGTTCCAGACTCATGTTTTATCGCCGATGATGCCGTTATTATCGGAAAGGTCACTCTTGGCGAGGGATGTAGCGTTTGGTACAAAGCAGTTATAAGAGGGGATCAGAACACCATCGTGGTGGGCGAAGGATCGAACATTCAAGATGGAGTAGTTGTTCACGTAGATGAGGAAAACCCAACCGAGATCGGTAAGGACGTATCGATAGGCCATGGGGCTATCATACACGGATGCTCGATCGGTGACCGGACGATAATCGGGATGAATGCATCGGTTCTCAACGGTGCAAAAGTCGGTGACGGATGTGTCATAGGCGCTAATGCGCTGGTGACTTCGGGTACAACGATACCGGATAACAGCCTGGCTGTTGGCGTACCGGCAAAAGTAATAAAAAAGAACGAGGAACTAGTAGAGATGGCTAAAATTAACGCTGAACACTACCATGTACTCCGGGATGAACACAAGGAAGGCAAACACGAAAAGTATCAAGCATAGGCAGGTCTAGCGGATTTGGTCCCTTGTTAGCCGGAGATTGAAAAGGTTTTTTTCCCAGCTTGGTCGCTCATAGTAAACACTTTTAAAATCGTCGTGGGCTTCCTTTTTTCTACCCAACCTAAAAAGGGCGACCCCTCTGTAAAAAAGGTATATAGGATCAGCACCACCGCGGTGTATCGCTTTGTTGAGTTCATCTAGGGCTTTTTCATTCTCGCCTAGACCGACAAAACTTATCCCCTTTATGAACAAGTAGTCCGTTTCTTCCGGATCTTCTTTTACAAGGTCGTCGAATATTCTTATCACCTTCGTATATCTACCTTGAAAGAACACCAACAGCCCATTGAGCATCTTATATCTGTTTTGGAGAGTTGTCCTCAGTATCTGGAGCTGCCTGTGGGCTCTGTTCATGTATCCATAGCATGCTAGTTCTGTGATATCGAAGATATCGCAGTTATCGGTGATAAGAAGTGATACGGGTAGGTCATACTTTTTATGCCTATAGAAATGGTCAAGGGATTTGATCCCCAGCTCTTTGAGAGTTTTTGCAATGGACTCTTTGATGTCATCGCCCTCGTATCCTATGGATATAGCTGTTCTCAAATCATCCCTAGCTACCTTGTACTCTCCCATCATGTATCGGATGCATCCCTCGGCCGCCTTCGATAAGGTCTTGAAATGTCTAGAATTGATTTTTTTAAGGTGATAGAGGGCTTCTTCGTACTTACCTTGAATCCCTTTAGATAGACCTAGGGAATAATATGCCCCGTTTTTATGGTCGTTGTTTTCTATCTCATCGATCAAATCCACATCGATTTCTTTATTCAGAGCGCATGCAAGTATTATCTTCATGAGCCGGGCTTCATCGTTCTCTTTCAACAAATTCAGGACATCGATATCGTCACCCGATTTTAATATGTCGTATGTTCTCTCCCAAAGCTCTGGCTCATCGATATTCATCAGGTACATCATCTCCTCTATCATCGGGACCATCGCTTCAGGAACGATATCGTGCGTTTCCATTTCCCACATCTTCAAGTCGCCGGGATTGATAAAAAGAGGTGTGAATTTACCTATGCCTTTAATCTTCAAAAGGAGCTCTCTTTTCGAATGCTGATACCCTCCGGATGAAAGGGCTTGGATATAATATTCATTTCTCTCATCCTCGTCCTTCAAATCACCCATGGCCTCTAGAGACGGCCAGAACTCTCCGTCCAGTTCTAAAGATTTTTCATACGATTCTCTCTCCTTTTCTCCTTCATTCAGAGATGAAAATATTCTACCCTGGACATAAAGATTTTCTGGGGATTCATCCTTCTGGATAGCTTTCTCGATGAGTTGAAGAGCGATATCTTGTTGGTCAAGGAAGTGAGCACATATAGCTCCTCTTCTGTAGTTCCTATCACCTCTAAAACCCAGGCAAAGATTGTACATCTGGATAGAACGATCCAGTTCACCTTTTTGGAAGTATAGGTCTCCCAGCCTAGTTTTTATCACAGCACTCTGAGAATGTTCTAATGCTTTATTGTAATATAACTCTGCACCCTTAAGGTCGCCGATGACCCTTCTGATATCACCCTTTTCTAATAACTTCTCCGTGATACCACCAACTTTGGAGATACGGTACAACGAGAGGAACGCTGCCAAAGATAATCCAAGACTCACCGCTAAAGAACTCACCTCACCATACCCAACGCCAGCCTTGGAAAAGTACAAATCCAAGATGGGGAAGTACATGAAAAATATCATAGAGTATATCCAAACCAAGAAAAACGCGGATCTTCTGCTCATCAAGCCCACTTTTTTCTTCAAAAAGAAAACTCCTAGTAAGATGGTCATTACTGAACTGATTATGAAGGCGATATTCACTATCTGCAATTTCTCCAGACCGTAAGCCCCCTCTATCTGAAAAGATAGGAGCGACAACCCACCTAGTATCATCATCGTAGCGAGTAACCCCATCCCATCGAAACGGAAATTTAGGAGGACTATCATCAGGGAGGAAAGTAAGGTTATTCCTAATAATAAAAATAAAAGGGCATAATTGATAAACGTTAGATAATTTGAAGGTGCCAAGAGATGAGCTCCTATCAGTATGATAATAGTGAACTCGGATATCCCTAGGAATTTAATGAAAGGGATCTTGTAGAGAAGGGCGGCTATCTCTTTCAATTCTTCCGTTAGACCCATGAGCTCAAAATCATCTAATGTGTATATTAAATTTGTTGAATAATATCTATAAACGGTAAATTAAATCCAGAAAGAGCACCGAAATACCATAGGGCTGCTATTATCACGATTATCAGGATGATCACGAAGACGCACTTGACCAACTGCCAGACGGCCCAAAGTATCACCATTAAAACGATCAAACCCAATATCACCAGTGCGACTATCAGAGGAGACATCAGGTAAAAAATAACGAAACAAAGTATATAATGTTTTGTAAAATGTAAAACAAAACAATTAATACAATCATGCTTCTAGAATATTTCATGTTCGAAAACCCTACTAGATTCACCGTTACTACGGGTATAGGTCTCAGTGATATCTCGTTCATGAACGCCTTCGACAACGCGATGATAGATGCTGGTATCGGAGATATCAATCTAGTAAAGGTGTCTTCAGTTCTACCCCCCAACATCGAGAAGATAGATAAGATACCCCATGAGATCGGAGATTTTTTACCTGGAGTGATCGCTGTTTCAACGGGAAGGGGGAAAGAACTTGCAGCGGGTATCGCTTACACCTTTAGAAAAGATGGAAATGGAGGTTACGTAGCGGAACATACCGCTCAGCAAGATGAAATCCATGATGAAACATTCGTTAAAACCCTGATCTATAAAACGGAAGAGATGGGATTAGCTCGAAAGGTTAAGTTAGAAAAGCCGCATCTTACAAAAACTAAAGTAAAGGTAAAGAAGAATAAATACGGATGTGCATTAACGGTGTTGGTGTATTTCGAATGACATCTGGAAGATACGGTATAATCGTTTGCACGGAATGCAATTACGCAAGGGCGGTGGACTTGACAAACAAAACCGCTGAATGCACCCACTGCGGTAAGAGATTGAAACTCAAAAAGATGAAGATATATTTTAGTTCTGATTCGCAGGAAGAAGTCAGATGGGCGGTCGGTCAGATAAATGCCCAGATAAGAAGAGGAGAGATGCCGGAGGGGGAAGAAAAGGAAAAATCGGTGTACAAGAGAGCCGCCGACGAAGCTGACAAAGGGAGCGATCATAGGGAGAAGTTACTGATAATCGCAAGGGTGTTGACAGATGAGCTCGGTGAGTTCAGAAAGAACGATTTCTTTAAAGCGATCGAGATACTTGGACTCGATAGTAGAAGTGAATTGATAGAAAAATTGGAGAAGCTCGATGAAGTATATCAACCGGAGCCAGGGATTTACAAAGCAGTTTGATCACGCAAGTTTTTTCGTCATGTAGGGTTTATTGAGAGAATAGTTCAATTTACGATAATATTCCCTAGCACCTATCCCGCTTGTGACACGGATTTCATCAGCGTATTCCCCTGCTATGCTTTCGCATCTGTTGACGAGCTTCTTACCGAAGCCCCTGTGCTGGAAATCATCTCCTTCTTCGTTGATCGGTGTCATCTCTCCCAGGACTTTAAGTTCTCTAATGGTGGGCGGGATTTTTTCTGATATCCTTAACCTAGCGTAGGCGATGATCACGTCATTTTCTCCGTACTCTAGGAAGTACTCATCCCCCTTTGAAGCTCGATATTCGATTGTATTCAACTCGACTTTGTTCATGTCTACTTCTTTATCGCTGTGCCCCACTTCTCTGCAGCGTATGCAGCTGCAGGCATCCCCCATCTCTTTCAATTTTTCTCTCGCGTACTGTCTTAGATTGGATTTCTTGACTCCAGCGTCCACGATCGGTGATGGAATGTCTCTCTGTACCCTTTGTATGCGTACGTATTTGGGCACTATAGATTTCATCCTCGCCACCAACTCTGCCGCTTCTAGGGTTGTGAGTGGTTCGTACTCTCCACTTTTCCACATCTTGTAAAGTTCTGTTCCCTTTATGACCAGAGTAGGATAGATCTTCAGCATGTCGGGTTGGAAATCGCCGTTCTCGAAAAGATTTTCAAAATCCATTAGATCTTCTTCCGGTGTCGAACCGGGAAGCCCCGGCATCATATGGTAGCAAACTTTTAATCCGCTCTCTTTGGCATGGTAAGTAGCCTCGACGCCGTCCTGAACGGTGTGCCCTCTCTGTATGTTCTCCAGTATATCGTCTCTGAGGGTCTGCACCCCTATCTCTACCCTTGTAGCACCGAGGTGCATCATGTTATCTATGTTATCTTTTTTACAGTAGTCAGGTCTCGTTTCGACGGTCATGCCGATACATCTGTTGTGAGCTGTTTCGTTGATATCCTGGGCTTGTTCCAATGTACCCGCGGTCGTTCCATTCAATCCGTCGAAACATCCCTTGACGAAATCAACCTGGTAATCCCTATCTCTAGCAGGAAAAGTCCCACCCATGACGATCAGATCTACTTTGTCCGTGGAGTGGCCGATGGCTCGGTACTGTCTCAGTCGGTCTTCGACTTGTGCTTTCGCATCGAATCCGTTCCTAGCCCCTCTCAATGCAGCGGGTTCTTCACCGGTGTAAGACTGCGGGCTAGGCACTGTTTTTTTTGGACCACCTGGGCACATGATACAACTGCCGTGAGGACACTCTGCCGGTGATGTCATAACAGCTACGACCGTGACTCCGGATTTTTTTCTGGACGGTTTTCTCTGGAGAACGTGAAGGACCTGTTCCCTCGAAACATCGTCTAATCGGTCGACCCTTTCGAATATCTCCGCGTTCCTAGGCAGCTCCGCTTTACCGTATTTTTTACATAGTTTGATCTTCGCTTTTTGTAGTTCTTCAGGGTTCGAAATATCCCCGTCGATTATCCTCTGGATGATCTCGTCGAAGTAGTCCATCTGGATAATCATCTATGAAACCATTATAACAACTTTTCCTTTAAAAAAATACTTAAGAGCGGGGTTCGTTTAATAGAATGATGGAGAACAACATATTTATCACGGGTCCGTCGCGGACCGGTAAGAGCACCATGATCGGGGAGTTACTCGACTCGCTGGGCTTGGAAGCAGAAGGTCTGAGAACGCCGGACATCCGGAAAGGGGGTAGAAGGAAGGGTTTTAAGCTCGTGGATATCAATAGTGGTGAGGAAGGTATCCTCTCTCACGTCGATCAAGAGGAGGGTCCGTCCGTTAGTAAATACAGGGTGAACATGGGAGACCTGGAGTACTTCACCGAGAGATCTCTAGAGAGTGTCTCTGAAGGATGTGACATCGTTGTTATAGACGAGATCGGCACTATGGAACTGTATTCGGAAAGGTTTGAAAATGCGGTGAAGGAGAACTTGGAGAGCGAAACACCGGTTCTAGCAGTACTCCACAGAAATCAAGTGGACAAATACAAGAAGTACGGCAGGGTTTTCACCGTCGGGCGGGCGAACTACGATCCGGTGAAAGAAGAAGTGAAGGAAGAGTTGAAAAGGATCCTAGAAAGCGAAAGAGATATATAAATTAGATAATTTCTACCAATCCACGGGCTCGCTAGTCGGAATACCTCATCACTCGGTATTCCAACAGCCCGGAAAGCAAAGCTTTCCTCGTGGTCTACAACTAGAACCCTCTCAAAAGGGCTCGTGGTCTAGTTGGTTATGATATCGCCTTGACATGGCGGAGATCGCCGGTTCGAATCCGGCCGAGCCCATTAAAATCGTAGATTTTCATGGGTGACGAAAATGCAGGAGCATTTTCGTCAAACCCACTTCGCATTCGCTCGTGTTCTCGACCGGATTCGAAAATAAGATGGAATCATAGATTCCACCAACTCGTAAAATTTTATCAAATTTTACTCGTCCGGCCGACGAGTTAAGCTCGGCTTAACGAGTTATTGGAAATCGATAGATTTCCGATTAAGCCCATTTTTTGAACCGAAAAATGGGGTTACGAAAAATACGTGAGTATTTTTGGTTGAGCCCATTAAAATCCATAGATTTCCGATTAAGCCCATTTTTTAAATGAAAAATGGGGTGACGAGAATTCGATAGAATTGTTGTTGAGCCCATTTTAATCAAAAATCACAAAGATATATAACCCCTCGACAGAATCATTCAATCATGGGCCTGAAAGAGAAACTGAAATTCTGGGAAAAGGGTTCGAAAAGAGAGATTCCTCTAGAAGATGAATGGCCCATATCCGTGAAGATACTAAGTGAGGACGATTTCGAAGATTTCATCCATAAATATCCAGTTACGTTGATTGATTTCCACTCTCCACACTGCGGTCCGTGCAGAGCTATGTCGCCCAAGATCAGAAAATTATCCAAGAGATACGAGAAGAAAACCGCCTTCGGCAAAGTTAACACTCGGAAAAATAAAGCTCTCGCAGAACAGTACGGGGTCAGGAGCGTCCCTACCATCATGATATTCAAGTGGGGTAGAAGGAAGAAAACGATCGTAGGAAAAAGATCTATGGCGGATATTCGTAATAGTCTAGAAGATGTTTTGTGATCCCCCTGACTCCTTCAGAACAGCTTTTCCTGTTTCATACCTAGCTCTGGATAATGATGCGGTTCTAAAACCTCAGGACTGTTGATCTGGAAGTTGGTGTCTGTGATGAGCTTCGAGATGGTATAGGCTTCCATCTTCTTTTCGTCGTAGGGGACCAAGATGTCTATCGCTTCTTCCAGATTCCCACCCACTTCGAGCCACCGTTTCTCGTTCTCTTTCGTCAATATCACCGGCATCCTCTTCTTGGTGTTGTGTATTTCAGCCAGCATTGGGTTCGCCTCGGTTGTTATCAGTGAATAGCTGTAGATATCTTTGTTCTCTGCTTTGTTTTCCCATTTCCCCCATATACCCGCAAAAGTGAAGGCATCGTCGTTTTTCAACTTGATGTAGTAAGGAAACTTTCTTCCTCCGACCTCCCTCCATTCAAAGAAACCGTCCGCTAAAATCAAGCATCTTCTTTTGACAGCAGCAGCTCTGAAAGCCGGTTTCTCGAATATACTCTCCCCCCTGGCGTTCTTCGTTTTGCTGGAGATGTCCTTAGCCCCCTCCATATCCTTAACCCAGTGCGGTGTCAGACCCCACTTGAAGAAGCTGATCTTATCCGGTTTTTTGTTCGTTATCACCGGGAGGTCAACATCACTGAAAGCGGATACTTGGTAAACTCTATCGAATCTATCACTTTCTTCGAATTCAGCATCGAACCTCTCCTCCAAGTATTCCGGTTTCTTGTTTATAGAGTAATTGAAGCACATCTAGATCCCTCTAGCTTCCAAACTGTTCATCGGTTAACTTTAGAACGCAGCAACTTCATTATCCCGTAGATACCGAAAAGCTGCTTCAATTTCTTATTTATCATCTCGTCCGCCTTCTCTTCGTCTTTAAAAACATACTCTTTCGACCGGATCCGCTCGTTTATCGACAGTACACCCTCGTCCTGCAGATCGTGAAGTCGGGGATAAACTATGCTGGAACTCAAGTCTATCCCGAAGAGGTTCTTCAACCCAGACATCAACTCCTTACCGGTTGCACCGTCTTCATTCTTGATCAACAACAAGATCAACTCGTCCAAACACCAGTCTTTGATGGCTGTTTTGATCCCTTCCTTGGTGAACAGTTCTTCGATGGAATTGATGATCTCATTTTCGACTTCATCAAGGTCTTTGTTCTTGAACGCCTCTTCGAGATTTTTGAATTCTTGGATGGTATGCTCGAATTCGGTAAAATCATAAAGTGTAAGTACCGTTTCATCTTCATATGGTATCTTCGAGAGTGTAGCCAGCACGTATTTTTCATTGTTGACCTTATCTACGAATCTAAACTCATAACTGCTGGGTGCCATGTTTTCATCTACATTCCTCAGATCATGGTATTTCTTCACCCTCTCTTTGTCCTCGTCGCTGACGAACCTGAACCAATTCCTTTTTCCTTCGAGTTCGTCTCTTGAATACCTGCACAAATCCACGAATTTTGAGTTAGCTAATGATATCGTACCGTCCTTCTTCAGGGTGACCATCGCTAATCCGATGTTTTGGAAGACCGCTCTGTACTTTTGCTCACTTTTTTCCAGCTTCGACTCGATATCCCGGTGAGATTGTTTGGTTCGATAGTGAGTCACTTCTTGTTTGATCGCCTGAGCCAAGACCTCGTACTGCGCCATGGGGTCACCGCCTTTCCTGAAGTATCTGTCCGCACCCAAGTTCAGTGCTTTCATGGCGATCTCCTCTCTACCCTTTCCAGTGAATATGATAAACGGAATATCTTCACCTTTCTCCCTCAATTTTTTCAACAGTTCCAAACCGTCCATCTCGGGCATCTTGTAATCCGATACGATTATATCGGCTGTGTTCTCTTCAAGGTACCTTAATGCTTCTTCTCCACTCTGTTTTGGTATGACACCCAACTCACGGTCGTTTTTCTCTAAAACGAACTTGGCCTGATCCAGGAAGCCAGAATCATCATCCACGAATATCACTTTCATGATTAAACCCAGCGATTCAACGGTTGTATGCATATTTATAATTTTTTTACATTTTTCATAATAGTTTTATGAAATGGGTTACTCCGAGAGGTAAAAATCATCCTATAAATTTTCTCACCTTTTTTCTAAAAAACCTTTATTAATCGCTTGCTCATTGACTTCTGAAAGGAGATATATCTTACATGAGCGACCCGACACCGATGATGAAGCAATACTACGATATCAAAGAGAAGTATCCCGGTTCCATAGTTTTCTTCAGGATGGGGGATTTCTACGAGATGTTCGAAAAGGACGCCAAGATAGCATCCAAGGAACTCGATATCGTTCTGACCACCAGGGACAAAGGAAAGGAAGACCCGATGCCCATGGCAGGAGTCCCGTATCACTCGGTGGATTCATACCTGCAGAGGATGATCAAGAAGGGATACACCGTAGCTATCGCAGAGCAGGTTGAAGATCCCAAGGAAGCGAAAGGTATAGTCAAGAGGGAAGTGGTGCGAGTCGTTACACCCGGAACTGTTATCGATGAAGGTCTTATCGAAGGCAAGGGAAACAACTACCTGATGTGCGTTTACAGGGGCGAGGAAGATTACGGCATATCAGTAGTAGATATCTCGACAGGGGATTTCCACGTTACGGAGGTTGATAAAGAAGGGGAGTTGATATCCGAGATACTGAGGTACGAACCGGCAGAGTGCATACTAGACCCGGAGAGTTTGGATGATAAGGAATTCCTTGACAGCTTGAAGAGCGAGTTAGATATGATGATACACGGTCACGATGGCGATGCTTTCCTTTACAAATCCGCTGAAATCACATTGAAAGATCATTTTGGAATAAAGAGCTTGGAACCCCTGGGGCTGGAAGACCACGACTCGGCGGTAAGAACTTCCGGTGCCGTCTTGGACTACCTGAAAGATACGCAGAAGCGCACTTTGGATTACATCAAACGCGTAAGGTTCTACTCCAACGATGAATTCATGATAATCGATTCCACAACCATAAAGAATCTAGAGATATTCAAAAGTATCAGAGAGAGCGGAAAGAAGGGAACTCTGCTGGAGGTCCTGGACGAAACAATGACCGCCATGGGATCTAGAAAACTCAGGAACTGGCTTCAGCAGCCCCTGTTGGACCACGATAGAATACAGGAGCGGTTGGATGCCGTGGAGGAGCTGTCGAAATCCATCTTTCTCAGGGACGATATAAGAGAGCAGATGGGTGATATGTCCGATATCGAAAGGCTCATCAGCAGGGTGGTTTACGGCAACGCCAACGCAAGAGATCTACTGGCTATCCGTAATGTTCTAAGACTCATACCCCCCATCATCGAGAAATTGTCCGATGTGGAGAGCGTTAAACTAAGAGGTATCCGAAAAGAGATCGACCCGATGGAAGATATCAGAGACACCATATCCAAGGCACTGGTGGAGGACCCGCCGATCACCGTCAAAGAGGGTGGGCTCATAAAGGACGGCTACGATGAAAAACTGGACGAGCTGAAGAAGTTGACCTCCGAAGGCAAGCAGTGGATCAACTCATTGGAGAAAGATGAAAGAGAAAGGAGCGGCATATCGAAGTTAAAAGTCGGGTACAACAAGGTGCACGGGTACTATATCGAAGTGCCGAAGACCCAGATGGAAAAGGTCCCCGATGATTATTCCAGAAAGCAGACATTGAAGAACAGCGAGAGGTACTATACGCCGGAGTTGAAGAAGAAAGAGGACGAGATAATAAGTGCCGAGGAGAAGATGGAGGCGCTGGAATACGATATCTTCTGTGAACTCCGTGATGAAGTCGGAAAAGAATCCGAAAGGTTCCAGAATACGGCATCAGCTTTAGCAGAGCTGGATGTGCTTTCAACGTTCTCGCACGCCGCTATCAGGAACGATTACAACAAACCCTCCATAGGAGTGGATGGGCGTATCGAGATAAGAGAGGGCAGGCATCCGGTGGTGGAGAACACGATAGATAATTTCGTCCCCAATGATGCCCATCTAGACATGAACAAAAATAATTTCGCTATAATCACAGGTCCAAACATGTCCGGTAAGTCCACGTACATGCGTCAGATAGCTTTGATAACTCTCATGGCTCATGTTGGATGTTTCGTACCTGCAGAGGAAGCGCACATAGGTGTGGTCGACCGGATCTTCACGAGGGTCGGCTCCACGGACGCTCTGGTAAAAGGGCAGTCAACGTTCATGGTGGAGATGGTCGAGTTAGCCAATATCCTTCACAACGCATCCGAAAACAGCTTGATCCTGCTGGATGAGATCGGCAGTGGAACGAGCACATTCGATGGATTGAGCATCGCATGGGCGGCTACGGAGTACATATCTAGAGAAGTGAAATCGAAGACCCTGTTCGCTACACACTACCACGAGCTGACAGAACTGGAAAAGTCACTTGGGAACGTGAAGAACCTGCACGTCGCCACGAAAGAGCACGGCGGTGAAGTGACCTTCTTGAGGAAGGTGCGGGAGGGTCATACCGACGAGAGCTACGGCGTCCACGTGGCGTCACTGGCCGGGGTGCCCGAACTGGTGGTAGAGAGGGCGAACGAAGTCCTCAACCAGATCGAAGATGAACACACCATCAAGATGGAGCATCAACCCGGACCGAATTTCACACAGGTCGTTTTCGACTTGGAGAACGGCTCTTCGAAAGAGTCAGATCCGGTAGTTGAGAAGATCAAGAACATCGACGTTGAGAACATGACCCCACTTGAAGCGTTGAACGAACTTTGGAGATTGAAGAAGGAAGCGGAGGATTCCTGATGGGTAAGATCAAGATCCTCTCGGCTCAAACGGTGAACCAGATAGCCGCTGGAGAGGTGATCGAAAGACCCGCCTCCGTGGTAAAAGAGCTGATCGAAAATTCCATGGACGCCGGTGCAGATGATATCCGTGTAGAGGTCAAAGACGGTGGGAGGGAACTCATCAAAGTCATGGACAACGGCAGTGGGATGGGAAGGGAAGAAATCGAGTTGGCCTTCGAGAAGCACGCGACGAGTAAAATCGACGATATCCAGGACCTGGACGACCTCCGGACCCTCGGATTCAGAGGTGAAGCGCTTCCAAGCATCGCCGCCGTGTCCAAGGTGAGGGTGGTAACAAAGAGGGAAGAGGACGTAGAGGCAGCCGAGATAGTAATTCACGGTGGTGAGAAAAAGGAGCTCGGAAGTATCGGTGCACCCGTGGGAACTACGGTCGAAGTCAGGGAGTTGTTCTATAACACACCTGCAAGAAGGAAATACCTGAAGAAAAAGAGCACTGAATTGGCTCACATCAGTGAAGTCGTAACCAGATACGCACTCGCACACCCGAAGATCGGTTTTGATCTCGTACACGAGGGTAACGAGCTCATATCTACACCAAAATCAAAATCACTTTTGGAGAATATACGGGATATCTACGGTAAGGAGATCGCTAAAAACATGGTGCACGTATACCGGGAGAACGAACTTTTCACTATAGAGGGATTCCTGTCAAAACCTGATTTTACAAGATCTACACGCAGCCATATATACACCTATGTGAACGGTAGGTATGTTAATAACAAACTGCTGAAAGACTCCGTGGTAAAAGGATACGGGACCCTACTTTTCAAGCACCGCTATCCCATATGTGTGATCAAGTTAGATCTCGACGGAGCCCTCATCGACGTGAACGTCCACCCCACGAAGACGAAGATACGTTTCAGAGAAGAGAGGAAAATACAGGAGAGTTTGGTTTCTGCAGTAAGGTCTGCATTCCACGAGAAGGACCTGATACCGAAGAGAAAGATCGAGGAGAGGGAAGTAGAGAAGGATGAACCGAAAGAAGAAAAACCGAAAGATCTCTCCTTAGGCCAGAGTCATCTAGATGTGGGCACGGAAGAGAAGGTGGAGAAGACCGTGCTGCCCGAGATGAGGATCGTGGGGATAGTGAACGATCTGTATATAGTCGCGGAAACCACGGATGGTATGATGATCATCGACCAGCACGCAGCCCACGAACGGATCAACTACGAGCGGATAAAGTCCATATATGGGGATGAAAGAGGCGCTCAGAGTTTGGTGTCCCCATTCACAATTGATTTTAAACCAAAACAGGCAGCGGTCCTTCGTGCAAATCGCGATCTGATGGAGAATCTAGGTTTCGAAGTCGAAGAGTTTGGTAAGACCACTTTTAGGATCACCAGTGTACCGGTGGTCATGGGCGAGATGCAGGACATCGAGATAATCCATGATATTCTAGATGAAATCATGGAGATGAAAAACAGCAGTTTGGACGAGAGGAAGGAAGAGGTGATACGATACATGGCATGTCATTCATCGATAACTTCTGGAGATGTGATATCGGTGAGTAACGCCAAGAGATTGGTGCAGGAACTGGGTGGATGCGAGAATCCGTACACGTGTCCACACGGGAGACCCACGGTTATCAATTTCAACGAAAAAGAGATGAAGAAGTGGTTCAAAAGGACGTGATCATGTGATACGTTCGAGTTGCCTGACCGTTTTGAAATTTATCAGGGCTCAAGGGGAAAGATTATAATAATACATTATTTTATACATCTCCATCGGCATCTGGAAAGGTAAAAAACTTTCCGTAAACAAAATTGAATCTTCAGAGCGGGGTAGGGTAGCCAGGAGATCCCGTCGGGCTCATAACCCGGAGATCGGTGGTTCAAATCCACTCCCCGCTATCCATTTTCTATACAGAAGATAAGTTATTTGATCGATCATCTTCGAAGATAGCCTTTAGATAGAGTGAAAATCACACTCCCCTCTTTTCTTTCGAATAGTAAAAGAAAGTAACGAACAGAACGGCGATCAATAGAATTATCACAGTGATGATGACCGAGCTGGTCATGTCAGTGCCGGGGATGTAACCGTCCTTGTCTTGCGTTGATGTGTTTTCCTCCACCACGTCCACTTCGTACACTTCCGTTTGATTCTCGTTCCCGTAGATATCGCTGGCTTCGATGTAGTACTCCAGCTTCCCCGGTGTGGGCTTACTTACAACATATTGGTCAGGAACGGTGAGATTGAACGTGAGAGACGCATTCAGAAAAACTGGAAACGGTTTGAATGGGGACATCCAAACCGTTTGATACAGGCGGATCTAAGATTGATAAGTATATCAGAATATGCAATCACTGGTATTTTTCGGAACCTTGTTCCAAAAATCGATGCAATTGAGGTAACAATTCCAGTAGACAATAATGGTAAGTATCATTCAGCATTGTACAAAAATCGCTTGTTAGGTTCCTATGAACATACAAGTACTATCCCAACGGAGGATTCCAATAGTATCACTGAATTTATGACTTATCCTCGTAAATTTGACACACAAACTGAAGGAGTGTATCACTTCTATCATCGATTTGATAATGAAGGATGATGTGAGGCGGTAGAGAGTTTTATCTAAGAGATGGCAGAATGGGATGAGATGAACGGCATTTACAGCTTTGATGACATGTTGGACGGCTGTACAGCAGATGGATAGCCGTTCATCGGACAGCAGATGTGGGTAACGATCGCAAAGCCCGATTTCGTACTTTCCTAATGTAATATTAAAGAAATGCCGAATAGTTTACCCTTATAACCGTAAACTTAATTAAGCAACTCTACTATTGTAATAGCAAAGGTGTAGAAGATGCTCACGGATGAAGAACTGCTCCAGGTTTTGGTCAAAATGAATCCATGGTGGCAGACAGATCGAGTTCCAGAACATTTGAAGATGCAGAAGAAAAGGGAAGTTTTTGATGAACTTCGATCATTTACTGACGAAGATCGCATCACTTCACTTATAGGTCTTAGACGGGTGGGAAAGACGACATTGTTGTATCAATTGATAGATCATCAGCTGGAAAGTGAGAGCAGTGAAAGCGTCCTATACGCGAGCCTCGATGATGTGACACTTCTTGACTTAGATAAACCAGTAAAAAGGATCTTCGAGGTTTACAAAAACAAAGTCCGGAGAAGGGAAGGCCCGACTTATATTTTTCTGGATGAGATACAATTCGACGATACCTGGGAATTGGAGTTAAAAAACATTTGGGATAGGGAAAAGGTCAAGGTATTCGTCAGCGGTTCATCTTCTCTCAAGATCAAAAGATCTAAAGAAAGTTTGGTTGGCAGGATCCATACTGTAAAACTCCCTCCGCTTTCATTCTACGGTTTCATGAGATTTAACGGCGTAGAGATGGATTTAAACGACTACCGAAAAAGGTTTCAGAGGAACTTGGTCAAAGGCAGCGAACAGGCGTATAAAGTGCTTGAGAACTGCAGTTATGAACTCGAACTTATGAGGGGAGACGCTTCATCACTGCTCAACAGATATCTGATAAGAGGTGGTTTTCCAGAAACATTAGATGTGGATAAAATAGATCTCTGGCAGAGATTTTTGAAAGAGGATGTAGTGGATAGAGTACTCTTTCGGGATATACCTGAAATCTACGAGGTTAGAAACAGGAGGCTTTTGGTGTCTCTACTTCACTTTGCCGCCGCTGAAAGTTCGAGACTTTTCAGTTATAATTCACTCTCTCAGGACCTGGGGGCTAGGAACGAAACGATATCAAATTACATGACATACCTCGAAAATTCGTTCTTGATCCATATACATCAAAACTACACTTCATCATATCAAAAAAAGATCAGGTCAAGAAAAAAGATTTACATGGCTGATACAGGTTTAAGGTACGCTCTATTGAATATGGAAAATGATATCCTCAGTGATGCCCAAGAGCTTGGAGTAGGGATGGAGAACCTGATAGCGATAGCGTTGGATTCACTGACTGATAGATATAATATCGATCTTTTCTATTGGCGAGACAAATACGAGGTGGATTTCGTATTGGAGCGAGAAAACCCGGTACCCATAGAGGTGAAATACAAAAATGATATCCGTAGTTCTGATCTGAAGGGTCTCCAAAAATTCAGAGAAGAATACAGTGTGGGGGGAATAGTCATCACCAAAGATAGGATGGATCACCAAAATGGTATCGCATTCATACCGGCATGGGCATTTCTAGTCCTTGTTTGATCATGAACACATTTTCAGATTCCAAAGATAAGACCGTTCAAATAGATACATTTTATCCGGTAAAAATTGAGAGGTCGATGGAAAATCTCGATGTATGGGATTCATAGGTCTAGCCATCGTTCAGGAGTTGTTATCTGTATATTCAACGATTGTTTTCCTTTTTTATCAAGGAGGAAAAGATCACGATAAGAATAGCTAACAACAATATGATAGCAGTGATGATGACCGAACTGGTCATGTCCGTGCCGGGGATGTACCCGTCCTTGCCCTGCGTTGATGTGTTTTCCTCCACCACGTCCACTTCGTACACCTTTGTCTGATTCTCGTTCCCGTAGATATCACTGGCTTCGATGTAGTACTCCAGCTTCCCCGGTGTGGGCGTGGAAGGTATCTGTGCGGTGTAGTCGTCACCGTCTGCTTGCATCTCGATGGACGTGAAGTTGGCTTGGTCGGTTGGTCGGTAGTACACCAGGGCGGACGAGATGTTTGAGGAATCGGTTATTGTTGCGGTGATTGGGATCGGTTTGCCGACTGTGGCTTGGGTGAGTGGGGTGTGTTGTATCTTCGGTAGGTCTGTTATGTCCTTGATCTTGAATATACTAATACCGTTGTCGTGCCCTATGTAAATTTTATCTTCTGAATTATCATAATCAATGCAATTTATATTGTTGTCCAAAATACCTTGAGATTTGTTTATATTGATAATCTCCTCACTTGTAGTATTATAGATCGATAATCCCATATCTGTACCTATAAAAAGTAAGTTATCTTTTGCTGAGTAACTCAACGATGTAATATTATTGCTTATTATCCCATCAATTTTTGTAATATTCATACTCACTTCTAAAGTGTGAGGATCAACTTGTAAAACTCCGTTTTTTGTACCAACGTAAAAAAGGTGTTCTCCAGGATTATAGACTATACTAGAAGCTCCAGAATCATCGCCTCTTAATAAGAGCTCATGTTTATCAACATGTCCTCCTTCCCTAAAAGAAATATTCTTCAAATTGGTTTTATATATTTCCGAATGAACGGGTTTGCTTCCCCCAGTCATGTATATATCCCCCACCTCGTATAAGTAATTATCAACAATTATCATGTCATTTATATAAGGGCCAGTCAAAATAGAGGCCTTAGCTGGGTAAAAAACCGGGTAAACATTTCTAATAGAATTATCAAAATTCGATATAGAATTGTTTATAATTAATATCCTGCCGTCATTTCCAATGACATATGTATCGTTGATTAGAATGTAGTTAAAAGTGCGCTCTTGAAACCGATTGCCTATCGGATACACTCCCGCTTCTGCTGAATATGAATATGCGTAGGGGATAATAGATTCATTTTTGTGATACGGTTTTGGATCGTAATTAGAGAAATAAAGTTCTTCGTTCTTTGAAGACCATTTAACGTAATCTATTTTGTTTGTTGGGAAATCGGAAGTCGTATTCAAAACCTCGAACGAGTTATCATCTGTATCGTATCTTACTAATCCGTTCCCATCTGTCCCTACATACACCATCCCACCATCAGAATGTGTAATATCCGTAACATTCCTGAAGAACGGTCTTTCGATCGTTTCTATCGAAATATTCTCTTGGGACGTTGGAGCACTAAAAGATGCTGCTGAAGACGGGATGGTGATCACTAATAATAGGACAAATACACCCATGATCCTTATTTTCTTAAGCATATTATCACTTACCTTACTAAAATAAGCCTATCGGCATATATATTTTTCTTAAGTGAAACCGATTGGCATTCCTGAATTATCTTATTTCGAACCATAAAACAATAAATACGAAAGGTATGTGAGTATAAAAATCGAAGCCATGGTCATAAGAGATGACTATTTCAACATATCCGAAATATTAATTAATAACGTATAACATCGTATAACTATGGGTAAGATAGTATTAGACTCTGACGGTCTGATAAAACTCCAAAAAGCAGGGGTGCTGAGAATGCTGGCATCTAGGTGTGAATGTATCATACCAGAGGCAGTTTATAAAGAATCAGTAGATGATGGAAAAAAGGGGCTTTATGAGGATGCATTCTTGATAGAAGAGGTAGTGGAGGAGGGGATAAAGATAATTGAAATCAATGATCGTCCATCTGATAAGATGGAAAGAATGGATGAAGACGACCTGGAATCACTAGGTGATGGGGAAAAAGAAGTTTTTCGACTTTATTTTCAAGAAGGGGCAGATGCAGTGATATCCGATGACAGAGCATTTTTAAAAACTCTTGATAGATATGATAAAGTCGAGTATTTCACTCCATGCAATGCCATCTATATCCTGTACAAAAAAGGTATGCTAACTAAAGAAGAATCCCTTAAAGGTCTGGATCAGATAAAGGATCTGGTTAGAAAGGATGTTTATAATGAAGTTATAATAAAGATCAAAGGAGGTGAATAATATGGGAACTGAGCCTTATCCATTAAGGATACCGACTAACCTGCTGAAGCTAGCAGAAGCCCGGTCATCTGAAGAACACATAGATAAATCCACCGCCCTGAGACAGCTTATGTATAAAGGAGCAGAGGACTATATCCTAGACCTTATCTCAAGAGGAAGGATATCAGTGTCTAGAGGGGCAGAATTACTCGATACAAGTTTACATGAAATTTACAGACTAGCTAAAAAGAAAAGAGTAGAGATCGGAGCGACCTTGGATCAATACGAAAAAGGAGAAAAGACTGCCGAAGAAGTTATCCAGTGATGACAGTTTCATCATACATCTAGTGACTGTTGTGCTTTGTTCCAGACAGCTAGTTACCGGCATCACCAAATCTAAAACAAAGAGCTGTGAAGTTTCTTTATTTCCTATTCTCTTTTGAATAGTAGAAGAAGGTGACGAATAGAACAGCGATCAATAGAATTATCACCGTGATGATAAAAGAGCTGGTCAT
>CAZHUM010000023.1:0-3458 GCA_964535805.1 uncultured Thermoplasmata archaeon
AGAGACATCCAGCCAGACCCTGGCAAAGTGATAGTCTTCGAACCTAGGACACGCAAGGCTACGATACAAAACTTCTGTGATTGAGCTATGTAATGATTCCATTCGATACGTCGAGCTTTTGCTATGTTACTTGATAAAATAAATATATTATAATGGGCATGTAGGGGGTGGTTAAAATGTTGGAAGTGAGTGGTTTATCTAAATCGTTCGGTGATGTCGATGCAGTCGTAGATATGAATATCATGGTAGGCAGAGGAGAAGTCTACGGTCTGATAGGACCCAACGGTGCCGGTAAAACTACAGCCATAAAATGCATATCGACGTTATTGAGACCCGATGCGGGAAAGATCATCATCGATGGTTATGATATTTCAGTGACTCCAGAGAAGGCTAAAAGGGGTTTCGCATACGTTCCAGAGGTGCCGAATCCCTACCCGCAACTCACCGTCGAAGAACATATCAGATTCGTGGCTAGGGCCTTCGAGATGGTAGATTGGGAGGACAAAGCGGATCGGATGATCAGAGGTTTCGACTTAGAGGAAAAGAGAAAAGAACTCACAAAATACTTGTCTAAAGGGATGAAACAAAAGGTCAGTGTTATCTGTGCTTTCATCCACGAGCCGATGACCATTTTACTGGATGAACCTCTCATGGGTATCGACCCCAAGGGAGGACGGTATCTAAAAGATCTTATAGTAAGGGCTAGGAAAAGAGGGGCATCTGTGATAGTCAGTTCTCATATGCTGGATCTCGTAGAGGACACTTCCACCCATCTCATGATAATGTCCGAAGGAAGGACCATCGCGAAGGGAACGGTGAGGGAGGTCGAGAAGGAAGCTAGAGCCGCTGAAGGGGCTAGGCTGGAAGAACTTTTCCTCAAGATCACCGAGGGAGATAGATGAAGAGCAGCGGGGAATTAGAACTGCTGAAGGACATCAAAAGAAGGGTGATGATAAACGCCCTTAAAGATATGGTCAAAGACAAGAAGGGGATCGGTCTCGCAGCGGTGATGCTTCTATATACTCTGATATTTTACTTCCTCTTCTCTGATATGTGGGTTGCTCTGACTATCGGCATCGAGGACCTTTTGATTTTTTACACCGCTGGTGTGATGATGTGCGTGTTCATCTCACTCATGATGGGGATTTTTATCTTCATATTACAAAAATACGAGATAGAGTTTCTTCTGCCCCTGCCCATAAAGAAAAAGAACATATTCAGGCAAAAATTCCTGAGGAGTTATAAGGGCGCTTTGATCGTTCCAGTAATATTTGCACTACTATTTCATCATATGATCCGGGATAGTCCTAAAGCAAGCGTGTTTCTAACAATGCGTTTGTTCGTCGGACTGTTCTTGGCTACGTCAGTGGCCTACCTTTTCTGCATCTATCTAGTGGCGGTGTACAATCAGATATTCAACAAGAAGAAAAAATTGTTGGTCCAAGGGATTTTCGCTTTCATTCTTATATCGGGGCTGGGAGAATTATGGTACTGGCTCATGAGAGGTGGGGGTCCATGGAACGGCAGTTTTTTAGATATGATCTACTGGTTCCCGATCAACCTGTTCATAGGTCCAGTATATCTCAGTGCGATATTGGGTGTATCTGGTGGATTATTACCTTTCTTGATATCTCTCTCCTTCTTCGCTGTAGGGAACATAGTACTGTTCCACCTGGTCTGGAACCTCGATCATCAGGTCTATGAGGATAATTATCAGATGGTCACGGCCCAAAGAATAGAACCGCTGTCCATAGAAAGGTCTTCAAAGGAGATGTGGTGGAGGAAATATCTTATCCCGGAAACACCTTTCTCATATCTAGATTTCAAAAAGGGGACCGGCGTTTTATTCGAGAAGAAGGTGTTGAGCTCGATGCGTGGGGTCGGGGACTTTATCGGCCCTTACATCATGTTCGTTGTTACACTATTAGTCTCACCTATTTTCACAAGTGACGAGATGATATACATATTCCTCATCTTCGTGCTGACGGTCGGTCTTGCCAACGTGGTTATGAACGTGAATATTTTGGAGTTGAGATGCTTTTATATAGATCGTACAATACCGTGGAACCTTAACAAATTAGCATTTTATTCTGGCCTATCTAAACTGTTCTTTTCCGTCCTCTGTTATGAAGGGTGGCTAGTTTACACGGTCTTTATCGGTTTAACGAACAGTGTCCAGATGTTCATTGTTTACGCGATCATGGGGCCGACGATCCTGTTCATGGAGATCTATGCGAATCAGTTCGGATTCCTCTGGGCTTCGACACCTGAGGATTTCGAGCAGGAGAATTTCAAAATCGGCAGTGTATGGGGTTCAGCGATGTTCTTCATACTCTCCCTTTTGCTCATCCTGATCACTCATTCTTACGTTACGACATTGATCGATAACGCCTTGAAATTCGTACTGATAGTTCCACTGGGACTGGGTATAGGTTACCTATTCATCCGATTGTACGATAGAGAGTGGAAGTTCTTGACAGTAAAGAAAAGGAAAACTGGCATAAGGAAGATGGGGGCGGCTTCTGTGTCTATCTTATTACTTATAGGGTTGTTTGGAGGGTTTTTCTACTACATCGATAGTATGCCCCCGAGTTACGATATGAGGATCGACGAAGAGATGGTGATGGCGAACGAGACGTTCTATTTTGACGATAATATATACATCACTGAAGGTGGTAGCTTGACCGTCAAAAACGCTACGATGGTATTCAATACCAGTGCCGATGACGCCTTCGGTATCTACTTGGATGAAGACGGGCTGCTCAGTATAACAAATTCAACCCTTAAAGGGAATAACGAAAAATTCGGCGCTCGGATCGTGTTGAAAGGAGAGGCTACGATCAAAAATTCCACCTTCACGAAGGTTTGGGGTGATGTGAGTGATGAGAACGGAGAAGGGGGTGTGGAACTACACAACGATGATATATCGATAGAGAACGTGACCATCGACGGTGGGATAACGAATGGATTTTACATCGAAGGGTGTTCTCCATATATAATCAATGCGACGATAAGTGGATGCGGGGACGACGGGATCGAGATCAAGGACGGAACACCGGTTATCGAGGACACTTGGATCACAAACAACTCTTGGGGCGTGGTTATGTTCGATTCGGAAAGCCCTCAGTTTCATAACTGCAAGATAAGTTATAACGAGAACGAAGGTGTGTACTGCCGGAATTCATCACCCGAGTTCTACGGTTGTGAGATCAGTTATAACGGCGGTTATGGTATTGAATTGAGAGGCAGTGATTACATATCTGAAAATACTGATATAAGATTCAACGATGCTGGGAACGTAGAAGATGGCTGAAGTAAGATTTAACATAGGCGTAACGAAAGAAATTAGCAGGAACCAGTTCCTGTACTCATCAATTTTCTCACTTCGCTAGAAAATATGATGAAATGTCGGAGGCGGGGTTCTAGTCACAAAAACTCGCTACGCTCGTTTTCCTAAC
>CAZHUM010000023.1:3558-15014 GCA_964535805.1 uncultured Thermoplasmata archaeon
TTCGGTTCAAACCCCTTGAACTCCTCCAAAAAGAAAAAATGTCGGAGGCGGGGTTCTAGTCACAAAAACTCGCTACGCTCGTTTTCCTAACAGTTCGCAAAACAAGTTTTGCTCATTAACCTTCGGTTCAAACCCCTTGAACTCCTCCAAAAAGAAAAAATGTCGGAGGCGGGGTTTGAACCCGCGACCTCTAGATTTCTCAGGAAATCCTAGGATTTCCTGTTCTCGCAGAAAACCTGGCGGTTTTCTCCGATTCTCAGGAAATTCTGCGAATTTTCTAAGTTAGAGGAAAAACCAACGGTTTTTCCCAATCCCCAGGAAATAAAAAATCTTCCTGAAAACGTTTAGAACGCTATTACATTTCCCTATGAGTCTAGCGCTCCACCAGGCTGAGCTACTCCGACTTTTTGTTGACCTTAATCGTGCAGGGCTGTATAGATCTTCTCCGAAAATGCCTTGCCCACGCCCTCGATTTCTGTCAATTCGTCCTGTGAAGCTCCCGTCAATGATTCCAGAGATGTGAAGCCGCCGTCGTAGAGTTTCTCTGCCATTGTCGGACCTACACCTTCGATCTCCTGGAATTCCTTCATAACTTCCGGCTTGGTCTTCTCTGACTCTATTTCCTCTACTTCCACTTCTTCTTCCTCTTCTTCTGCTCTCTCTTTCTTGATCTCTTCCATTTCCTCTTCTGAAACGATCTTTTCATCGATCTTTTCTTCATGGGGAACCGAGCGTACCTCGGACTTGCGTATCTCGACCCTCTTAAGGGGATAGACCTGCTTACAATCTCTTTTTAGTTTAGTAGCCAATCCACCGAACAGTATCTTTTGAGCGAGTTGGGGTAGTGTGGATTTAATGGCAACATCGTTCACTATCTCATCCTGCGTTTTTCTTATGGAGCTTTTTATAGAAGAATTTATTCTCTTATCCGTCACGGAAAGGACTTTCAATCTGACATCGTAACCCTCTTTGGTCCGAACATCATATGCTGAATCTACCTTGGATCTTCTTCTCCTGGTCAACCTTCTCACGTAGTCAGTGGTCATATCGTGGCCTATGAAACGCGTCACGCACTCCCCTCCTCTAACTCCATTGATCTTCAACTGCACTTTGATGTGGACCTTGGAAAAATCACCAACTAAATCCTGGAGTGATACCTCGGTTATCCTTCCGAGAAGGTCTTCAGGTTCAGTCGACGGAGTTTCACCTACAAGTGCTCCTTCGAACATATCTGGAGCTACTATCCTGTACCAACTCTTGGACTTCCATTTGTCTTTTACGCGTCTAGCCGCACGTCGAGATTTTCGCTTTGCCATGTTATTTCCCCTAAATTCAAGGATTTTAAACTTGTGATAGTACCATCAACGGTAGAGTAGGATGCAAGTAAATATTTTTTATATAACTACTTTTTGGTTTATATCGTAAATATGTATCCAATACATTACCGATCGAGGCGTATCTGTTTAGTCAGAATGCTACTTAAATAAAAGTTTTCCGTTGTTTATGTCACAATAACTCGATACCCTCGGGCATCTCACCGAATCTCTTCCTGAATTCTTCGGGCCAGCCATCTGGATCGATCCCTTTTTGAGCAAGGAACGCCGCTGCCCACCTTTCGATACCTATTCCGGAACAGCCAGAGTACAGTTCTTTCGTCTGTGATTTGATGTTGAACGAATCGGTGTACTTTTTGAAGATGCTCAAGTTCTGGAATTCAAGCCACTCGCTTTCCTCCCTAGTACCCCTGTACGGCATGTACGCTTCGAAGTCCACCGTGCCCAGTTCGGTATCGCCCTCCTCTTCTTCCTCTTCCCCAGCCTGTTGGAGGTAGAAGGGGGTGACCTGGGCCATTCGCCATTCGAGTTCGAAGATGTCTTCGAAGACGTGCTTGTACCTATCGATCAGTTTTGCTTTCAAATCGATCAACTGCTCTTCAGTTCCTATATACACCGGTTCGACACGGTGGAACTCGTCCACCCTCTCGATGCCGTGCCTCCCGCCAGACTCGTACCTTGCGCTGGGGACTGTCTTATCGTAAACAAGCACCGGTAGATTATCATCTGCTATGGTCCGATTCTTCAGCGACCAGTAGATCACTGGGCACTGTGCATAGCATATGCCCGCCCTGGGTTCTGTGACCATTTCTGTTAGTTTTTCCGATGGAACTTCCTTAGATATCTTGATGTGGTCGATCACTTCCTCCCAGCTCTCCTCGTCTCTCGTCTTGGGTTCACAAACGTAGTAGGCTTCGTTGGGGATCCCTTCCATATGCCCGGTTCCTATCCAAACGTCGAAGGGGACCATCAGCGATTCGATCACCTCCTGGAAACCGAGGGGGGTCAGCACCTCTTTTACCGCGATATTTTCCATGACCCTCAGTATCTTGGCTGCTTGGGGTCTGTAGAACCACTTTCCCTTGGTGGGCCCTTTCATAATCCAGCCCCTTTTCTCCATCTCGACGGTGGGGTCTTTATCCCAAATCATCTCTTTTCGATCCGACTCCCAGATGAGTTTCCACATCTCCTCTTTGCCCCCGTAGTGTTGGGCGTCCACCTTCTCTTTCACCCTTTTGATTATCCTATCGACGAAATTCCTAGCCAATTGATCATCGGTCAGTCCAGCTACAGATATTTTACAGTTAGAGCCATCGAATTGAATATCATCCACGAAGGGAAGAGATATCTCAGCCTTTGGCTCTTTATCCAATTCAAACTCGATGGTGTAATCGTTGACTTCAGCTTCCCTGACTCCGGTGTGATGTTTCGGCCCAAGCTCTTCGCCCAGTTTTTTCTTTATCCTGATGAGTGCATCGTGGGCTCTCACGTATCTGTCAGACTTTATTTCGATGTTCAAATGGCTTTCAGAGATATTGTGATATACTATACTGGCACCTCCCTCTATGCCCTGCGGCACCCCTCTCTTCAATAGATCTTTATTAGCATCCTCCACGATCACTTCTATTTCGTTCGCGATACCGGATATATCGCCGCTGAATACCAGTGTAGCTTTCAATTCGAATTTCATCTCAAATCTACCCGTTATTCCTATAGATAGTATAAGTATTTTCATATGTTTTCTAAAAAACTCGCTTTTTATTCGAAAAATTTATCATATACTGTTTTATTTTATATATAGATTGAACATGGTAGATTTTGGAAATCCGGACATAAGGATCCAGGACGTGATGACTGTAAACCCCATAATCACGAAGAAGGGCGAAACCGTTGGTACAGCCGCCAAATTGATGAAAGAGTCTGGGGTCGGTAGTTTACTAGTTCTTGATGACGGAGGTAACCTTGAAGGTATAGTGACCGAGATGGACATAGTTTCCGACCTTGTTGCTGAAGGAAAAAATCCTGACGAGGTTACAGTTGAGGAGATAATGTCGTCTCCTGTTCACACGATTGAAGGCGATAAATATATCCAGCAGGCTGCTGAGATAATGGCCAAGATGAACATCAGAAGACTGCCAGTGATGAGAAACGACGACTTAGCGGGTGTCATAACCGAGAATGATATAATTGAAATATCACCTGCCCTATTAGACATCACGAGAGAATACGCTAGGATACAATCACAAAAGCAGATCGAAGAGTATCAAGAGCCAAAAAGAATTCAGATATCTGGATACTGCGAAAGCTGTTCGGTTTACTCCGACAAACTCACCATCGTGAACGGTCAACTTCTCTGCCCTGAATGTGTCACTTAAGAAGAGATGGAAAACATGAGATTCGTGAAACTTTCACAAGAAGAGCTAAAAGACATGGCCAAATTCTACAAAGGCGTCATGGCTACTGCCTACGAAGGGCTTTTCTACCGAGAAGGGAAAAGCATAGGTAGAAGTATAATGAACGTCGTCTCCGAAGGAGACGATTACATAGAAAAGGCCAGCAAGTTAATCAAGGCTCGGGGCTGGGTAGAGGATATCGAGTTCCAAGATGATACTGCTCTAGTAACAGGATCCGTGGAAGTCGATGATGAATCCGACGAACCTACATGTCATAGACTGAGAGGCATCATCTCCGTAATATATGAAAATAAAACAGGTAGTCTCGTCGAAGTGAGTGAAAGTGAATGTGCTAGTGTAGATAACGATAAATGTGTATTTGAGATTGAAATAAAAGGATATTAGGTGTGAAAAATCATGAATGATGAATATGGCAGCGTGCTGTCAGATTTAAAGACGAAAGGTGTGTTCGGCTCCGCGGTGATAAGTAGAGATGGTATGATAATATCATCCGACTTGCCAGCCGGTGTTCACGAAGAAACATTCTCCATCATGTGCGCGACGATTATAGGGGCGGCAAACACCGCCAACTCCGAGCTGGACAGAAGGTCGCCAAATAAGATAATAGTTGACTCGGATGAGGGAAGGATAATAATTGCAAATGCTGGAAGCAAATACATATTATCGGTTATCGTGGATTCGACACATATCCTTAGTGAGCTATTCGATCATATAAAGACAGCAACAGATAGGATCCAATCCGTAGCATAAAACAAGGCATTTCATTCCGATCTTAAATAATCTATCACTGTACGCAAAGCCTTTTCTGATGTCTGGCTTTTTATATCCCACCGGTTCCCGCTGAATTGATGATGTTGGACTTTCACACCTTCGGGAAAAGCAAATCCTATGTATACTGTTCCGATGGGTTTTTCTTCTGAACCGCCGCCCGGACCTGCTATACCTGTAGTTGCTAAACCAAGATTGGTACCAGCTGATCCCTTTATACCTTCAGCCATCTGCTTTGCTACCTCTTCACTTACAGCCCCTTTCTCTTCTATGGTTTTTTTATCGACGCCCAGCATTTCGATTTTAGCTTCATTACTGTAAGTCACTAGACCTCTTTCGAAGTAACTAGAAGAACCAGGTGTGTTGGTTAATCTGTGGGCTATCAGTCCTCCAGTACACGATTCCGCCGTGGCTACGGTCATGTTATTTTTCCTTAGTAGATGAGCTGCTTCCTTTTCCGTGTTCGAATCCGCTCCTATCACAGGTTTTATCCTTTCAGACATGTTCAAATCCTCCATATATTCCGCTACCTTTTCAGGTACTAAAGATCTCCATTCCTCCCCTGTAGATATCCTTCTCCTTATCTCCTCACCCTTCCAACTATCTCTGTTTACACCTTCAACTTTCCTAACGTCGACCCGTATATCTTTGAAAAGGTCAAGCACTACTTCAGAACTCGAATAAACTATTTGAAAGCTGGGTATTATACTTTTGATGTAATGCGGCCAAGCAGGATAACAATCAATATCCGGTATAGGGTAGATTTCGAACGGTATCTTCTTCTGTTCGAGAGCCGCTCGTATCATCTCGATCCTTTCGCCACCCGAGAGTGGATTTCTCGGCTCCCATTTTTTCTGAGCACTGCCCACTCCTATTATGACTCTATCACATTCTTCTATCATCATCTCGACAACGTGAAGATGTCCCTTGTGGAAGGGCTGGAATCTACCTATAAATAAACCTCTCATATCTTAAATTATTACACCTCTAGAGGATATAAATATTATGATTGTTAGATATCTATTCTTCTTTTACCTTACTCAGAATAGCTTTTCTTTTGAAATAATATTTGTTCGCACCTTCTTCGCCGAGAAAATCTGCTTCCAACTCCTTGAATTTTTCCACCAGATCTTCCAGCTGATCGATGGACGGGTCCTCCTTTATATCAATACCCGCCCTGGGCAGTTGATTCTGAAGTATCGGATTGACGAATTCTTCTCCCCCTATCTCGACGTAGAGCTGGGCTTTGAACATATCAAGCGCCTTTGTCGGAGATATCTCGCCTTCTACGCGGTAAAGGTTCTCCTCGAAGAAACTGGTAGGTTTTCTATTTAAAACAAGGAGCCCCATATCACTGAAAGCCTGCTCTACATTCTCCCCGGTCTTTGCACTTGTGAAAAAGAATTTGGTGCCGTACTTTTCGCTCAGGTCTAACAGTTCCTGTCGATACTCTTTGGCGTCATCACTCTGAAGGTCGATAAGATCACATTTATTCGCCAAGAAGATCAACGGAGGTGCCTTGCCTATAACCTCGACTAAAAGAGGAAGCCAATATTCTTCGATAGATTCTCGGGTCTCTTTTCTTGTCAGGTCACAAACCACCAGAGCACCGCTGGAACCCCTCATGTTGGCCTTTTGGGTGTTCTGAAAACCTTTCTGACCTAGGAGGTCTCCGATGAGCAGATTTAGTTTCACTTCCTCGTCATCATAGGTCAACGTTTTTTTCTTGAAATTCGCACCGATAGTCGTTATGTACTGATCAGAAAACTTTTGCTCTACGTACCTTCTTACCAGCGAAGTTTTACCTACCGCACCATCTCCCAACAGAACTATCTTTCTTTTATACTCTTCCATCTTTATGCACCTACGATTTTGAATATGGTTTTTAGATTGGAATAATCCAATTCTTTTAAGGCTTTGGGGTATATAGGACATATCAATATATTATCTTTTGCAGAGATTATCCTGTTCAAGGTGTCCAAGAAGTCCGATATCTTTTCGAAGCTGTTGTGCCTTATTAGGTACTCCAAACCGTGTATCATCAGTATGCGGTCCCCTTCCTGGTTTAAGAACTTTCGAGCATCTCGAGATATCTCGAATTCCAGCCTCTTGGGATTCAATTCTCTGAATTCCGAAGAGCCTGTCTTGTAATCCGTGAGCCACGCCACCTCTGTCTGCTCCATATCCCACCTTTCCTTCACCTTGGTGGGTATCAGAGTGGTCATGCACATCCCCACGAAACCGTGTGTCACGAAGTCTTTGAATATATCGTAAGTCTTTTCTGCATCCGTGGGTTCGTCCTCCACGATCATATACGAATAACCGTTTTTTATGTCTTTATGAATAGGGGGGTTTTCGGATTCTCTTTCACTCTTCTGAGATATTTCGACCTCGTTCAGATAGAAAATGTGTTCGTCTCTGTCACTTTTCTTGAGCTCGAAGCTGAACCTTCTGATCGTTCTCTCGTCACTCAGTAATTCCGATATCATGCCGGCCATGAATCCGCCCAAAAAGTGAGGGTTATCTATCTTAGTTTCGTCCACCTTGATCTTTATAATTTTTCCATCCTCTTTCAATCGAAGCTTGCTTATACCCGCCTCCCAGGCCAGTTGTTTGACGAATTGTTCAAGCTCATCCATGGAACACGTTTCACCTAGCATGTTTACAAGTTGTTCTCCCCACTTGTATCCGAAGGCAGATAGCGATTTATCCACATCCGCATCCGGGTTCTCCATGATGCTTTCAAGGGCGTCGAAGGCCTCTATCGGCATCACCATATTTCCTTTGCTGCTCATCTGTTCATCTCCTTCTTTGATACTCTGTCTAGTATCCTCTCACCCAACAATCTGAAAGATTCCTCCACGTTCTCACCGGTCTTGGCACTGCTCACGAAGTGTGGGGCTTTGGTCTTTTTCTTGAAGCTTTCGATGTCCTTCCCTTTCACCATCTCGAACTTCGGCATCTCACCGAACTCGGGATTCTTTTTGTAGAAGTCCAGTATTTGGGGGTGATTTTTGAGTATGAAATTTTCGAAGTTTGTATTCTCACTGTGTGTCTGATAATCTTCGACCAGGTCGTTTTTATTGCCTAAAACAACGATAGGTACGTTATCCACAACGTCGTAAAGCCCTTCTCTCCATTGATTCAAATCTTCAAAAGTATTTTTTCTGGTCCTGTCGTAAACTATAAATGCTCCCTTGGCACCGATATAATTCGATGCGTGGAGGGAAGAGAACGTTTTCTGACCGTGGATATCCACTATCATCAACTTTAGAACTACGTCCTCCTCGAGATAATCGTGGTATTCTATCTGCTTCTTACTCGTCTTGGAACCTATAGTTGATATGTAAACGTCCTTGTACTTGTCCTCTACGAACCTTCTGACCAGAGATGTCTTTCCTACCCCTCCGTCACCGAGGAGGACTATCTTAGCTACAAAATTCTTTACCATATATATTCCCAGATTGTTTTCCTCTTACAAAAATGTTATTATGAGCTTTGTATTTATTCATCTACAAAGGAGAGTAAGGAGTAAACGCACATGCCAGACATAGAACTATGTGAATCCGATTTTATCGGAAGGCAAAACGAATTAAACAAGCTGTTAGACGTCAAAGATTCCATACTCTCGCATAGCGGTAAAACCGTCTTGATAAACGGGGAAGCTGGCATAGGGAAAACGCGCCTCTGCAACGAATTCATCGAGATGATAGAAAAAGAAGGGGGCTCGGTGGTAAAAGGATGGTGTCTACCGGGTAATCTAGACCCTCTCCAGCCTCTGAAAAACGGACTGAAAGAGGCGGGTCTTTATCATCTGATATCTGAGGACCCACCTCCGCTTGTGCTCTCGTCATACCTCATAGATGATTCAGGTCTGTTGATATATAAGGAAGAAAGAGAGGAATCCGGCTTGGACCCTGATATATTCGCGTCCATGCTTACCGCTGTTGAAAACTTTGTCAAAGACTCTATGGGTATGATGTGGGGCGATTCGGATAAAGGCTTGAGCGGTTTGTCTTATGACAAGTACAAGATACTTTTAAGGAAGGGGGGAAATCTCTCCTTAGCTGTCGTTATCGAGGGCACGGAAAACGAATTCTTGATCGATGATATGGATGAGATATTAAGAAACGCGGAAACTGGGCTGGATAATTGGGGCGGGGACGTAAACGAGATCGGTGGAAAGGGGGACATATTCAGTGGGTTGATATACTCTGGCAAATACGAAGGCGAATATATCGTCGATGACCCGCAAGTTAGGCAGGAAAACCTTTTCGATAACATCCTCATGGGTTTCCAGAGACTAGCGGTCAACGACCCAGTGATCTTATTTATAGACGATCTACAGTGGGCTGACCCCACCACTTTGCTCCTTTTACACTACCTCTCACGAAATATATCGGATTATCAGATCTGCATACTGGGCACCTACCGACCAGAGGACATATCGAAGGACGAGGAGGAAGGAGTGCATCCCCTCGAGAGGACACTGCAAAATATGAACCGTGAGGGCTTGATAGAGGAGATTGAATTGGGACGCTTGGGGAAGGAGGAAACCGCTGATGCTATACGATCTATTTTGAAAGAATCCAGCATGACCAAAGATTTCATAGAAAAAATATACGATGAAACCGGTGGAAATCCCCTCTTCGTGTTCGAGATAGTAAAATTATTGGTCGAAGAAGAAAAAATCAAAGTAGAAAATGGTGAAGTTGTATCCGCTTCACTCGATGACTTAGATATACCATCTAGGATAATGGATGTGATCGAGAGAAGGATGGATAAACTGTCTGATGCAGAATACGACATACTAGAGTGTGCCAGCATACTAGGTGAGAATTTCAGAAGCAGGGTCATCGGTGAAATACTGAATATTAACCGGATAATCCTGTTGAAAAATTTGAACAATCTAGAAAATGACCACGGATTGATCAGATCCTCGGAAGATACCTATCTTTTCGACCACAGTAAGATAAGAGAGTACATATACGACAGTATCAACGAGGAATTAAAGATCGAGTATCACCGGATCGCAGCAGAGAGCTATATAGATGTATATGATGAGGGAGAGTTCTCCACTGAGATCGGTATCAACTTCTACAAAGCTGGTGACGAAAGAGGGTTTTCTTATCTAAAGAAATCAGCGAAAAAGGCACAAGATAAATACGCCAACGATGAGGCGATGGAACTTTACGGTATGGCTCTTGAGATATGCGGCGATGATGAGAGTAAAGGAGAGATACATAAAAATATAGGAGATATCCATAAACTCACTGGCGAGATGGAAAAGGCACTGGATAACTACGAAGAAGCGTTGGAAAAGATCTCCGACGCGTATGAGTTGGGTGATATATACTGTAACTTAACGGATATTTATGAAAGAACAGGAGAATATGAGAAGGGGTTGGAAGCGAGTGAAAAAGGTATACAAGTGATCAAGGGAGAGAAAACAAAGGAGCTTTCAAAATTGTACGGATGTAAGGGTTGGATATACCTGAACATGGGAGATTTTGAAAAAGCTTATGAAATGCTCCAAAGATCTGTCGATGTGGCTGAGGGTATAGGTGATGAAGAGTATATCTCCGAGGCATATCACCTTCTCGGGACATTCTATCATGATAAAGGTGATTACAACAAAAGCATCGAGATGTTAAAAAAGGCGTTGAATTTGAGAAAGAGTATGGAAGAGGAAAGAGGCGTCTCGGCTTCGACTAATAATCTCGGTGTAGTATATTGGAGTCAAGGTAGATTGGACGAGGCGTTGGAATGTTTCAAAACCAGTTTAGAACTTTCTAAAAAGATGGGCTACAAGTACTCCATAGCCAATGCACTGAACAACATCGGCTTGATCGAAACATCTCGAGGTGAGGTCGAAGATGCTCTACAGCACTATGAGGAAGGGCTGAAGATAAATAAAAAGATAGGGGACCTGTCCGGTATAGCTATGAGTTTGGATAATATCGGTTATATCTATAGCATGATCGGAGATTATGAAAAATCTCTACAAAACAGAGAAGAAAGTTTGAGGTTGGAAAGAGAGGTCGGTAACAAACAGGGACAGGCAGCTTCACTGGAGAACATCGGTGGGATATATTTTATGATGGAAGAGTACGAAAAAGCCATGAATCACTACAAGAAGAGCATAAAGATATCGAAAGAGATGGGAGATAAGCATCAATTACTAGATTCATTGTGCTCGATAACGAAACTGTACCTTAAAATTGGAAGGGAAGAAAAGGCGAAAGAGACAAAAGAAAAACTTCTAGATTTATCAGACTCTATCGATTCGAAAACGTCTCAAGGCACGTACCATAGAACCCTCGGGATATACTACCGGGACACTGGGAATTTTAAAAAAGCTCAAACTGAATTTGAGAAATCTGAAAAGTTATTGAAGGAGATCGGGGATAAGGAAGAAATCGCTTTGCTGGAGTTTGAATTCGGAAAACTGTATGAAAAGAGGGGAGAAGAAGAGAAAAAGGAATATCATTACAAGGAAGCGCTCGATCTATTTGATTTCTTAGGGATGAAGGTCTGGAAGGAGAAAGTTGAAGAGTTATTATCTGGTAAAGGGGAGACGAGCTAAGCTTGACTTAGCGAGTAGTTGGAATCACCAATTTTCAGAATTGGTGAGAACAGGAATTTTGATTTCCTGTGAATCTATGATTCCGACGTGTTTCGAATCTCACCCGAAGGCGTGAGCCTCTTGCTTCAAACTTTTTCACTCCGTTCAAAAGCTTTGAAGTACGCAGGAATCAAAGATTCCTCCTCTCATCAATTTTTCTCACTCTATTCGAAAAATAATGATGACGCCGAGGGGGAGATTCGAACTCCCGAGGCACGAGAGCGCCACCGGCTCTCAAGGCCGGCGCCTTGTCCAGGCTAAGCTACCTCGGCTTGTTGAGTCTGTTAAGACGAAACATAAGTGGACACAAGTCCA
>CAZHUM010000023.1:15114-28636 GCA_964535805.1 uncultured Thermoplasmata archaeon
AGCAGACTTTCCATAAGAGATTTTGTATTTAAGCGTTGAGATTAGATGAAAATAATATCAACTATTTTTTCCGCCTTGTCCAGGCTATCTGAAAAAGCGGCAGCTTTTGAGGGGTGAGAGGAATCGTTCAGCGATTCCACGGGAGCTACCTCGGCTTGTTGAGTCTGTTAAGACGAAACATAAGTGGACACAAGTCCAGGGCATTTGGAGGTCCTTGACCGAATGATAAGTGGACGATAGTCCACGTAATTTGGAGGGATACTTCCTGACAAACTGTATGAGGGGGTTAGCAGACTTTCCATAAGAGATTTTGTATTTAAGCGTTGAGATTAGATGAAAATAACTAACACAATACTGCCAAAACAATAATAACCAACAATATATTATCCTTTCAAGATTTCACAGGTAAGTAAAATGAGTTTAGAGATGTACACGAATATCAAGCAAAAAAAATTCGGTCCATTCTTCGTTGTAGTATATCTACTGATAATCGGTTCTTTAGAGTACTCGATCAGGAACTTGTTCACTGAGATAGATTTCTCTCTACTTCTAATGTACGAAGATATTTTGTTGATCTCTTTGTTTTTCTTCATCTCAATGATATTTTACATAATAACCGTACCAGATGAAAAAATAACGGTTATCGTGAAGAAAATTTCATCCTATTTCTGGATGATCGCATTGTCGCCCATATTGACTCAAGTATTAGGGGGAGAATGTAGGACGACTCTCTTCCTTAACTTCAATCTACTTTCAAAATCTATAACGTTCCAAAGCAAGGCGAATATCGGAGTAACAGTACTTCTGTTCATCATGCCTGCTTTGTTATCCCTTTTGATACTCCTAAACCAAAAGAAAGATATCGATATTCAAAACAAAATCCTTTCGCCAGTAATCTCTTTTTTCGGAGTGTTCATCACAGGCGTATTGATATTCTTCGTGAGGCGGGTATTACTGATATACCAACAAAGTTTCAAGTACAGATTGTATGATATGTACATAACAAGTTCAATTTCGAATGATATGCTGGAATATATCGAGATAGAAGCATGGAGCGGTATGTTGATAAACCAGGGGCATCTTTTGAGCATTTCACTTTTGATCATCGAAGCCATCCTCTTGATAACGCTTCTGTTTTACCTGGCGGATAAGAAAGGATTTTTCTCATACATCAATAACATAAAGCCGTTTAGAACTTTGCACTTCGTAGTACTAGTTGTCATTGGAGTATTGGTAGTACAAAAAATCAAACCTAAGTATGCATTGGAACCCCTATCCCCTGTACATTTCCCTTACGTTTTTTTCGCCGCTCTTTGCCTTGCTTTATTATGGCAGTTCACGTCCATGTTAAACGATTTATTTGATATAAATATCGACGGTGTATCCCACCCGGACAGACCCTTGATAACAGGTTCAATAAATAAAAAATATTACACGGATATGTGCATGCTCATCCCGATAATTTCATCATTACTGTCATTTCTATTGGGTTTCCAGATATTCCTTTTAAATTTAGCTGCCGTATTCCTAGCTGTTGTTTACTCCGTCCCGCCGGTAAGATTGAGGAATCGTTTTTACGGCCATATCTGCGTTGGATTGGGGAGTGTTATCGCCTTCCTTTTCGGTGTTTATTCACCCATATATTGGAAAATGGAAGTCTTCCTCAACAGTGAAAAATATTACAGAGCTATTCCATTTTATCCAGATGTTCTAAAGATATCTTTGATAATTTTAGTCGTTCTTTCTATATCTCCTTTGATCAACGCGATCGGAGATTTCAAGGGGGATAAAAAACAAGGGGTTAAAAATCTCTACACCGTTTTTGGATACTATGACGGGAAAAGGATAGTTACCGTCCTCATCTTATTGATGTTCCTAACACCACTACTTATTATTTACAAAACCATTGATTTCGCGGTTATCGTACCCGTTTCTGTTATAGCATCATACATTTTCTTTAAATACACTGAGTACAAGTTGATATTCGTGATGTATTTCGCCGTTCTATTTTACACTATTATGAGATTCTTATCTATTTTTTAATTTCCAGACGGTTGCCTGTAATAAACTATATATCCACTCTCTTGAATATGAATACTACAGATGACCGATAAAAAAAAGATCTTATTCACTACGGTTTACAATGATGAAGGTATCTATTGGGATAACTTTAAAAAAGATACCCAGAGACGGATTTTTACTTACAGTTTTCCTAGGATAAGCTCGTTCGGTCTGAGGTTTATCAAAGAGAATTTTGAAAATGTCGATATCATGGAGTATCCCACTTTCGAGGAATTTTGTAGAAAACTTCACGAGGGGTACGATATAGTGGGGTTCTCTTTTTTCCTTAACGAAACCGACGATATATTGAGGATGATCAAGACCGCTAGAAAGATCAATCCAGAGGTCAAAATCTGGGGTGGAAATTATGGAATACTGACTCCGGAGATACATGGATACTTTGATAAAATCTTTATCGGATATGCAGAAGAGGAGCTGGCAAAAGAATTTAACGTGGATTTGAAAAGAATTAAGCATCCTCCCCTCGTGTGGTATATTCAAACTTCATTCGGTTTGAAGATCAATCCAGTCGGGATATTATTCACCACCAGGGGATGTCCTATGAAATGTAGTTTCTGTCAAACTCCTATGTTCTGTCCGAAACCTTCAAAACTATCTTATAGGAGTATATCGGAGATCCTAGATAGGTATAAAGAGATGGGGATCAAAGAATTGATAATATACGATGAAAATTTCAACCTTTTCCCCAAGCACACAAAAAAGGTCGTAGAAATGATGAACGACAGGGGATTTTACTGGTACTGCATGACTACGGTAAAGAATCTAAAAGAAAACTGGCAAGATTGGATGGAGATGGGGATGTTGGGGTCCTTTGTCGGTATTGAAAGTTTCAGGCAGGACGCACTAGACTCGATTAAAAAACCGTTGAAGCCAGATGATACTATCGAGTTCGTCGAGAAGATAAACGATGATTTGTACCTGCTCGGTTTTTTCGTCATTGGTTATGAGGGTGATACAAAGGCATCTATTAGAGAGGATATTGACAAACTAAGAGATCTTAGACTAGATCACAATCAGATCAGGATTTTGACCCCACTCCCCCAAACTCCGCTTTGGGATGAGATTGAAAATAAATATGGTATTATCAACAAAGATTGGGGGAGATATGACACCATGCACTTGGTCTGGAACCACCCTAATTTTGAAGCAACAGAACTAGAAAAATTGCTGATAAAATCTCTTAAAAAGTGCCACCCTAGAACGTACTTGATTAGAACCCCGATGAAATTGATGAAGAGATATTCAATGGACAAAGGTGTATTGGATGGGATATCTTTTATGTCTAAAAAAATGATGTATGCCAACAGATTCGATTATGGACATTATTAGATTTATTCCATGTGTTGAAAAAAATTTATAACTTAAGAGAGATATATGAGATAAAAAGAAATTAAGAAAAATGGTGTAGCGATGAACATTCCCCTCTTGAATATAATAATAGAATTGTTTTTCCTTTCGGTTTTTTTTTCAATTTTATACATTAAACGGAGAGAGCTAGATGCTTTGAAATTGCTTACTGCAGGAGTTTTCTACGGTGTTTTACTCGAAATTTTGACCCTTGCCCAATTAGATACTTACAGTTACGGTGAATTTTTCTTCGTGATAGCTGGAGCTCCTTTATGGATAGGTACGTCGTGGGGAGCGGTGATAGCTATAGCGATCTGGACATCGAACAAATATTTTAAAAGGTCCGGTTACCTCCCAATCTTCGACGGACTGTTTGCACTCGCTTTAGACCTTATTTTCGAGCCGATAGCGATTTACTTTGGTTTCTGGCGATGGCACTATCATGGTGAAGGGGCGGTACTCGGCATTCCTTACGGTAATTTCATCACGTGGTTCATGGTAGCATTCCTCTTTTCGTTCTTCTTCAGATTTTTTAAAAGGAAAAGATTCTTTGAAAACTCCAGATATGAAATGTTTTACCCGCTAGCGGTTATAACCGCTTTACTTTCGGTATTGATTTTGAATTTATTCGCAAATTTTGGGGTACCGGAGATAGTCGAGATCGTTGGATTTTATACAATCGTTGTCGTATCACCGATAATTCTGTTTCTCAAATGTGAATTCAGGAAAGATATCAACCTTTAGATTTTATCCAAAATAACATAGAAGATTTGAAATTAAGGAGGCGATATATGCTTTGTAGTGCATCCATGTTAAAGTTATAAGCTAGAGATGGGGTCCGGCAGCATGCCATAAAGCATTCAGAACAATTATAGTCACCCTGCACTTGCTGTATAGGGCAACCATGATGTACGTTCCCGCTGGGGGAGATGGTAAAATTCATCCACGGATATACATCATATCCCTTTTTGAGATTTTTCAAAAATGAATCTGGCGTGATGATTTCGTATCTCGATCTTAATTTTAAAAGCGTTCTGCCCACTTCTTCTCTCTCATCAGGTGTAAGTGAATAATCCTTTACATCTTCGTAAGGATAAAAAAAATGAAACATCATCCCTCCGACCTTATCCGAAAAAAATTCACATATCTCTTCCAGATTATGCATATTTTTTTTAGACACCGTCGTCCAGGTTACTATCCTGTTATTTTGTATCGGTTCGATATTAACCAGTAACCTTTGAAAGGCACCCTTACCCCTAATCTCATCGTGTTTATCACCTACACCGTCTACGGATACCCAAAAGACATCGGGATTGTACTCCGTCAGTGAGAAATAAGCGTTAGTGAATACCTGGGTTATCATCCCTTTATTCTTTGCATGCTTTATCAGTTCTTCCAGATCGTCCCTAGCAGTAGGTTCACCGCCTTCGAATAAAGCTATCACACACCCTTTCTTCCTTGAATAGTCGATCAACTCTTTCCATTTTTCTGTAGGTAATTCATCCTCATCGTTGTTTTTCCACGAGCAGTGAATACAATCCAAAGGGCATCTGTAAGTTACTTTTAACCCTACTCCAAGAGGTGATCTAGACCCCATCTTCCATTTAATCACCCGGTATAGATAATATGGTTTAAAATGTGAAAGGTTGAATTTTTGTTTCATTTAACATACCTTAGATTAACATGACGTTCCGATTTAAATAAATCTTTTGGAGGGTATGGTAATCTAGCATCTACGGAGGAAGCGGTTTTTTATATCTCAGGTTGGCTCTGAAACCATCCGCTAACATTTTTATATGCGCTCTCAAAGGACCTATCCTTTTTTTTCTCAACATGTAAAATCTATGTGGTGTTTCGATTAATTTTTTCGCAGGGTATGCGTATTTAAATCCCCATCGGAGTAGCTCCTCCATCTTTTCTGGACTTATGTTCGGATGATTCCACACAAGATGTTTAGTATCCCATTTTGACCAGTCATCTTCGAAGATACCGTAATCTCTTTCTATCCGATCCCACAAAGCAGTCCTTGGGAAGGGCGTCAGAACACATAATTGGAATATATCTACGTTGAAATTGTTGACGAGATATTTAATGTCCTTTTTGATAGATTCCTCTGTATCATCTTCGAATCCCATAATGGTGAATCCAAAGACCATGGCTTTGATCTCATCCAATTTTTCAAGCAATTCAACTGTGTGAGAAACGCTCAAATTTTTATTCATCTTGTTCAGATTACTTTGTTTTACACTCTCTATCCCCAAAAAGACTCCTGAAAATCCCTTTTCGTACCATGAATCAATATTTTTATTTAATATATCCACTCTTGTCATTGCATACCAATTCATATCATATTTGTCAAGCAGTTCTACCGTTTGCTCAGAATGTTCCTTTTGTAAACCGAAATTTTCATCAGACACCAATATTTCACTTATTTTTAACTTCTTATATATCTTTAAGATGTCCTCGATGGATTCGAGCGGTATCTCTTCGAGTGAATCCGTAAAAGAGGGGGTCTGACAGAACGAACAGCCCACGTTACATCCTCTAGATGAATACAATATGGCGACCGGAAATGCAGCGAGGTTGAAAGGGAGTCCCACGTACTCCACCAATGACGGATGTACTATCCTATCTATATCCAGCCCAAATGTATCCGCAACCTCCCTCTCCGAGTAGCCGATGAAAATCCTATCGAACAATTCGTCCATGCCGGGGTTTAAGACACCGTAATTCCCACCCCAGATCTCCTTTATACCCTTTTTTCTGGCATAATTCACCATCTTTTGTATCCTATTCACCTCACATGTATAAAATGAAAAACCTACGATGTCGTATCCTTGGTTCAACTTATCGGCGAACTGCTGCCAAGAAGGGTATTCAAGTATATCTATGCCAGGGATGTTCGCTTTGAGGAAACGCAGACCATAAGAGATCCTTTTGATATAGTTGAACCTCAAGAACTTGGATATATTCGTGCCCCAATAATCGTAGAATTTGTCCGTCGGTATGTAAGGGGTGGTTAGAAGGATTTTTTTGCCCGCAACAGCCATGTTCATCCATAATATAAAGGATGTAAGAAATAAACATTTCCATACTAATCTTTTCTGAGATTAAGTACTCACAACATGTGTAAAATTATATACTTAATAAACATATACTTAATAACATACATATTAAACATACCATACATATGAGCGTATAACATGAAAAACTTCAGCAGAGGCTACTCGGAAAAATTACTTGAATTTCTGGAGAAAGATAGATTCAACCTTGTAACCGCCACCATCTATGTTTTCATATTAGCTGCTGTGAGATCATTTTTGGAAGGATATATCGGGGAATATCCACTTTATTCAAAAACTATCTTTACAAACCATGTGTTACTTTCCTATCCAGAGATATTGATGGGGGCGTTCTTTCTATACCTCATAACCAAGATAAATATTCGTAAAATTTGTAATGTTATTCTTTTGGGTTATGGGATTTTATTGGCTCCGCCAATTATCGATTTCGGCATTTTCGGGATCCAAGGGGCTGATATCCTCAACAAGTATTCATATATGGAAACATCTATGCTGTTACCTACCTTACTGAACCTATGGAATCCAATCTATTTTATTAAGCACAGTACACCAGGAATGGGTTTCATGTTCTTTTCTATGGCTGTTGGATCCTGTACCTATGTAGCATTAAAAACAGGTCTACCAAATAATATCAAACATTTTTTTGACGGGGGTAAAGAACGCATAGGTCTTTTGATTTCTATTCTAAAAACAATCGCATCCTATTTTGCAATCACCCTTGTGGTGTGGTTTATCGGTGCGTTCCAACTGATAATTAGTACCACGGAGAAGGGGGTAGTTTTCTTTAGCTATTTTACATTCTCCGTCAAAACAGAATATTATATCTTCTTTTATGAATACGGTTACACCGAATCGGATATTTTTTCCGGAATGGGGCTAGCCAGGTCATTGGCATTTCTCCAGCGTTCACTATTGCTTAGTGCCTTTTTCGTGATACTTACAATCATGTTCACATTCTTTTTACTTTATTTCCAATATAGGAAGTATTTAGTGATCATGCTTAAGAACTTACGAGTTCTAAAAGTCTTGCCCTTCACATTTTGCTCTTTTTTAGGTATTACATCCCTTCATCTTGTAGACCCAGACTTTGCCAGAGGTATTGCATTAGACCCTGCACATGTTTTACATTGGCCCTATATTTTCTTCTCTATCTTGATTGTTTTCCTGTTGGGCCAGATTTCCCTGTTGTTAGATGATTTGGTTAGATATAAAGATGAGGAAAAAGGAGATGACGCTTTGACACGTGGATTGATCCCGAGGTATCATTATCGCCAACTCACAGTAGTCACCGGACTATCTGCGCTGTACTTTTCTTTTCTTTTGGGGTGGCCCACATTGTTGATATCGTTAACATGGATAGGAGTTTCTTTTCTAACCTCCTATATCCGGTGGCAGAGATTTATACCGGGTTACTTTCGATTCGGATTATTCGGATTTCTTTCCCTTTTGATGGGGTATTACACGCCCGGTTCATGGCACTCGAAGATCATCCGGTATTCAGAAGAGGGAGAGATGATCCAAAGAGTTAATGTAACTGTGTCTAGGATGCCCCCCATAACTACTGAAATAATTATCATATCTGCATGGGTAGTTATAACGTTCAGTATTTTTTATATGTTCAGCAGATTAGACTCTAATACACTCAGCGAAGAGAAAAATATTTACAACATGATGGGTAGAAAAAGAGGATTGAATCTCGGGGCAATATTTTTTATACTACTAATATTCCCAATCTACCTCTTCAATTCAACCCTCCATCTTATCTTCTTCATATCTATAGCTGCTGGCACAATATTATGGTTCAAGATATTGGAGAGAGGAGAAGTCGTATTAGCGGGATTATCTATAATACTTTTAGTTTTCTCAATCAGCTTTTTATAAAAAAATAATAAAAACATGTACAATCAAAGATTCTTCTTCTCTATGGCAATGATGCCAAATATTCTACTTATTTTATGATTTTTAAAAAAATTAAAAAAAAGAAAAAGGGTTTTGTTTTGGGTTTTAGTACGTGACTGACCAAGTCAATGTGCTGCTTGTTGGGTTGTGTATCCAATAAGCTTGTCCGCTTATGAAGGTAAATGTTTGTGGATTTCCTCCATTAGCCTCGTTCTCGTATGCAAGGTTGTATGTCGCAGCTCCATCGTAGTATCCAATCCTGTCAACATCAGTTGGTAAGCCGTTGTTTCCATCATAGCTGCTCGGGTATGAGACCATAGTCCAGCCCGGATATAATGTGATATCCGTAGAACTGGGCTGGGAATCACCTATGACCACCAGGTCGTCATCTGCTGTCATATGTACCCATATCCCTGTGGTTATATCCCATGTATCAAGATCGTTGTAATCCGCATTTCTACCGTCAACGTATGTCTTCCATTCGCCTGCGGATGCGTCGTATGACATGACTTTATCGTAGCTGCCTGCGATACCGTTCGTACCGTCGTCTAGTATAGATGTCAAGCTCGTATCGGATCTCGTCAGGTTGTAAGAAAGGAAGTGCCATCCGTTGTGGCCTCCACCTGCGGTCAATGTTCCGAGGTCGTGGAATAGTGTTGTTGTTGTACCCGCTGTCACCTCAATATCAACGTACGATGCTTTTTCCGTTCCCCAGTTTCCAGGATCATCCTGTCCTCTTACCCATAGCCTGTGTGTACCTTCAATCCATGTGGACGTGTCTATGTTGAGTGCCTCGGCAGTTACGATTTCACTTGAACTTGAAAGGCTCATAGATGTAGCACCTGTCCAATCAACTGCACTCGGATCCGATGAACCGTCTCTGACCCACTCTGCGTCTGCTATTGTGCTGAATCCTGTTTCTGTATCGTCTATCGTTGCGCTGAGATCGAAGGTTTCACCTTGTGCTACTGATAGAGGCTCTGTTGCAACGTTATACGTGTCAGGTCCTTCTGTATCTGCCTCGCTCTCCCACGCGGAGTGGAATATAGCTAGGTAGATATTGTAGTCTACATCCGTAGCTGTTCCTTGTGACGAGTGATATGACATGTATGTGTAGCTCGTGGTTCCTATCGTCAGGGAGTCCATCTGTGGGTTCAATTTAGCGTAGTTATCTCTGGTCACTTTGTCCGTTGTTACTGTACCGTATAGGTCATTGGTTCTAGCAGCGTCCAAGTTAACATAATCGAATATGGTACCCGATTCTTGATAACCGGTCCATATGTAGCCATCTTCGGTTGAAGTCGAAGCTAATACATTGGATTCGATATATCCGGAATCAGATATCTCTGTTCCAGCAACATGGTCCTGTTGAGTGAAGGTCGGACTCGAAGCTGAGGTGTAATCTCCAGTAACGTAAGCAGTTGACAGATCGTAAGTAACTCCTCCACTATCGTACAATGCGCTACATACGACAGTGTTCGTTCCTCCATCATTCAAATGTGCAGCTCTCGGGAACTGATGGTTGTCCTCGCCTGAGAGGTCGCCCATGACGTGAATCTCGGAACCGCTCCATCCGGAGTCATCCTGTAAGTAACACACGACCATCCTTGAATTACCGGTTGATTCCCTGTAATAGAAAAAGTGCCAGTTGACGTTGTTCTGATCGGTTACTCCTTCTGGGAAGAAGTAATAGTAGGTTCCTGTGTCCAGATTCGGGAAGTCGCTTGGTGTGCCGGACCAGCTCGTTCCGTCCGCATCTGCTATCTCATAAGCGATACCGATTGCGCTGACTCCGCCGGACTCAGATGAATCAAGATGTTCGAACACATAGGTCAGTTCTCCTTCTGCACTTCCGTCGTTTCTCCACAGCATGTAGGAAGACCTCTTGTTGTTGGTGTTATCTGTACCGTAGTTTTGATCGATCTGTACAGGTGTAGCCCATGTTCCATAGCTTCCAGCGTCTGTCCATGTGGTCTTGGCTTCGGACTCGTATGGATCGGTTCCTGGTACACCACCGTTCCAGTAGCAGTAAACTCTGTCTTGGTAACTGCCGCCTGGTATGTGCAGTAATTTGATCCAAGCTGGTGTTTCAGTCGGGCTAGCTGATGGCGATTGTACGTTGACAGGTGTGCTCCAACCTGTTGGTCTACCGTCAGTACCCAACTGTGAGTGTTTTACATGTACCTGCTGTCCATCGGTTGTATCTACACGGTATGCCAAGAATATCCAATCCGTTCCACCAGAATCGGTGAAAGTTAAGACATCCGCGTAGCTCTCGTCAACTGAGGCATCTGCTACTACTTCCTTATGGGGTAGCTTTTCTGTGAGTATATCCACTTTATACCTTAGGCTATCCTGTACTGTTGTATCACTCTGGGATGTTCCCGTTATCGAGAATTCGTAAACATCTGGTGTGATGCCTGCATCTGCAGCGATCGTTACGATTACAGCTTGTTCTTCCTCGCTATCAAGAGTGAGTGAACTGCTCGGATCATAGGTCAATGTTAAACTTGCATCCGAATCATCTGTTAAATCGATTGTGTCAGAACTTGTTCCCCAATTCCTTACTCTCAATTGAGTCTGGGTCTGTCCACCAGCTACAACACTCAATGTTGTTGGATAATCGGTCTGTAGGTCTACATCGTAGGTGTCCTGGGGACCGAAATCTGCTGATATCACGACAGCGGCGTCAGCGTTCGATGGTATGCTGTTCGCATTGACTGTCATGGTCCATGTACCCGCTTCTGGGCTCTGGACTTCTACTCTATGTACATTATTGATCGTGTCTCCATTGTCGGTGTTTGGCTGTGTCCATCCGTTAGAATCGTAGTTATTGACTCCTGAGTAATAAGTATCTCCGCTTGGATCGGTCATCTCGAATTCTAACTGTCTGTAAAGATCTATACCGGATTCATCCGTCCAAACGAGTGTAGCTTTCAACGGTACGTCTCCTGAGTTAACGTTGAGGTCTAATGTCGGATTCCATGTACCTGTACCAGTGAACGTATGTTCGTCGAACTGAACACTTGTTGGTGCGTCTGGATAGAGTGAATTCTTGAGGTTTATCCTACCCCAACCTTGATCGTATCCTGGATAATCGTACAGTGTCTCAGACATCCTATCAGCGCCATTTATCATTGTCGCTTTGACCAATGGATTACTCGGAGTTGTATCTCCGTGTATATCAGTGTAGTACTCTCTAACTAACAATGAAGCACCGGCTGCGTTGGGGGATGCCATAGAGGTGCCCTGCATGTACTGGTAATCACCAATACCGTCGGATCCTGGGCCCTGTGAGTTCCTATCGTACTCATCGATGTCCTGTATATACTGTGGTTGTGGAACTGCACCATTAGTTTCCCAGTAGTCCCATTCGCCGGGTCCGAGAGCGGATATTACCGCAGTACCCACAGCGGCAAGATCGGGCTTGATCCTTCCGTTCGAGTATGTTCCTCCACGGCTGCTGAAATCAGCTATCTTGTTCGGGTTCTCGGCACTGTGCCATTCCGTCCTGTAGTTCTGACTTGCAGCTATCCCTAGACCGTTCTTTGTCTGGGGTCTCGCTGAGATCGTGTCTTCACCTGGTCCGGCATTACCCGCTGCGAACAATATGATATCTTCCTCGGCGTAGTTCATAGCACCGGTCGAATAGGGGTCTTGTCTGTCGTCGATACCTTCTGTATTTCCATCATAATCAGCAGGTCCGGCTCCCCAGCTGTTCGAGAACACTCTTGCTCCGTCGGCTTCTTGATCATCCCAGTAACCTGGGTCTGATTGTATACCTCCGCCAGAGGCTGTAACTCCATCCATGGATAGTTCTGCTTCGGGCGCCATACCTGTTGCTTCGTTCTTATGCCATATCCTATCTGTAGTGCTCTCACCGATAGCGGTGTCCCAGCACCAACCGTTCGCGAGGACGATACCTGCACAGTGAGTACCGTGGGCAACGCCGTCCTGGTTTCCATCTGGATCTGAGTTGCCAGTTCTGTCCTGGTATCTTATAACTCTATCTCCACTTGGTCCATCGAAGAAATCACTGTGCCCGTCATCTGGGTCTCCTTCATCGAAACCGCTGTCCTGGATGCCTACTACTTGTCCTGAACCAGTAATCCTGGAATCAAGACCGCTCCATGATGTGTACCATAGGGACGTCGCTTCGTGGATATCGGTTGCGACAGTGTCCATGGTGTGGGGGAGTGAATAGGAATCGATCCTGTAAACTTCGGTCATAGCACCTATGGTCGGCAATAGTTCTGGATCTACAGAGGCGATAACACCAAATTCGTGTTGCCTACCGACTGTAGCACCTATATTATCCAACCTGCTTGCTATTGTTTCTAAGGATACTCCGTCCCAGCCTTTCACCTGGATATGTACCGTTGCACTTTCCATGTTGATGTCGTCGGATATCTTGAATCCTGGATGGAAAGGTGCCGTCCACGACACTATGTCCAAGTTGCTGACCTTTACTCTCGTTTCAGGGCTCATACGAGCGAGTACAGCGTAATTGGCTATGCTCCTCTCGATTATGGCACCGTTATCGTTCAATTCTTGTTTCCATTCATTCGACTCAACGGGTCCGATGAACTGTACAACGTATGGTTTTACTCCAGATAGATCGGCGTATTTTAGTTCGCTATCTAAAGAAGGCATTCCTTCTCTTCTATCGAAACTTTGTCCGCTGACCGGCATGTGTAATTCATATCGTTTTCCGTCGTGTTCTGTGTTGTATATGTCCTGGTACAGTTGTATCTCCGCTTTCGGTATACTTACCAAAGCTCGCCCGTTTCCATAGTCCAATAGTAAATTGCCGTTTTCTCTAAAATGCTCTAGTTGCTCCGTATTATCTACTTCTATCAAAAGTGTTGTACTTCTATCAGCTGCAGCAGTAGAGCTGATGCTCATCGCAGAGACAAGCATCAACATAGCAACAACTATCGAAGCTACAATCACTTTTTTGCTCATTTTTTTGTTCATTTAATTTCCTCCTCGTAAAAGGAATTCATTTTTAGTATTAAAAATAGTGTTTATATCTTATTTATATTTTACCTTTCAATGAGCCTGTCAAGTTTTTAGTGATAGGCTTCTATTATGGTAAAAAGCAATAGCTA
>CAZHUM010000024.1:0-27992 GCA_964535805.1 uncultured Thermoplasmata archaeon
GTGTGGGATTTTGGCTAATCAGCAGGTCATATAAATACGTTATCCCGCTGTTAGTATTATTGCAATCTAGAAATACGTTCCTTGTTTTATTTATAGTATCTGATTGATCTATTATCAATGATTGATCTATACTCGATATCCCTATCGAATTAATCGCGCGGGTGAAACAATTAAAAACCAAAACTTATAAATAAAGAATGTACTTGCTAAATCTACCTCATTCTGTAGGAGGTGTTCGTATCCGTTAAAACTACAGGAGGTATTAAATTGGCAGATAAGAAGATAACCAAAAAGGTCCAAGAAGCATTGGATAAGGCACCGGACAGGAATTTTAGAGAAAGTATTGAGATCGCTATCAATCTAAAGGATGTTGACCTTACCAAACCAGAGAATAGGGTGGATCAAGAGATTTTATTACCGCATGGTAGAGGCAAAGAGATCAAGATAGGTGTTTTCGGCAGTGGAGAACTCGCTCTTCAAGCAAAGAAGAACGCAGATACCGTCATCGAGCCGGAAGAGTTGGATGAACTAGCGGACGACAAAAAGAAGTCTAGAACATTGGCTGAAGAACACGATTTCTTCCTTGCAGAACCACCTTTGATGCCCGTTATCGGTAAGAACCTGGGGGCGATCTTGGGTCCCAAGGGAAAGATGCCTACACCGGTCACACCGAACATGAACATAAACGAAACCATCGATTCATTAAGAAATACGATAGCGGTGAGGTCGAAAGCAAACAGAACATTTCACACCCCACTCGGAACGGTCGATATGGATGTAGAACAGATCGCAGACAATATAGATACGGTAGTCAAGAGGGTCATAGACGATCTAGAAAGAGGTAAGATGAATATAGACAGTATCTATGTTAAAACGACGATGGGTCCAGCAGTGAGGTTGATGTGAGGGGTGATGTAGATGGACGAGATACCTGTTTGGAAAAAAGAAGAAGTCGAACGGCTCACCAAGTTGTTAAAGTCCAGCCCGGTAGTAGGAGTTGTTGATATAGAGGGGATACCAGCACTCCAGATGCAGCAGATGAGGGCTAAACTTAGAGGGGCTGTCAATCTTACTGTTTCCAGAAATACACTTATAGAAAGAGCTCTGGATAACATAATGGATGATCGCGAAAATATCGAGGAACTGAAAAATCACCTATCTGGACAAACTGCACTGGTCACCACGGACATCAATCCTTTCAAACTGTTCAATCGTATGGAAGACACTAAAACAAACGCACCTGCAAGCGGCGGCGAGATATCTCCCAAAGATATCAAGATAAAAAAGGGAGATACACCTTTTAAACCTGGGCCGGTGGTCGGAGACCTGCAGAAAGCAGGTATTCCAGCTGCTATACAGGGCGGTAAGGTTGTCATCAGTAAAACAAGGGTTGTCGTCAAAGAAGGTGAAGAGATACCCTTCGACCTCGCAAAGATGCTCACTAGATTGGAGATCCACCCCATCATAGTCGGGCTCGACTTGAGGGTTGCTTACGAAAACGGTACGCTTTTCGAAAGTGACACATTGGACGTCGATCCGCAAGAGTACGTGGATAATATCCGTAAGGGTGCACTGTCAGCGTTCAATCTGTCTATTAACTGTGGATATACTACCAAGCAAAACATCAAACCTATGATATCCATGGCATCTAGAGATGCTCTCAGCTTGGCTCTGAATACAGACATGATCGTTGACAAAACCGTCAAAATCAAACTAGCGGAAGCACACAGGAATATGCTCAGCTTGCTTGGTAAACTAGATCCAGAAGCACTTGATCCTGAGTTGATGGAGAAACTCGGTATTGAATCGGAGGAACAGGATGAAGAACCAGAGGAAGAAATAGTAGAGGAAACAGAGGAAGAAACAATAGAGGAAACAGAGGAAGAGGAGACAGACGAAAAGGATGAAGCTGATAAACCAGGTGATGGATCGGATAGCGAAGACGTGACTGAGGTAGAAGAGGAACAAGGAACAGAAGAAGATACAGATGAACAAGAGGAAGATGAAGAGAAGGTCGAAGAAAACGACGAAAACGACTCTGAAGATGAAGAATCTGAAGAAGATGAAGATAATAAAGATGAATGATCACAAATATAAATCTCAAATGGAGGAATAATAAAATGGAATATGTATACAGCGCAATGGTGCTCCACTCCGCCGGTAAGGACATAAACGAAGAAGGCATATCGAGCATCCTCGAAGCAGCCGGCATAGAGCCAGACGAATCAAGGATCAAAGCCTTGACTGCTAGCTTAGAGGGTGTCGATATCGATGAAGCTATCGAAGAAGGAGTAGCTATGCCCACCGCGGGAGTTGCAGCAGCACCAGCAGCAGAGGAAACAGAAAAAGAAGCCGAAGAAGAAGAGGAAGAAGAACGAGACGAAGAGAAGGAGAAAGAAGAAGCTGCAGCAGGTCTTGGTTCACTGTTCTAAATAAGTCGAATCCGGATAAACACCCTTCCCTTTCTATGTTCATTTATTTTATATTAGGTCTGTTTTATCGATAAATATTATATGTAATAAATCCATATACCCCCACAATTAAGTGGATGTGAATATATGAAAACTCTAATCGATAATGCATTATCGAAGGATAATGATGGGATTGAAAACGGAACGGATGGTGCATCCGATCAAGAATTGGTAGATTTATTGAAAGACCTCAAGACCAATATTTACATAGTGGGACTAGGAGGTGCGGGTTGCAACACCATAGACCGTATCTCTGAAGAGGGCATACAAGGAGCTAAATTGATAGCTGGTAACACTGATGCACAGCACCTTTTGAAAGTAGATGCGGATAGGAAGGTACTCCTAGGCAGGAATACAACCAGAGGTTTGGGTGCAGGTGCCAGACCAGAAGTTGGTAAGAAGGCATGTGAGGAGGCCTTGGAAGACATCAAAGACATAATCCAAGAACCAGATATCGTGTTCCTTACCTGTGGTATGGGAGGCGGTACTGGAACCGGCTCCATCATACCGGTAGCCGAGTATTCAAATAAGATCGGTGCCCTTACAATCGCTATAGTGACGAAACCGTTCTCTTCAGAAGGACGATCCAGGATGAAAAATGCTGCATGGGGAATAAAGAATATCAGCCATTTTGCAGATACCGTTATAACCGTGGAGAACGATAAACTGTTGCAGATCGCTCCACGACTATCTCTCAATAATGCTTTCAAGCTGGCCGACGAGATCCTGATGTACTCTATAAAAGGTATGACCGAGCTCGTATCCAAGCCGGGTTTAGTGAACTTGGATTACAATGACCTTAGAACTGTTATGGATAGCTCTGGTCATGCAGTAATAGGTATGGGTGAGTCGACAGGTAGAGGCGATGTTAGGGCTAAGGAAGCCATCGAAAAAGCCATAAACTCACCATTGATAAACGCGGATATAACCGGAGCGAACGGAGCTCTTCTCAATATCACCGGAGGTTCGGATATGAGCGTCAGGGAGGCTGAAACCGTAGTAGAGGAAGTCGAGAGGATGGTCGATCCGGATGCTAAGATAATCTGGGGATGTAATGTAGACCCGACTCTAAAAGATAAGATGAGAGTGATGGTAGTCGCGACCGGGATCAAAAGAAGCCTTAAAAAGCCAGATGGAGAAAAAAGTGAAGAAAGTATAAAAAATGTTTATTGAGTTCTAGAACCTTGAGTTCTAAAACCCAAAAGGTCATAGACGAATTTAGATGCCAGTATCGATGTTATATCTGCATGGTCGTGCTTAGGTGCAACTTCTACTATATCCATACCGACTAGATTGTCGGACAGCGATTCTATTATATCTTTAACCTGTCTTGGTAGTAAACCGTACGGCTCCGGATTGCTCACCCCGGGTGCATAAGCTGGATCGATGACGTCCATATCTATTGACAGGTACACATCTCCATGGAATCTTTTTTTGATTTGCTTAAAGAATTCCCCTTCCTCCATATTGATTTCAGAAGCCGTGATATATTCTGGGAGATCTTTCTTTTCCTCCTCCGACATCGATCTTACACCAGCAACCATCAGTTTACCTATATCCAGTTCTGATATTCGTCTGTTCACCGTTGCATGGCTCCACTTTTTTCCTTCGTATTCATCTCGATAATCCAGATGTGCATCTAAAACGATCACTTGCAATTCATCATAAACCGAGGAGCAGGTTTCCACCGCGAAAGAAGTTAAGGAGTGTTCGCCACCGAGTATTATGGGGAATCTATTATCGTCTATGACGGGTTTTAAGACCTTTTTCAATTCATCCCCCATATCTGGTACGCTATCGTGCTCTCCGATATCACCGATGTCCCAAACTGAAATATCCGATAATGATACTCCGTGATCGATCATATAAGGTTCAAAAGAGTAAGAATAATAACGTATCTTTTCCGGTGCCTCTCTTGCTCCAGCTCTAAAAGATTCGGTTTTGTCGAATGGCACACCCATTACAACATAATCGGACTCTTCTATACTGGATGTGCATCCTGCGAACATATAATTTTAGACTCTCGTAATCTTTTTCTTCCCCATCGTTTCCATGTAGCTTACTTCTTGTCCCTGCTCTATCTGATCCATGATCTCGTCGTCTTCTACCGAGATACCGAAAGTGTCATAGGTTTCTAGGTCCATCAACTTTACTTCGTTGTTGCCCAAGCTGATCACCTGTGCTTTCCTCTTATCTATTATGGGCACTTTGATCTTGTGAGTCACTGGGTTTATCATACTGTGTTTCTTTCCGTCGAATAAACCGACAGCTTCTATACGAGCTTTAGATTCCCCGTGCTTCCCTGGCTTCGAAGTGTCTATGCTCTTTATCCTACATGGTTCATCATCGATGATGATGTAATGGTTTACCTTTAGATTCCTTATCTCGTTCTGTTCCCATGCCATTTTATCTGTCTCCTCTATATCTATCCACGTTAAATATGTTGTGCTCTTGTAATAATAAAAAATGAAGGGGTTTAAATCTTTCCTGTCTCCTCGGCTAATTCTTCCACCATATCTACATGCTCTTCAAGTATCGAAATACCGTTCTCCCAGAAGCTTGGATCCGTGATGTCAACTCCGATCTCTTGCAGGAGGTCCTTCGGATCTTCCGATCCACCTCTCCTCAAAAGTTCGAGATATTTCGGTACGAATTCTTCACCCTGCTCTTTGTACAGATTGTACAGTGCTAGAACAAGAAGATCCCCGAAAGCGTATGCGTATGTATAGAAGGGATAATGTATGAAATGTAGAACGTAAGACCACCACCAACCGTAATCCTCGGTTAGCTCAAGCGAATCTCCGAACTCGATCTCATTGGCTTCCAGCCACAGTTCGTTGATCTCATCTGCCTTCAACTCTCCTTTTTCATCTCTAGCCTCGTGGAGCAGTAATTCGAATTTTGTCATTATAACCTGTCTGAAAACCGTTGCAAAGTCGTCCTGTACTTTATTTGCAACAAGCACGAGCTTCGTTTCAGGATCATCGACCTCTTTGACCAATTTATCGAAAAGAAGCATCTCTCCGAACACACTTGCCATCTCTGCTGTTGTCAAAGGCGTACTCTGCTGTAGATATCCCTGCTCTCTAGCAAGGTATTGATGTATGCCGTGTCCGAGTTCATGAGCCATGGTTATCGTATCTCGGAGTTTATCCGTGAAATTCAACAGCACATAGGGATGTACTGAAGGTACTGTTGATGCGCTGAATGCTCCGCCTCTTTTTCCATGTCTTACCTCCGCGTCTATCCAACCGTTGAAGAATTTCTCCGCTATCTCCTTTGCCTTAGGTGAGAATTTCTCGTAGGCATCTAATACCTTTTCCTTACTCTCTTCAAATGTAGTTTCGGGAGTAGACCCTGGCAATGGATTGTATCTATCGTAATCGTATAATTTATCATAGCCTAGTAACTTTCTCTTCATGTTGTAATATCTGTGTACGATGTCAACGTTATTTACGCAGGCATCTATCAGGGCGTCTACGGTTTCCCTATCGACCCTGTTAGCAAGGTTTCTAGGCGTCATAGGATCTGGATATCCCCTGAATTCACCGATCGTTGAATGGTTTAAAACGATATTGTTGAAGATGAACGTCAACAAGTTATTTTTCCCTTTCAAGGCCTCTGTGATGCTCTCTTTAGCCTTCTTTCTCAGCTCCCTGTTATCGTCGTAAAGGAGAGATAACGCTTGGTCTAGCACCATTTGTTTTGTTTCTCCTTCAATTTCTATGGGTACCTTGATATCACCCATGGTCTCATCGAATAGTCTCACAAATGCGTTTTTAGCCGTGTTCTGAAGTGATTCTACTATCTGTTCTTCACTCTCTGAAAGCATATAAGGAGTGTATCTCCTCCAATTGTTCAAATAGCTGCTGTACTTTTTTAATTCATCCGATTTTAGATATTTATCCGCTTTCTCTTCATCCAAATTCTGCCATTCTAATTCAAAAAATATTAGCTTGTTGTTCACTTCGCTGTGCCTTTGTTGAATTTTTGAATAAAGTGCACCCCTTTCAGGATCCTGTGTATCAAGACTGTAATAGAGCATGACGTAAGAACCAGCTTTACCGATGGTCTCGTAGATATCTTCGTATTCCTCCATCGCCTCTCGAAATTCCTTCGGTGATAATTCCGCATTCTCGATCTTGTTTCTGTACTTCTCAGAGAACTCATCTGCACGGTTCAACGCTTCTTGTATATCTTCATCAAACTTTTGATCATCTGGACCGTCGTAAAAATCCGATAGATCCCATCTGATTCCCTTTGCACTGCTTGATTTTTCTTGTGGCATTATTTCCACCGACCCGTGTATAAACTCATGTAAATTAAACTTTGTCATTTGATGTGCGTGATATCTTTAGAAAAATGTTTTATACTCCAACGTCGAATAATATAGTCCGTATTCAGATGTCACGGAAAGAGATCAGAGGAAGCATAATCAACGGTTATCTTAAGTTCGTAAAAAAGAAATGGGGTAAAATAGGTCTTGAAGAATGTAGAGAATTCGTTGGTATAACTAAGAAGATCGATGACGGACATTTTTATATCGACAAAGTCAAACTCGATATATTAAGATGGATAGGGGACGAACATGGTGAAGAATATGTCATAGAGGCTGGTAGATTCCTCGTCTCTCACCTAGGCATGCTGTCTTGGATAGTCAGGTTCATGGATCCCTACAAAGTGGCTACTCGATTTCCAAAGGAGTACACCGAAGTGTACAATTTTGGGAGGGTAGAAGTCAAAGGTGAGCCCGGAGATATTTTGATCAAACTCTACGATGTGTGCTCAATTATAGTGGAAGACAAAACCTCCTTGTATTTCGAAAGCCATGCTTGAGAAAGAAGAGGAATTTTATTCCTCTGTAATTCGGTTTTGTCATCCACTGCTAGTCAAAGACACAGAAATTTACATCAAAAGTTGTGTCTTTGACTATAAAGAGGTATGCTTATCTTGGCAGGGAATATGTGAAGGTCTTCTTGAAATAACAGGGGTGGAAGGAAAAGTGGTAAAAAGTAGTTGTCAGCTTGAAGGCGACAACAATTGTGAATATGTAGTGAGATACGAGATAGATAAAAAAAATAAAGAATACGGATTCAAATCATATATGCCCTGAATAAATCAACTAAGAAGCTCAATCGAAATAATCCTCGTAATCATCCAACAGTTTTACCTTTCTAAAAGGAGGTAATATCAGGTAGCCTGGATGTTTCTGTAAATCGATATGCTGTCTTTCGAAATCATCCTTCTCTATAAATCCGTTGGATAGAAAAAATTTCTTTGCACCGGGATTTATGGGTTTAGTAATTAGATAACCGGGGGTCTCACGGGCAACTATCAATAACAATCTTTTTCCGAGCCTTTTACTCCTCAATGCTTCAGATATCTCGATGGTCCTCAGCACGAATACTGGTTCACCATCTTTAGCGGGTCTTTCCCATTCCTCTGTATACACCCAACCGAGGATCTCCCTTTCCTTCTCACATATGATAAAAATAGGCCTTGGAAATTTTCTTAACCATATCTTGAAAGAGTTGTTATAGCTTATCATCCCGAGGTCTTTTAATAAAGAAAAATGTTCCCTCCCGATCTCATTTATCTGGAACGTGTCAACTTCCTTAGGCTCGGAGAGCTGAATAAATCTATTATCCCGATGCGTTTCTAGTATCTCCAAGGATAACAACCGCTTTCTACTCTGGGTACAGTATCCAAACGCAGTCGTTATTCCTCATCGTCATGTTCAATTCTGTTTCTGTTATTCCAGATTTTTCCAACAGTATTGGCAACCATTCTTCTGGGGCTCTTTTATCGTCAGCGTTTGGCGTCACAGCTTCCACTTGTGCGTATCTTATCGGTTTTCCGTTAACTTTGATCCTCTCTGCAGCAGCTCTCCTAAAGGTCTGGTGTATGATACATTGAGAATCTACCGTACCTGGTTTCACAGTAGCGTTGTAGTACTCTGCTACCTCCTTGTGTATATCTGCGAATTCTCCGATCCTCTTGGTGTATTCCTGCCAACCACGTGTGAAAGGACAAGTCTCAGTTACCACACAGTTATCTGTTGGGCACTTTACCTTCTCGAATGCAGATATTATCGATTCGCCTTTCTGTAAGCTGTCCAAAAAGTCGTCCCAATTGGAGTATTCCTCTTTAGGCATACTCTTGGCCAGCGATGTCGCTAGACTCATCAAATAGTTGTTCATTCCCGCTGCTCCCTGTTTGTCTCCGATGTCCTCGAGGAACAGGTACGCTGCCACATCGACGAACGGGTTGTGCTGTCCTAGTTGCTCTCTTCTATCTTCGTGCATGTTTATTCAGCCTCCTCTTTTCCTTTTAACCTAGCGCCTTTCATCAAAATACCGTATACACAGGCGTAATTTCTTAGCAGGCTCCTTACATATTCTGGATTTATACCGATTTTCTCCAAACTTCCTATATTTATTTTAGTCTCTCCTCTGAATCCTCTATTTGCGAGTTGAACGCATTCCAGCGGCTGGTTCTCCACGGTTATATTCTTAGAAACCTCGGATCTGAATTTCTGATGAATCACACAGAAATTGCATGTAGCCGTGTTCTGCACTGTATTGTTGTACTCCTCGGCTACCGCCTTGTCGGCTTCTGGTATCTCTCCTACACTGTACCTGATCCTCTCGATTGTCGGGGTGAAAACGCACTCTTCCAAAGCGTAGATATAACCTACGACGTCACCGTCTACATCCGTGATAGCTAGATCCGTCAGTGCAGTGACATCTCCTTCTATGGAAAATGCTGTTCGACCTTCCTTCAACGCTACGTTGAACGAGGGCCAACCCATGTACGCTTCTTCACCTATTCTCTTCGCCAAATTCTCTCCTACTCTAGACCAGTACTGGATAGCTCCTTCTATACCGGCTTTCTCACTCATATTTTTTATTAGAGATACTAATGCTACATCAAGCAACTTATTTCACCTCCTGGTTTTTTGTTGCTTTCAAATAAATCGTCCACCTGTTTCTTTTCTCGGTGAACACTCTATCTTGATCAATAAGTTCTTCGAGAACGGATTCTATCTCGTCCTCGTCCAATTCCTCTATCTCCCTGTTCAATTTAGACAACGTCGACCCATCGTCGGGTATATTCGATAATATAAGTTCGTCGTCATCCTGCTCATCTTGACGTTCTTCCTCTCCCTCTTCGAGCTCTTCTACTTCCTCAACCCCCTCTTCTACATCCTCCATATCCTCTTCTTGTTCCCCCTCTCCATCTTCTACTTCTTCAATCTCTTCTTCCCCTTCTTCTATTTCCTCATCTTCCAGTTCTTCCACTTCTTCTAGTGCTTTTTCCATCTCCCCCTCTAAATCTTCCTCAGTAATTTCTTCTTCATCTTCAATTTCTATCTCCCCTTCGTCCTCTTCTACTTCTTCCCCTTCTTCTAACTCCTCTCCTACACGTTGATATATTGTCCAACGTCCCCTTTTAAACTTCTCTACTAGGTCTTTCTCTATAAGGTCATCTAGTCTTCCCTCGACGTCATCTACAACGTCTTCAACGTCTTTCTCAACACTTTTCAGTGTCCCTCCGTCGGCTGGTATGGCAAAGTAAACGAACCTTTCCTCATCGGTGAGTTCAGGTTCTGGCTCTATCTTCGATTCTTTTCCTCTCAATCCCGCGATCTCATCTTCTAATCTAGATACTTGTAGGTCCTGTGCGGCTGAGAGTTCCTTCACCTCGTTCCTTATCTCTTCTTTTTCCTTATTGAATTCTCTCATCTCTTGTATGGACTCTCTTAGGTCGTCCAGTACGCTGATGGTTTCTTCGATACCACCCATTCGTTCATCGAACTCGCTCATCCTCTCTTCTATCTTCTCATCGATATGATCCTCAATATTGTCCATCTGCTGCTTTATCCCCATTATACGCTGGTTGAACTGATTTGTAAAAGAGGATAAAATATTGGACGTACTCTCAAGGTTTTTCTCCAATTTATCTACACGTTCTAATAGTTTCGTAGTTTTATCTATAGAGAATTCCAAGCTTTTAGATTTCATCATGGCTCTGAAATTCTTCGGTTCGTAGCCAGGCAGAGATTCCTTGAATTTGTTCATCAATTCTGTGTATGTGCTGTGTATCTGTTTGGCGGAGATGAGATTCCTGCTGATGCTGTTAATAAGATTTCTAACGTGGATCTTTCTTCCATCGTATTGGAATAGTTCCGAACCGCTGGTCCTTGTTCTCATCAACTCGAGTGTGTTCTGTATAACTTCCTGTGCATCGTGTTCCCCCAGGTTCTCTCTCATCTTTAACACAGCATCCTCCAAGGTGCTTTCATAGACTTCTTTTAGTATAACCGGTGGTATTTTAGAAACATCAAGAGATTCTCCATAACCGACTTCATCCATTACATCAGTCAACTTTTCATCCATATCTGATATCTCACTCTTGACTCTAGTGACATTCTTGGTTATATCTTTCTTCTCAGCTTTCTGTCTAGTTTCACTCGTCACCCGTGCAAGTTTCTCCTCGGTTTCTTCCATGAAACCCTGAAGATTCCGTCTCAATGATTGTATGTTATCCGTGAATTGGCTGTAGTCGGTTTCTATGTCCTGTAGTACATTGACTATCTCGTTCTCCCAGTGAGCACCAGAACTGGAAGATGTCTCATCCGATATGGATCCTTGTTCCCTATTCTTTTCCTTTACCTGGTCGTTCATCTGCTGCCTCAGCTTCCTATAGATACTTCTTCAACTTCCTTTCCAATTCCATCTTCCATAATTTATTGTATTCCTCAGCCTGAACATCTCCGATGATATCCCTTAGATTATCCTCTACCACCATATCTAAGAATTTAAACCATGTTTCGTCGTCCATATACGGTGCCGATGTACCCAACTTGTTGAATGTGACCGATACGATCTGGTCCACTTGTCCTACACCTATGGTCTTCTCGAGCTTGTTCTTGATGAACTCCAGTATCTTCATGTTCTTTTGGTAACTTCTGGTGTGTTTGAATCTCTCAACGAACAACTGGCGGGATAACTTTTGCAGTTCCTCCCTTACAGCTTCCGGATACTCCGAGAGGACTTCTTCTGTCATCGGTCTTTGTTCGAATATGTGGTCTAAAACCTGAGTGGCAACCAAGACCTCTTCTATGAGGGCGCTAGTTTCCTTTATCTCCGATTTTTTTGACATGATCGATGATAGGAATGCGTTCTCTCCTACTGCTGCTACGATCCCCATACCGTTCTTCCACCTTTCCAAAGATATCTCCATGTCCTCTCCCTTCAATTTACCGCAAAGGTGTGATAGGTTGGACTTAAACGTGCTTAGGAGCCTGTACTGTTCTGGTTCGAGTTCTGCGGGAATAGAGGAAGAAAAAATCCTACCGTCGATGCCAATGAACAGATTGATATCTATGTCTGTACGATCTCTCAGCCTGTCTAGTTCCATCTCCAACATGTACTTTAGCTGGGAAACGTTCTCGGCTTCCATCCGTCTATCGAGTTCTTTTTTCTTCATATTTCCAGGATTCAAGTTTATACACCTTATTCTCTATATGGAGTGAGGATTATCTCCAAGATCTCGTCCGGTGGATAATCATAATTCCATTGTTCACGCATGTTCTCCAACTTGTCCATTATATCATCTGGCACATCTATGGCTTTCGCCGTCTCTAGAGCATCTGCGAACGCTTTGTCGTAATCTTCCATCTCTTCTTCTTTGATCTCCACTGGTGTGGATCTCACAACCACACCGGCACCTCTTACGAACACGTAGGGGTACAGACCCTCTCCATGGTTCGTGCTCCTCATCTTCACTATCTTGAATGTCCTGTTGAAGGCACCGCCTACCGGGAAGTACTCCAGATGGAATACACCGTCGGAAAGGTATATCGGAAGCAGGACATCCTCACCGATGATCTCACCGGGTTTTGAATGCTCCTCGACAGTAGCCATGACTGTACCGAGCTCCTTCAATGGAGAGAACAACTTCTCTATCAACTCTCTCTGACCCAACCTATCCTCGGTTGACCATATCACCGGTGTGAGAGGATCGATGGCAACCCTTGTTTTGATATCGTAATCCTTCCTCGCTTTCACCAGCTTGGGCAGCTGTTCTTCTATCATCTCTTTGAAATTCTGACCACCGAGATGGATGAAGAAAAGCGATTCTTCGTGGTACTTTTTCATGTCCCAGCCCATGAGCTCGGCTTCCTTCATTATCTGTTCTGGTGACTCTTCAAGTGTCACGAAAAGTGCCTGTTCTCCTTTCTCTATCCCTTTCATAACGAACTGTATAGCGAATGTAGTTTTACCGGTACCGCTGGCTCCAACCACAGTTATAGCTGAATTCTCTATCAACCCACCTTCGATAAGTTGATCTACTCCGTATATTCCAGTTTCTATTCTATTGACCATTTTTTCACCTTTAATATTTTATTCTTCATCTCCTTCAGATTCTCCTTCAGGTTTTTTTATCGTTTTTGAAACTAATTGAGCGAAACTCTGACTCGTTTCAGCTTCTTTAGCCAGATTGACCACATCCGAATCCTTGATATCTTCCTTGGTTGACTCGTCCTCTAAACTGCTGCTGATAGCTTCTGCGAAAGATGCTGTATCTGCTATCTTACCAGAGATATCTGACATGGTCTTCCACGGAGGATCGAAATCCTCCTTTTCTTCGTCGATAACGCTTTTACCGTACTTGTAGTAAGTCTGCCCAATCTTGGTTAGATTCATATTTTCATCCAATACGTGGAATGACTTTAGTGTATCAATGCGATAAGATAATTCGTCCTCCATCATCCCCAACTCGTCAGATATCTTCTTTAGATCTTTACCACTTTTAACATACTCGATTATCTGTTCATCGATCTTATCCAGCGTGATCCTGTAAACAGCGAGAGGTTGAAGGTCTATCTTGAACTTACAAACGGGGTCTCCCGCGTTTCTGCACTCCAATTCCACTACCTCTGCGGGTATCCTGAGGTCTTCGGTGAAGAAATCGGATATTGCATCCGCTATGAGATAACAAGTGGTCCCTTCCACATCCGTGTACAGTTCCCAGATCGGATTCTCTTCATCTATGACCGTCATAGAAAAGTTGTCTTTATCTACAACCTTTAACTTCCCCAACCCGATCTCGTTAAAAAGGTTCTTCATAAATTGAAAGACGGTCGTGTTCTTTACCTGACGAGGATTATTGGTTTTCAACAATTTCCTGGTTTCTGACGGTGGAACCTCTGAGGATTCTATAGCTGCTCTCAGGGCAGATTCCAATTTCGTGAGTTTACCCAATGAGGCGAATTTCCTTGCAAGTCCATAATCTTTATTCTCATTCCCCTCCATAACTATCCCTCCAGCTTATTGAGTTGATTTCCATTTTCTTCCAGGAATTCTTTTCCCTTCTGTGTCACACCTTCATCCTGGATATAACCAGATTTTCTCGCTTCTGTTAGTAATTTTCTTACATCTTCTATAGACAATTTCAACAGATCTGATATCGCTTGGGCTTTTCTTATACCCAGACCCCACATTTTAACCACACCTTTGATCGGGGGTTCTTCTTCCTTGTACTCTCCTATATAAGGCAGTAGAAGATGCCTCAGTGCTAGAAGTTTTTCTGCGTAATCTCCTTCGACCTTTACCCTTAATGTTGGTATGCTGAATTCTAACTCGGGGGGGTCACGACTTATCACTTTTATACTTTGAAGTTTCTTCAGTGGGATCTCATACCATTTATCGCCCTCTCTAAAGAATATATCTGATATAGATAAGTAAAGCTCACCCTTTTTCCTTTTGATATTGAAATTGATATCCGCAGGATGTTCTTGCTCTATAGCAAATTTCACATCATCAACTTTTTGTGCTTTCAAGTACACACCTGAGGATTTAATACAATGATAGGTTAAAAAGATTTCGCTAAATATCCATTATTATTGATTTATGGCATAATTAATAAATCAAAAGGCCAGTATCTTTTTTCTTCTATTATGGTATTTTTGGTAAATTTAAGAGAATTTTATCTCTATTATCTCTGCTTTTACAATCGGTTTTTGCCTTTTCCCTTCCCTCTCAAGCGAGACTATACCGGTATCCGATAATATTTTCAAGTCATCATACACGTTCTTATAATCTCTTTCTATTTTATTTGATAATTCAGTTATCGATTCTACATCATTTTCCTTTATGAAGGATAACAGTTCCACCCTTTTAGGGGTCAAGGATGCCAGTGCTTTAGGAGAGCTGTTGATGGTTTCGTACCTTAGACCGGCTCCTTTCTCTAGGAAATCCAATAGAACATAATCATCCACCATATCCGGATTTCTGCACCCGTACCGAGACACGTTTTTCCTCAGTTTTTCTTTCGATCCGTGTTCCTCGATAATACTCCTTTTCAACGCCTCTATTCCATCTTCCGAGTAATTCCTTTTCATCGTCAATCTCAATCTATCACCTTCATATCAGAGCCTCGATAGATCCATAGTCACTAAATTCTTTCCAAATATGTCCACCAGTTCTATAACTTCTTTCAGGCTCTTCTCCCTGCTTGATATCGCTTCGATGTGGTTGCCGTTCTCATCGTACCTGTCAACATGGGGCTGTTTCTGAAAATTATCCCATCTCACGTACAATCTCCAATTATTGTCCTTTTTTACCTTGTAGTTATAGCTGTAAAAAATTCTTTCATGGTCCTTTTTCACTTCCAAAGAATCGATCCTTTCGTTCTCTTTTAGGTTATACCTCTTCTTTTCCATTATCATTTTCTATAAAACCTCCGAGTAGCGAATCCCGTAGGAGGTTTTTCAATTCCACCAGCATCTCGTTCGTTTCTTTACATATACTACCTTTCTGCATGATGCTGTGTGATAGGTTGTCCTCCAATTCTTCATAAGGATTATCCAAAAGAGAAAGGCCTGACAAAAGTGTATGTAGAAGTTTCCCATTGAACTTCTCGTATCCTCCCTCCATCAGCAAAGCCAATCTCCCGTTGTACTTCATAGACAATTTCCTAGCTATATAATGATAACTTTTTGATGTGAATCTTAAACCAACAACGGGGTCGGAATGATGGGAGTCGAAACCGTTACAGCCGATCACGAAATCGGGATTGAACTCATTAGCGAGGGGGAAGATGAGACCTTCACAAACTTTCTTAAACTCCTGGTCTCCAGATCCAGCTGGTAAACATACATTAACACAGTAACCTCTGCCATCACCTTTACCGATCTGATGGAGGAAACCGTCATGTGGATAGAAACCGTTTGGATCCCTATGAACAGATATCGTCAGGACCGTCGGATCGTCATAGAAGATCCTCATGGTTCCGTTTGCAGCGTGTCCATCCCAGTCGATTATCATCACCTTATCGATATTCCTTTTTTCCTGGAGCCATCTAGCAGCTACTGCGGAATTGTTGTAAAGACAGTACCCTCCGTAATTATCCGGAGTAGCGTGGTGACCCGGGGGTCTGATCAAGGCGAATCCGAAATCGTACCCTTTTCTGACTTGGTCACACAATTCAATAGCCCCACCTGAAGAATACTTAGCCGCTCGGCAGGAGCCTTTCTGTACGTAGGTACTATCTCCTAAAAAACCCCCACCGTTCTCACAGTATCTCTCCATAAAATCGATATAACTCTTCTCGTGAACACGTTCCAGGTCATCTCTAGTTGCGGGTTCAAAATCTTGATCCATATCGAAATGATCCAAGATGTCGGTTCGGTTTTTTATATACTTAAACCCGCTCTCCAGCCGTTCTGGATTCTCTCGGCTCACCACGGAAGCCCTGTGGATTTGGTGCTTGCTAGTGTAAACGAGCACGCCCTTTTTATTTCCTTTTTTTACGCTTTCAGCATCTTTAGAGAACAAAATTTTCCTCCTTTACATACATTTACGATCGATAGAACGATGGTACTGGTCGATCCTACGGTGTCATATACGGTAGCCTTCATTTGTTATGAATCAAACTGATGGTTAATAATCTTTACTTACATTTACCAAAAAAACCATATTTAAATTACGGATATTCCATTTTAAGTTATGAATTCTCCATCTTCCATTATCTTCTCGTCATCGAACCATATATTAGATCTCTGGATCACCATATCTATATGTTCCCCGCAGTTCCAATTTGCCATGGTCATCCCGCTGTTCGGGTCTCCGAATGCTATATGCGCTCCCGGATGTTTTTCATCCTGCAGTATGTTGTTGATGAGCCCTTCGATGAAAATATTCGTCCCAATACCCAGCTCACCTACTCTCTTAGAACAATCATGTTGATGTAGATATTCATCAAGGTCCTTCCTCAGTTGTTCGTTATCACATTCCAATTTCGACATTACAGGCCCATGTGCCCCGTTTTTGATTTCTATTACGACTGGTGTCTCCTGCAGTAGGTCATAATGGTAGATGGAATCGAAGTAATCCCCCAGCGTACCGTCTATGACCGCTTTCCCTTCCATTCTCGTCGGGGTAGTGTATATCTCTCCGGATGGCAGATTATGCCAGCTTCCCGGTTCCCTCACTATACCTGTGGAAGGAACCCATTTGTACTTGCCTACTTTCGCTTTGAGGTCTGTACCTTTGTCAGTTTTTATCCTGACCTCTTCAGCCTTCAACGCTGTATCGTATAACTCTTTGGTGAATTCCTCTACCTTGAGATAATCTGCCGAGAGTCCAGTTTTTACTATCTCCTCAGTGATGTTGACCATGTGTGCATGTCTTCCGTTTATTACGGCCGCTCCGATAAACGGCCCACGTATCGCTTCAAGTTCTCCTTCAATGGATTTAGCTGTCCAGAATGTTACAGTCGAGCTTCTAGCAGCGTGCTCGATGATCTCTGGAAATTTTTTCAGCGGTCTTTTACCGTATATATCCAGGTTGAAAAATCTAACATGCGGCGTTATGTCCAAAGCGATCTCTTTCAGCTTGTCCCCTATCCTCTTGCTGCCGCCATCGGCAACTATCGATACTCTGTCTTCTGGCTTGACACCCATACACGTTTCCACCGCCATCCTGCAGCCCTGTTCTAGTGACATGATAATCTGAAGTTGTAGATGATTACAAGTTTATATATATTATCAATCAAAATTGTGACCTGATAAACCTTCGACCTTCTCCATCAATCGTTGGATTCTATCATCGGTGAACCCTATGAGCGGTCTAAATACTGGTAGTTCTATATTTGATGCATCGATATCTCTCATCGAATTCACGGTGTCACCAAGCACCAGTCCGTTCACCTCGTCGGGTAGTTTTCCACTGTTTACGTCGCGTATCGATAGATCATCTATGTACTTCAGTGCAGGGTCCCAAATCTTCAATCTTTTAGTCCATTCATTCTCATCTGTAGAAAAAATGTACTGTCTCGCCCCTCGTTTCATCATCAGCCAAGCTGCTGCAAAATCGTTCCTGTTCTCGACAAAAGCCAGTGTTTTTCCCTGGGTACCGAGTGGAAGGCCTCCGGGACCTTTGTGAACCTGAGTGAAAATATATGCACGATCGTTTCTAACTTCTATATTGACCGCTGAATCAGGTTCATCCAAATCGACTTCTAATTCAGGTTTCTTTTCGAGGATATATGCTCCTATCTCACCCGCCAGCTCTGGACTGCTGTACTCATGGTCTCCCGTCCTCCTAGCTCTAACCGCGAATCTCCCATGGATGTCATGGAGATATCTGTCAACGGTCTTTTTGATATCATCTATCTCCGATGTGGCCTCTATCACTGGACTGAACGATACTATACCGAATATACGTTTGTAATAATCCCAGGTAGATTTATCCGAATATGCATATATCCTTCCCCTGTCTCTTTCTATGAACACTTCCTTTTTATTTTCTAAAAACGTCCTTTCTATGTTCTGGACCAAGATATTTATAAAATTACGCCTGATCCTGTTGCTCTTCGTCCCGATCTCTCCGTATCTGATTAAGAATGTCTGCATCTAAAAACCTTCGAAAAGCTTATCTAGATTCTTCCAGAATATTTTTTCTTTCTCTTTTTCTTTCACATCCGCAGCTTCAATCACCGTCTTCTGGACCTTGTAATGTAAGTATGGAAAATCCGAGCCGAACACTATCTTATCTGGAACTTCCTCTACGGCGTGCTCCAGCATGTACACCCTTGAACCCGAGGTGTCAACGTATGCGTTCTCGAATTTATCCACTACTGAGATACATCCCTCGTTGAGGTGTCCCAGTATAAGTTTCATGTCCTCTCTATCTTCCAGTATCTTTCTCATGTTACCCGGGGATGCAAAGTTATTGCCCGTGTGTGATAAGATCACCATATCCAGTTCGTATATTGTATCGAAAAGTGCTGCAAAGCTTGGGTGATCAGGCCTGTACGTTTCGACGAAAGGATGAAGTTTGATACCTTTCAGACCGATGTCGTTACACCTCTTAACTTCATCAACTGCTTCATCACCGCGTCTAGGGTCCACTCTTCCGAATCCGACAAATCTATCTGGATAATCATCCTGGGCGTCTTTTATGATATCGTTCAATTCCGGATATTTATCTCCCATCGCTGGATTGGGGAAAATTATGCACTTGTCGATCTCCTCTTTATCCATCTCTTCTATAACTTCCTCCGCCGTGACCGACGGTTCTAGATAAGGCAGCCACTCTCCAGACGGTCCAAGGTGAACGTGGGCGTCGTATATATTCATTGTTTACCACTCCTTTGGTATCTTCATTCCATCCTTTCCGTTAACTCAACCATCATCATCCCGTAGTTCCTGCACTGCTCTAGGTCATCACCACTCTGTGAGCCTACCACGACCGGACCGTAATGGTCTCCGTTGGGAGTGCCTTTGACGATCATACCGTGGATCAGAAATGCCTCAAGCATCGCCATTATGGTGGTTTCGTTGCCCCCAGCTTTGTTAGCACTGGATGAGAAGGCACCGCCTACCTTTCCCTCAAGTTTACCGTGCAGCTTGACACTCTCATCGATGAACTTCTTGATCTCTGCACTGGGAAGCCCATAATACGTGGGAGAACCCAATATGATCCCGTCATAGTCCGTGAGTGACTCCACCTTCGTTTCCTCGACCTTTTTTAGATCAACATCTATACCGATCTCCGATCCCTCTATTCCCTTAACGATCTCCTGAGCCATGGACTCCGTAGTCCCTGACTTCGAATGGTAACATACGAGTAGTTTAGTCATATTATCACCCTACTTATCTCGACCTTGCTTATTAAACATTATTCTTATTAATAACTAATTTCTATACTCCTTTGATGACGATATCCTGCGACATAATTTTCGACTACGAAAGTGATGAAAAGGCAAGGATGATAAAAGAATCGTTGTCCCCGGATAACGAAGAATACATCTGCGTCACCCAACAGGAAAACAAATTGGTCTGTACCGCCAAAGCGGACACCCCCATGCAACTGCTCCACACACTGGACGATTTCATGTCCTGTATAACCGTGGCTGAAGATATGTTGGATAAAAAAGACTAAAACTCTAACTGCCTCTATTGAGGTACCTGATTATGTATCCAGCGATCTTGTTCCTCATCATTTTTGAATCAATATCGGTGTATTCTTCTACCTTTTCTTTGTTGTGCTTGTAATCATCGTCGCTGAACTCTTCTGGAAATCTATCGACGAGCTCGATCGCTACTCTTTTTATGTATGTTGGTCTTATGTTTCCCATAGTATTTCCTCGCGGGATTTCGGGCGAACTATAAGGTACATGGATATAAAGGTTATCATCAGTTTGTATCGTTTACCCAACGAATACAGGTCTCTTGGACAACATCTTTGGAAGCGGCAGCCCTCTAAAAGGCATCCCCGCCTGCTCTTCTTTCAACCTATCCTTGAGTTCGGTCAGTGTCATCTTGACCTGGTCTTTCTCGCCTCTTATCCTCACCGAGATCATCCCTTCTTCGATCTCTTTCTCTCCGATCACACCGACGTATGGGATCCACTCTTTCTCGGCGTTTCTGATCTTCTTGCCGACGGTCCTATCGGTATCGTCCACGTCCACTCTGATTCCGTCGAATTCATCCGATAGTTCGATTGTATACTCCAATTGGTCGTCGGATATCGGCAGTAATCTCAACTGTGTCGGTGACAGCCAGTACGGGAAGCTCGGTTTGATCCCCTTCTTCTGTTCCTTCTCTGTTTTCTCGAGTAGCGAGAACATGACCCTCTCTATAGCACCGCTGGGGCTCTGGTGCAGGATATACGGATGCTTCTCCTGTCCATCTTCGTCGACGTAGGTTATACCGTACCTCTCTCCGTTCTCGACGTCGATTTGATCCGTTACCAATGCACTCGCTCTGCCAAGTGGATCGATGAAATTGAACTCCATCTTGAAGACGAAGTAGAAAAATCTCTCATCCCAGATCTCGAGAAGTGCGGGCTTACCGTAGCTCTTGACCACTTCTGTCAATATCTCTCTGTTCTCCTCGTAAAATTCTCTTGTACATCTTAGAGCCAGTTCCATATCATCTGGAACGGATAAGCCGAGCTCGTCCATAACGGACTTTGCCAGTTCCAACCTGTCCATCATCTCTTCCTTCGCCTGCTCCATATCAGCACACATGGCGTGATGGTCGGGCATGGTGAATGCACGCAACCTTCTCAAACCGGTCAGCTCTCCTCTCTGTTCTACACGGAATGAATACTTTGTCAACTCGTACATCCTCAGTGGTAGATTCTTGTAGGAAACCGTCATGTCGTGCGCCATCAAGAACTGACCGAAGCAGGCGGCGAATCTTAGAAATACTTCCTTATCTGGTGTCTCTATGTTGTACTGCCTGGCAGGGAACCTGTGTAGATAACTCTTCAAAGATGGGTGATTAAGATCGTACATTATGGGAGATTCTATCTCCATGGCTCCGTACTCCCTTGTCTTCTCGCTAACGAAGTCTTCAAGCAGACCCTTCATCATCCTCCCCTTCGGATAATAACGTAAGTTGCCTGGATCTGACCCTGGCTCGTAATCCACCAACTCGTGCCTCTGCATCAACCTGATATGAGCGGATTCTTTCCCTCCGCCTATCTTCTCACCGGCTTCGTATGCCGTTAATTTTTCCAGCTCTTCTAGATCTGAGAAGTTATAACCTTCGATACCGTCTTTTGATATATCCAACTCGTGGAATCCTCCATCCAGGTCCAATATGCCCCAGGTGGACTCCTTATCCTCTTCAGCCTCTAAGGCTTTAGATACGAGTTCTTCACCGTCACCCTCGGGCACTATCTCTTTTGATAACTCAGAAAGCGGGTGACCTTTACAGCTCAACTGGAAGGCTTTGTACCAGCCGAAGGGCGACCTATGGATCTCGTAATCCCTTGACAGCTCTTCTTCAATCCCCTTTAATACCTTTACTGCCGTATCTGGATTCGATAGATTCGAACTTAGATGAGCGTATGGATAGAGCATTATCTTCTCCACTCCGAGCTGCTCAGCGGTATTCAGTATGGAATCCACTCCCTTCTCGATGACTTCCTCTTCTCTACCCTCGTCGACTTTCTCAACAGCAGTGAAGACTGAAAGGCACTCTTCCATACCACCTTCCTTCAACTCCTCCGCTATCTCCTCTGCAACCGGAGTCTTCTTCTTAGTTTGATATCTCATATAGTCCGAATGTATCAGTAATATCCTCATCTTATCACACCAATGTCAGTTCCAACAGACCGGGTATCAGTATCTCTACTATGAACATACCGAAGAGTATACCCAGTAAAAAAGCTATGGCGATCAGTCCGTTACGATTGTCCTCTTCTTCTTTGAATCTCGATATCCTATCGTTCCACTTCAATAAATCTATTCCCTGCTTAAGATTGCTCATCTTCTTCCTCCTTTTTTTTACCGACTGTAGCCAGAAGTATCAAACCGCTGCAGCTCTGACATGCCTTCAACTCGTCGTTCCAGCAGTCGTCACAGATCCATCTTCCACAGAACCCGCACTGTTTGATCTCCTTCCTGCCGAAGACCCCCTGACAAAGATCGCATACGTACCGGTCCATCTCCTTGAGGTCCTCCTCGGGTTTGGCACCGGGATCTCTTACCCGTTTAACCGATTTCATAACTTTATCGAAGGCATCGTCGGATTTCATAGATTGCAATTACAACAATCTAATTAAAAAGTTTCCGATGGTTGATCTTCGTGCCAAAGATTAAGTATTCATTGTGAGATGAAATCACCGATGTGCGCGTACAAGAGGAAAGACGGCTACTACTACAAAGCGAAGAAAGAAGGCTATCGGTCCAGAGCGGTATATAAACTGAAACAGCTGGACGATAAATTCAATATCTTCTCGAGCGGGGACGTTGTAGTGGACCTGGGTGCCGCACCGGGAAGCTGGAGCCAGTACGCAGTTGAGGTCGTAGGAGAGGACAACGTGATCGCAGTTGACCTGGAGAGGATGAGGGATATCGAAGGAGTGGATACATACCAGGGCGATCTCACCGATGATGAAACACTCAACAGACTGGCAATAATCGCCGGGGACGTTGATGTTGTTATATCCGATATGGCTCCTAACATAAGCGGTAACTACTCCATGGACCAGGCACGGTCCGTTTATCTCGCATCCAGAGCTTTAGAATTCTGTAAGGCGGCACTTAAACCCGGTGGCAATTTGGTCGTAAAAGTTTTTCAGGGTGACGATTTCGAAGATTATCTCGAAAAGGTAAATCGATATTTCAGTTTCGTAAGATGCAGTTCTCCCAAGGCATCCAGGAACAGCAGTTCCGAGATGTATGTCATAGCCAAGGGATTCAAAAACATACAAAAAGATTAAAAGGACGTAGGGAAATTATCATGTGATCAACATGAAGACCTACATAAAGCTGATATTTCGCAGCGAAGGAGAAAAACCATCAGAAGTCGTTGATGTTCTTTATGGATTGGGTTTCGAACCGCAGAAGGGCGAGTACGACATGGTTTACAAGTGGGACAACGGAGCCTCTGTTAAAGAAGCTATCTGGTTCGCCGATAAGGTGCACACCGCTCTAGAAGGTCTAAATGTATCTTTCTGGATGGAAACCAGTGAATAAAAAAAGGATAAAAAAGTAAAGGGTTTTTATTTAGTGTTCAGAAACCGTATTCTTCGCACTTTTCATCTACTTCTTTCTGTATCTTCTGTATATCATCTTCATTGAGATGTCTGAATCTTCTCTGTGTTTTCAAGTACTCTTCTACAGGTTTCCTTTCCTTGGGCTTCTTCGTGACATTCAGGTTGCAGATATCTCCGTCTATGGCTTCCCACAGTACGAATATTCCCGTCTCTACGGCTAACCTCGATATCTCCACCGTGTTATCGCTTCCGTGCCTCCATCCCGTCGGGCATGGAACGAACACGTGTAAGAACGCCGGTCCGTCGGCCTCTAGTGCCTTCTTCACTTTCTTCTGCAGATCGTCGTAATAAGCCACTGTAGCTGTCGCAGAATAAGGTATATCGTGTGCCGCACAGATAGCCGCGATCGGTTTCTTTTCCCTGGTCTCTCCGATGCTGTATTTACCAGATGGTGACGTCGTAGTGCTGGCACCGTACGGTGTAGAGCTGCATCTCTGTATACCCGTGTTCATGTAAGCTTCGTTATCCAGGCACACATAGGTGACATCATGGCCCCTTTCAAGCATACCTGAAAGCGCTTGGAATCCTATATCGAAGGTTCCACCGTCTCCAGCGAACGCTATGACGTTGACTCCTTCCTTACGACCGAGCTGTTTAAGAGCCACTTCGACTCCTGAAGCTACGCTCGCTGAATTCTCGAATGCAGCGTGGATGAGCGGTATCTCCCAGGCAGTTTCGGGATAACCGGTTGACACGACTTCCAAACAGCCTGTACACACCGTTGCTATAGTGTTCGGTCCTGCGACCCTCAGTATCTGTCTAACCGCTATTCCTTCTCCGCATCCAGCGCACATCCTGTGTCCCGGTGCAAACAATTCAAGTTCTTCTTCCGCCATCTATATCACCTCATTACCTCTTCGTTCATGTTTATCCATTCAACCAGCTCCTTGACCTCGCCCTTGTTCACTGCTTCCAACGTTTTCTCGTAGATCTCCTCGTAATTCTCTATGAATATCTCTCTTCCACCTAGTCCGGTGATGAAGTTCTTGATCAGCGGAGAGTTCTTGTCGTTGATGAAGGTCCCAGCTACTTCTGCGAAGACCGCTCCACCGAATCCGGGAGATACGTTTCTATCCACGACTGCGACACCTGATGCGTCAGCAAAGATCTCCTTGATCTCTTTGAATGGGAAGGGTCTAAATACCGTCAGCTTCGCCAGTCCCACCTTTTTACCTTCCTTTCTCATCTTGTCAACAGCTGCTCTAGCTGTCCCAGTCATCGAGCCCATGGTCAGCAGTATGATGTCCGCGTCGTCGCACTTGTACGGAGTAACTTTGTTGTACTCTCTACCGAACTTCTGCTCGAATTCATCGAACACTTCGTCGATTATCTTCTCACTGTCTTCCAGTGCTTTTGTTTGGTCGTACTTGAATTCCTGGTAGTACTCCGGTGTCCCGAACGAACCGAATGTAGCGGGTTTTTTCGGGTCCAACGTTCCAGCTACTGGCTTGTAAGAAGGTAAGAAATCGTCCACATCTTCCTGTGCAGGTACGTCTACACCCTCTATTGTGTGTGTTAGGACGAATGCGTCTATGCCCACCATCGCCGGTAAAAGGACACGCTCGTCCTCGGCGATCCTGAATGCGTTTATCATCAGGTCCAGTCCTTCCTGGTTCTTCTCCGCATAGAACTGCAACCAACCCGAATCTCTCGATGCCATGGTATCCTGATGGTCCGCCCAGATATTGATAGGCGCAGATAGAGCTCTGTTTCCGACCGCCATGACTATGGGCAACCTCATTCCAGATGCTATGAAAAGCATCTCGTGCATGAGTGCGATGCCCTGAGAAGCCGATGCGGTACATACTCTTGCACCGGTAGCAGATGCACCGATAGCAGCGCTCATGGCTGAGTGCTCGCTCTCGACCCTGATCATGGTTGCGCTCATCTCTCCATCTGCTATGTACTCGGAGATCTTTTCCGGGAACAGCGTCGATGGAGTGATCGGGTACGCCGGCACTACGTGGGGCCTGCACAATTTAGCTCCCAGCGCCGTCGCCATGTTGCCCTTTATCGTCATGGATGTTTGTTCTCCCATGTTATCACTTCTCCTCCTTGATCATGACTATCGCATCCACGGGACATTCGTTGGCACATATACCGCATCCCTTGCAGTAGTCCAGGTCGATCTCGACCGCTTCGTCGGTTTTCTTGATAGCTGCATCGGGACAGTACTCGAAACATCTGAAACACTGTATGCATTTCTCAGCGTCCACTTCAGGCATCATGGTTCTCCATCCGCCAGTATGGTATTTCTTCGAGCTTCCCGCTTCCTTATTTATCGCTCCGATTGTGATTTTGACCGTCATATCTATCATACCCCTTTTATATTCTCATAGGCTTCTTTAGCCGCTTGTTTATTCTCGTCGTGCTTGACCGGTACGTTGTTCTCGATGGCTTTGTATATGGATTCCATCTTTACGTTCCCTATGATCTTTGAGTAGCTGCCCAAAATCGCCGTGTTCACGATGGGGTTTGTTGCAGTTCCCAACCCGTTATTCACCGCTATCGTAGTCGCATCGACTGTATAAACGTCAGCATCCCCGAAATCGAATTCCGAAGGATCCTTTGCGGTGTTCAATATTATCTTCCCACCGGATTTAAGTCCTTTCGCAACGTTGACTACGTCCAGCAAACTCATGTCCAAAACGATCACAACGTCCGGTTCGTAAATCTGTGTTTTTATATCTATCGGTTTTTCATCGATCCTGGTGAATGCCGCAACCGGCGCACCCCTTCGTTCGACACCGAACATCGGGAAGGCTTGAACGTCCTTTCCCTCTCTGAATGCAGCGTCTGCCAGGGTGTTCGCCGCGGTAACGGAACCCTGTCCACCACGACCGTGAAATCTTACTTCGTACATTTTTTCCACACCTTTTAATCGATGCATAAAACGGTATATTATTAATGTTCCGATTGATTAGGATTATCTGTTTCACTCTTTTCATTATGTTCTTAATATGGTGCATCCGCAGTAGGGCCGCAGACCTTTCCACAGGATCCACAGCCCTCCATCCCGTAGCCTGCCAGCGGGTGGGTGTAGCGTACGAGGAAAAATGGCTTCGTAACTTGTTATATCTTGTCTAAATCTAGACCTAGATCATCTAACATCTTTTCAAGGATCTCTTTGCCACCGTCAAGGTTTCTGTATCTCGATTTGACGATGGTTTCCATGCCAGATCTCTCTTTGTACAATAAATTAGATTTTTCTATCCTTTTTGTAAGAGTAGGTCTCGATATATCACAAATATTTGACATATAGCCTAGATTGAATTCTCCTATAGTTCCATACCAGATAACTTTAAGTTCATCGTCAGAGAGAGATTTCAGGTAGGTTTTATCCTCCATGATGATGCTTTCTTTCATATCCTCTTTAGTTATGTTATCCTGGTCTTCGGTAATAGTCCAGGCATTCTTAGAATATTTAATAAAAGCTCGGAGGTTATTTGACGCTCTTTGAGAGGCCAACTCCATGGATCCCTCAGTAAATGGAAATCTAAAATCCTGATCATCTATCAGACAATTTTTCATCCTTTTTTCCAATATATTCTTGAGTTTTTCATTATCAAATCTTGTCAATGGAACCTTTTGAGATATGACAGATTGCCTTTCTTGTAAAACATCATCGTCTCTTTTGTACCCATCAGTAAAAAATATGAATTTAGTTTGAACGATAAGTCGCTCTATTTTCTTATAAAATTTTAGGTTCGTATCATCATCGGCTTTATCCAGATCGTCTAAAATTATTACTTCATCATCCTTATATAAATCAGTAGAAAGATAGTCATCTTCTGTAGTGTATGAAGCCACACTGTACCCTTTCTCTTTAGCTAACCGGTAAACGAATGTTAGAGTGCTGCTTTTACCACTGCCCTGATCACCAAGGATCGGGACCACCTCATCCGGCTTCTTAAAAGCGGTATCCAATAATGATCTGATTATATGCAGTTCTTTCTCCCTGTTAATATATAGGATTTCCAGTTGATCTTTTCTGACAGGATACAGTTGAAATGGATTGAGTTCAAACTTCATTTTATTACACCTACTATATTTTCAAACCTTTAAATCCTTTACAACCTTTAAACGTTTCGAATCCTTTGCAAACTTTTAATGGGTTAACTTGAAAATTTTTCTTATTTGTGCGATAAGCCTTCGTTCGAATCTATCACCTCGGTCACCTGGATCAAATACTGATGAGACAGAGAATTTTTAATTCCTTAGGATAGTATATCCTAATCCATCGTATATTAAAAGACATTAAGTTTTTCTTTGAATGAAAATGGAGGTTCATAAGACTTCCATTGTATATGTAATAATATTTTTGCCCGTCTAAGGTCATGCCTATAGGAGCATCGACAAATGCACTGGCAGTAGGTCCGCATGCGCTGGAACTTCGTTCCGCTGAGTCGCCAAGTCTCCGACTTGCTCCTACATCCCC
>CAZHUM010000025.1:0-19785 GCA_964535805.1 uncultured Thermoplasmata archaeon
GCACAGCCACAACAACAACTCCTACAGACAGCATAAACACGACGATCACGCTCACCGTTCCTCGGATGCGGGGGGACATTCTACTACAGGATATGATAGATGATATTTAAGGTTTAAAGATTTTTGAAAACACGATGTTATGCACACCCTGACCCACAAAACGACGGTTCACTGGTACAATTCGACGGTGTTTTATAATTTAATAAATATATAATGATAGGTTTATGGGGTGTACCGGATGATGTGATTCGGTAAATTTATAGGTTAATAGGGATGTTGTAAGTCTGTGAAAATCGAAGAGATGGAAAAGGATTCCGCGTACACTGGCGAATTACCTGATGGATGCAAGTACTGCAGGAGAGGTTCAAAACTGGTACTCTTGATAACAGGATTGTGTCCAGGTTCATGCTGGTACTGTCCACTTTCCGAGAAGAAGAAAGATAAGGATGTTCTCTATGCCAATGAAAAACAGTGTTATACGATAGAGGAAGTTCTAGAGGAGGCGCACACCATCGATGTTGAAGGGACGGGTATAACAGGAGGAGATCCTCTTGTCAGTGATAAAACATCTGATCATATAAGAGCATTGAAGGCAGAATTCGGTGAGGATCACCATATCCATCTTTACACATACACTACTGATATAGATAAGGTAAAAAACTTACTAGATGCCGGGTTGGACGAGATCAGGTTTCATCCTCCGATGGAGATATGGGGCGAGATCGGGGAGGGGCGATACGCTGAATTCCTGAGGGGGCTACAAGATCTAGATATAGACGTAGGAATAGAGATACCCAGTATCCCGAAGAGGAGAGAGGAGACGATACACCTGCTTAAAACATTGGGTCCGTGGGTAGATTTTATCAATCTCAACGAGCTCGAATTCTCTTCGACTAACTGGGAGGAGATGGTTAAGAGGGGGTATAGACAAAAAAGCGATATATCCAGCGCAGTGAAAGGCAGTGAAGAACTTGCTTTGGAACTGCTGGAGATGGACTTTGGCACCTCGGTTCACTACTGTTCTGCTTCTTTTAAGGACGGTGTCCAACTGACCAACCGTATAAAAAGGAGGGCGGAAAATACAGCTAGACCTGGAGATATCATCACCGAGGAAGGCACATTGATCAAAGGAGTGATAATCGCTGAGAATCCAGATGAGTTGATTGAGAAGTTAAAATCTGTCTATGATGTGCCTGACGAGATGATATTTTATAATGAAAAGAAAAACAGGATCGAGATAAATATGTATATCCAGGAAGAAATTTACGAAGAGTTGGATGCTGAGTGTTACGGAGTCGAGGAATATCCCACCGCAGATAGACTAGAAGTCGAACGGTGGTATCTCCAACGATAAATTAAATTACTTCGATTATTATCGACAAATACAAAGAGCCCGATTAGTGTAGTCTGGATATCACGGAGGCTTGCGGAGCCTCTTACCGGGGTTCGAATCCCCGACCGGGCACTTTTACGACTAGAAGGAGGAAAAGTGGCTGGGGGGGGATGAGAACCGGAGGTTTGTGAGTCAATCTTCGATTGACGAGCGCTTGGAATTTATTCCGAGCAGAATCCCCGACCGGGCATCGACGAACTGCGTGAGGAGATGACCTATTGGGGAATCGAGCTTTGGAATCTCCGATTCCGAACAATCGAATCCCCGATCGGGCACTTCTTATCAATATTCTACAGTCCAATCCACAGCTATATCAGCACTGTTGTATACCCAATAACCTCTCCCGGGTATTAGGACTTCTGTGGATAGGTCATCGATATATTCCAGATTATATGGAGCCCATTTATTAAAGACCGCGATCTTGGGTACTTCCGAGGGCAGTACATCCGAGGCGATTTGATTCGTACTGCATGGATATCCAACCATGTTCCATCCTGGTTTTAGAGGTATCGTAGTGTTTTGCGGTTGAGTACCCTCTATGGATAGTGTGCATGAATTATTAACCTTGACCCAGATAGAAAAAGATCTATCTATAGAGCTAAGGTCGTTAAAGTGATTCAAACGAGTGGGATGATAAGTTTTCCAGTCATCGTCAACCGCACTGTAATACATCACACTTTGGTAGTTCCCCATTATACCGTAGTATTCATCCTCTAGAATTGAATAAATATCGTTGTATCTAGGTTTTAACTTACAGGATATAAAGTTCCATCCGTTTGACTCACTGTCATCCGATAAATCTATATGGAATATATGGTAGGTAGTGAAATTCCATATCGGAGATGTCGTCATGCTAACACCATCGTAAACGGTCACATACCATCGATATAATTGTCCGTGATAGAGGTTTGTCCAATTGGCTTCTGCAACTTCACCGCTGGGAACATCATTGTCAGTACCGATAATTGAGTCATCTGATGCGTCGTAAAATGTAACGTTCAGCGTATCATAATCGGGATCTGACACATTTACACTTAGCGTAGTATTCGTATCTATACCTATAGAACCAGATGCTGGTATAGGATTGGATACGGAAGGAGACGAATTTTGTACTGTACCTTTCATGAAATAAATATTGTCTGAACCATCTTGGTAAACGAGTCCTATATAGGTGTTATTACCCTCCCTGGTTATGTAAGCGTCCATGCCCATCTCGGAGTTATTTCCTAGGTTGAAAGATATTTCCGTATCCCTCTCGCTGGACCAATGATATCCACCGTTATCACTGTATATGTATTTGATGTCCACATCCGTGGAATTCGGGGTAGTATAGAATAGATATATTCTATCTATCTCTTCATCGTATGCGGTGCAGAAAAAGGATTTTCTCGACATGTTCTCAAAATTCAATACTTCCTCCACCGGGCCCCAGCTTATCGTCGAAGATATCTGCCCTTCTCTCATCTTTATGAAGTATTCATAATCCGTTCCTTTATCATCTTCTCTGCCCCAGAAACTCACCACATCCCCATCATTTCGGACAACCGAAGATACTTCCGTCACTCTACTCGGGTCCTGCCCCTCGCTGTTGTAATTGTATATATCGTTCCATCCTTGCCCGCTGCCAGAATCGAAGGTTTGGTAGTCTACGTACTTTGTCTGAGATATATAGCTTTGATCTGCTGGGATGACGAAAGTAGTATATACCATAGAAGGAACGTTGCTGTTCGAAGAAGCGTATATCTTACCGTCGCTGTCGCTTTCCAATATTTTGTAATCCCAAGGTCCGTCCCAAGTGACTCCGTAATCGTAGCTGACCTTGTACCAAATATCGTTCTGGGAGTTCGACCAAAACGCCCAAAGTTCTTTACCTCCGTGGTAGTAAACCACTGAGGGATCGGTGTCATTTTCAGTGGATGTAGAGATGTAGTATTTTGAACTGCTGGAATAGTAATCATCAGATCTACAATCTACGATATCGTAATCCGTAGGGGTATAAGAGTAAGCATAGACTATATGATGGTGCGTGCCATCGTATGTGATAGACGGTTTGATCTCCCTATCCGTGCTGTTTGCAATAGGTATAGGAGATGACCAACTTATATCTGATCTAGAATTGTTTACATTATCTCCTTGTTCGGAACTTTTAGTTGATACATTTTGATAGAATGCAGTTGATACTCCTGCGATTAAAACTAATAAAACTATCACTATTATAGAACCTAACAATTTTCTATCCATGTTTCTCCTCCATCCTCAAGTACATTTATCCAAACTAAATATTTTATTGATAATTAATAAACTTTTTGCATGTCTGGGAGTAAAAAATGATCGATGTTCAATCTAAACAATCTAAAAATACATATATCATTAATCACATTTAGGTGAAGGTGATACCACGAGCGAAGAAAAAGACTGGAAAGATGAATGGAAAGATAAAGTTGTTGATTGGTTGGAAACTGAGATTTCAGAATCAGAATTGATAATCGATTGTGCCTGGGATACTGAAGATTACGGAGAAAATTTGATTAAGGCAAAATCCTGGTGCAGCCCATTTAGCGTTATTTTACGGTTAATAGATCAAAAAGATAAAAGGTTTCTCACTCTAACGATATATACCGGTGTGGACACAGCCGTACTCAAGGATTATGAAAAGATATATCTCTACAGCACTATGTTGAAATTGAACGAAAAATCACAACTGATCAAGTACTGCCTGGAGGATATAGACGATAAGATAATCATACGCTCGGAATTCGACCTTTCTTCGTTCAGTAAAGGAGAATTCAATCACGGGCTCAGAAGACTGAGCGAATCGGGGCATTTTTTCTTTTCTAAAGTACTGATGCCTGAAACCCTTAGTAAAATCATCAAAGAGGAGAGTTGGGAAGACTACGAATATTATGATTTTGTTGATTCCATAGCTGAGGACCTAAAAGAGGGTAAGATCACCCCTGAGATAGCCAAACAAAGAGCTGTCAAGATAGGATACAACGAGGAAGATGCAGAAAGCTTCGTCAAAAACATGCTTGATTACCTGGAAACGATAGCTGAAAAAGAAGCGAAAGCTGAAGATGAAGTGAGCCATGGACCTCCCGTGTACTCGTAAAGTGGTGGTAAAATGAAATGGGCAGGTTTCAAACCAAAATTAAAAACATGGATGGAGAAAGAGGACATCGATTCCAAAAAGGTGATCGACGATGAATGGGAGGTAGAGGAATTGGATGATGGGACCTTGAAAGCGAAATGTTACCGCACACCCTTCGTTCTTTACATCGAACATTTAGAGAAATCTGATACTGAAGACGGCTATATAAAACTCAAACTCTACACGAGTATCAATACAGCTATCTTAGAACCTAACCTCAGAGTCTATCTTTATAGAAAGATGCTCAAATACCACACCGATGACCTCTTGACAAAGTACTCCATGGATTCAGATGATGTCCAGATGGAACCCATGATATGCTCAGATTTGGATCTGACATCGATCAGCAGGGAAGAATTCGATAATGCTTTGATGAATCTGCTTTCCGCCTCTTACAACTTCTTCGATTCAGTACTTACTAAAGAAAAACTGTTCGAAATGATGGGAGGAGAATTCGAATGGTCGGATTATTATATCTATTCTATCGGGAGTGTTTTGCTCGATGAGATAGAATCCGGAAAGATCGACAGGGAAAAAGCCATTAAAAGGTTGGTCAACAAATTGGAGTTCAGCGAAGAAGAAGCAGTGAACCTACTGGATATAATCAAAGAGTCAAAGGAATCCAACGATTTGGATGAACTAGCAAGGCAGATAAAGGAGAAAGGCCCGCCAAAAAACCTTTATTGATCTTTCTATTTCTACATCTCCCAGAGATATTTGCCCTCTTCGTAAACGGCTTCTCCATCGATCTCTAGTCGTCCCTTTTTCATGTCCTTTATCATGTCCACGTGTACCGCACTTTCATTCTTTTCTCGACCCTCTCCCACACACATATCGTAAGCTCTTCCCACTGCCAGATGTATCGTATCTCCCATCTTCTCGTCGAAGAGCATATTCCTGGTGAATATGTCTATACCTCGATTGGTTCCGATACCGAGCTCTCCTAACCTTCTTGCACCTTCATCGGTATCCAGAATTTCTTTGAGAGTTTTTTCATTCTGTTCAGCGGAGAAATCAACGACCTTTCCATTCTCAAATGTGAGTCTCACGCCTCTGATCTCCTTACCCCTTCGGATCAGTGGTTTATCGAACAGGATCTCACCTTCGACACTATCGACTACGGGAGCGGTGAATACCTCACCACTGGGCATGTTGTGATCTCCATCGGAATTCACTCCCAACATGCCATCTATACTCATGGTCAACTCCGTTTCTGGACCCTCGATATATACTTCACTGCCTTCATCCAATCTGACTTTCAGTTCTTCCTGCTTATCATGTACTTCCTGCCAGTCTATCAAGATGGCATCGTACACGAAGTCTTTGTATTCCTCCAAAGACATGCCAGCCATCTGGGCTTGTGCGTTGGTGGGATGTTGTGTTCCGCACCATCTCTTGGAGAGTTGGGCTTCACTTATCGGTTTATTAGCCATTGCGAATTTAGCCAAGGTATCACCAGGCACGTCGCCCATGGCTTTTAGATTCGGTTCAGACCTGATCCCGATGACGACATCGGATTCCTGCATCAGAGATAATACATGATCTGGAGTCTCGAATTCTCCATCGAAATTTTTTAGATAGGCTCGTCGTGCTTCCCCGAAAGAAAACAATGTTATTGGTTTACCACCCTTTTTTGCTATCTCTTTCTGAAGGGCTACGACCAGTTCTTTCGCCTTATCACTAGAACTGATCACGACGTTATCTCCTCTCTCTATCTTCGTACTCCACTCGACTAAAATCCGCGCGTGTTCTTGAATCCGGCTGTCCATATAGATACACCTTTTAATTATTGAATCCGAGTAATGAAGGGTATATAAAATTACCCTGCTCGTAACAAAGCAGCAACATACGAAAATAGTTTTTTAATACCTCTACTCTTTACGGGTAGATAGCATGAGCGAGAAGTCAACGGAAAATCTAGAAGAAGGGGACCGGATACGCGTTACCAAGGAGGGTAAAACATACACGGGCATATTGATGCCGCATCACAGGTTCAGCGGAGATGATATCATAACGGTCAAACTTGATAACGGTTACAATATCGGTTTGAAGATAGAGGACGGTGATGAAATAGAAGTGGTTCGAAAGGGGGATAAGATAAGCCATAAAATCGATAAGAGTTTTTCATTGGACGAAAGCAAGCCCAAGATCGCTATACTAGGGACCGGAGGGACGATCGCCAGCTATGTAGAATACAAAACCGGTGCGGTGTACCCAGCTCAAAGCGCAGAGGACATGCTTCTGTCTAATCCGGAGATAGCTGAAAGGTGTTTTCCCTTTATGGAGGTGATCCTCAGTAAGTTCAGCGAAGATATAGAACCATCTGATTGGGTGAAGATAGCGGATAAAGTAGTCGAGAAATTCGAAGATGGTGCGGAAGGTGTAGTAATCGCCCACGGAACCGATACTATGGGATACACTTCTGCAGCATTATCTTTCCTTCTGGATAACCTGGATAAACCGGTAGTACTCGTCGGGTCTCAGAGGTCAAGCGATAGACCGTCAACCGACGCCCACTTGAATCTGCTGGGTGCTATAGAGGTGGCTAAATCGGGAAAGGGAGGGGTCTATGTAGTGATGCACGAGTCCATGGACGATGACAGGTGCTCGATCCACATGGGCACAAAGGTGAGAAAGATGCACACTAGTCGAAGGGACGCCTTCAAATCCATCAATACAGAGCCAGTTGGAGGGGTGAATCCTGAGAGCGGTGAGATGACCTTAAATAGAGATGAATTAAACACGGATGATAAAGTGAAAAGGAGAGGGGCTATCAACTCCAACGTGGGATTGCTATATGCACATCCAGGTCTAACGTCAGAAGACATAGATGAGTTAAAAGACAAGGACGGTTTAGTGATAGCCGGAACCGGGCTAGGCCATATAAATTCTAAGTTGATCGACGGCCTTCGAGATCATATCGACCAGGGCAAACCCGTGGTCATGACCAGCCAGTGTTTGTACGGGACTGTAAACGATTATGTTTATGCAAGCGGCAGGAAACTGATCGAGATAGGTGTGATCCCCGGAGGGGACATGCTTCTGGAGACTGCTTTAGTCAAGCTGATGTGGGCTCTGACTCTAGAGGATGTAGAAGAAATTATGACTACAAACATTGCGGGTGAGTTGACTGACAGGAGGGGCAGGTGAGACCATGGGATACGATTACGACGAATTGGGATTGAAAGTCGGACTGGAGATCCATCAACAGCTTGACACGAAGAAATTGTTCTGCGACTGTCCTTCACAGATGGTGGATGATGTAGGTGATGAAGTTCTTAGAGATCTAAAACCCACTGCTAGTGAACTTGGAAAAGTGGACAGAGCGGCACTGATGGAAGCTCAGAAAGGACTGAGATTCCGATATCAATCACCAAAATTTTCTTCTTGCTTAGTCGAACTGGACGAGGAACCTCCACACGGTCCTGATGAAGATGCCATGGACCTGGCTTTGCAGATGTCACTAATGTTGAATTCCAAGGTCATGGATGAGATACATTTCATGAGAAAGATAGTCATAGATGGAAGTAATACAACTGGATTTCAAAGAACTGCCTTAGTGGCTATGAACGGAGACCTAGATGTGGATGGAAAGAACATAGGGATACAGACAATATGTTTAGAGGAGGATGCAGCGAGGAGCGTAGAGAAGGGTAAAAGGGAGAAGGTGTACAAATTAGACCGGTTAGGTATCCCGCTTATAGAGATAGCGACTGATCCTGATATGAGGAGTCCAGAAGAAGCTAAGGAAGTAGCCCAGGTGTTAGGCGGACTTCTCAGAGCGACGAGGAAAGTGAAGAGAGGATTAGGGACGATCAGGGAGGACGTCAATATATCCATAGAAAAGGGTGCCAGGGTCGAGATCAAGGGTGTCCAGGAATTGAGGATGCTGCCGGAATACGTGAGAAAAGAAGTAAAGAGGCAGTTGAACCTGGTTGAGATCAAGGATGAACTCCATGAAAGGGGGGCCGAGGTGATCGATGAGATATATGATGTTACTAATATCTTTGAAGATACTAAGAGCAGTATCGTATCCAGCAGTATAAAATCAGGGAAGGGAGTTTATGCATTGAAGCTGAATGGATTCGACGGTTTACTAAGAGGGGAGGAGGGAGAAGCTTTGCTGGGACCAGAGCTGGCGGCTTATGCCAAGACCGCCGGAGTCGCGGGTATATTCCACAGCGACGAACTCCCCAAGTACGGTATAACTGAAGATGAGGTGGATAAGGTCAAAGAGGAGCTGGGTATAAAGGACCATGGTGCTTTCGCCTTGGTAACTGAAAAAGAAAAGAAGGCCAAGGAGGCTCTGAAAAATACAGCTGAAAGGGGCAGGATGGCTTTCGATGGTGTTCCTGAAGAAACCAGGAACGCTCAGCAGGACGGCACGACCACTTTTTCAAGACCTCTCTCCGGTGAGGCGAGGATGTATCCAGAAACGGATATCCCTCCTTGCACGATCGATCAGGGGAAACTGGATAAGCTGAAGGATGATTTACCGGAAAGACCGTCTGAAAGGATAGAAAGATATCAAAGTCAGTATGGTCTGAATCAACAGCAGAGTAGACAGTTATTCCGGAAGGGATACGATATATTGTTCGAAGACATAGTTAGTGAGCATGGCAGTGAATCCATAGCAGCGAATATGTTCTTACATGATTTTCCAGAGATCCAAAAAGAGGGGGACGAGCCGGATAACATCGATGAAGAATCACTCATGACACTTTTCGATAAACTATGCCAAGGAGTATTCGCCAAGGAGGGCATACCAGAGATACTTAAACAGCTTTGCGAGGGGGCGACAGTAGAGGAAGCAATCGAGAAAGCTGGCTTGGAAGGAGTGGGGGAAGAGGAAGTACGAGAGATCGTTAAACAGGTCATCGAAAACAAAAAAGATTTCATCGAGGAAAGGGAGATGGGAGCGATGGGGCCTCTCATGGGCGTAGTGATGAAAGAACTGAGGGGAAAAGCAGATGGAGAACTTGTCAGCCAGATATTGAAAGAGGAATTGAGTAAGAGGTTAAGTTAATATGTTCGATAAAAAGATAGAGGATATGAAGGAAGAAGATGATATAGACGGCCTCTTGAACATGCTCAGGGTTGGAGACGTGGATGAAAGATCGGAAAGCGCAAAAACATTAGGCCTCTTGGACGAGAAAAGCGCTGTTCAGGACCTTATCAAAGCCTTGGAGGACGAAGAAGCCGTGGTAAGAGCCAATGCGGCTTTAGCCCTGGGTCAGATCGGGGATGAGAGAGCCCTAAAACCTCTGATAGGCACCCTAAAAGACGATTCATGGGTGGTGAGACACGATTCCGCCATAGCGCTGGGGGAACTCGCTTCAAAAGATGCGGTCAAACATCTAGTTAAGCTGCTGGAAGATGAAGTGCTCGAAGTGAGAAAGAAGGTGATCGAAGCTCTCGGTAACATAGGAGGAGATAAAGTGATCGAAACACTTGGGAAGAACATTGATGACGAGGATACTAGGTTTGAATTGGCTAGAGCTCTTGCAAAGTCAGGGAGTGAGAGAGCAGTATCTTACCTTATAGAGCTCTACAATAATGGTGAGAAAGAGGTGAGAGAGCTGACTATTCAAGGCCTTAGTGGGCTAGATCACAAAGATGAGAAGGTGATCGAAATATTGGTTGATGCTTTATCCGATAATATCTGGAGGATCAGAGAGGAAGCCGCAAATGCCCTTGGATATGTGGAAGATCAAACTGCTATAAAACCACTCCTTAAAGCCTTAGATGACGAGAGTCTATACGTAGTACAAGCTGCTTTAAAGAGTTTAGGAAAGGTGGGAGATGAAGAGATCATCGAAGATATAGATGGATTAAGGGAAGATGAAGAGCCCTCTACGCGTTCAGCCTGGGCCCAAGCTCTTGGTTTCATCGAGGGAGAAGAATCCACTAGGGTATTATTGAAGGCACTGAGAAAAGAAACACATCCTAGAGTCATCTGGGCCATCGCCAACTCGTTATCTAAGAAGGAAGAAGAAACAGAAAGGAATCTACTCTACGAAGAGTTAAAAGAGACTATGGAAGATGATAAGATAACACTGGCTGTAGCACTAGGTGGTAGCGGGGACAGCAGGGCGTTGGACGTATTGATCGGTGGTATCAAAGATGAAAGGTGGAAGGTAAGACAGAAGGTCATCGAAGCACTTCGTAATATCGATATCTCCCAGATCGGTAAAGGCAGGGCAAATAAGATATTGGTTAACCTGCGAAGGGGATTAAAAGACGATGACAAATGGGTGAGAGCCGAGGCTGTGAAAACACTGGGTCAAAAGATAATGGAAGCGGATGAAGAGATCGACCTAACAAAAGAAATCCAGGCTCTCAGTGGGATGCAGGAAACGGAGATGGATAGAGACGTTCTCGATATATTGGAAGAGACCTTAGCGAAGATCGAGAAAAAAAGCGGTTCATAGATAAATTTACTTCAAAAAAGTTATTATATAATCCTTCATTAGAAAAATCGATGGACCAACAAACGTTGATAACGATCATCGTACTCTTGGCCGCTGCATTCATACCTTCTCTGGTTTATCTGATATGGGTTAGGAACACAGAGAAGATGAACCGCATTAGTTGGGGTGTCGTATCTGTTGTCTTTATCTGGGGGACGGTTTTTGCTATAATCATAGCGGTTATATTGTCACTGTTGTTCATCAATGCCCTATCCGCGGATTCACTCCAAAGAGAGTATGAATTCCTACAAACTCTTGAAAATCCAAATATCATGACTTTGGTCATCGTTTGTGTGATCGCACCCATAGTGGAAGAATTCACAAAAGTCTTAGGGATTTTTACAGTAAAAGGTTCGATAATAGAGATGGAAGACGGTTTAGTACTGGGAGCAGCATCTGGACTAGGGTTCGCTGCTACGGAAAACCTACTCTACGAAAGCTCTGCATTTTTCCAGCAGGGTTTACAGGCCTTCGTCGCTATCGTTATCGTAAGGAGCTTAGCGAGTACACTTCTCCACGGAAGTGCTAGTGCAGTAGCGGGATACGGCATTTCAAAGAGCATGATAGGGAGAACGCACGTTGCCATACCATATTACTTATTAGCTGTAGTTATGCACGGAGCATTCAACTATTTAGCGTCTATCAGTTTATTTTACGGTGGGAACATCCCTCTACTCGCTCTCTTAGCCGCCTTAATATTTTCACTTACAGCGTTCAAATTGGTAAGGAGTAAGATCGTAGATTTAGACGAAGATAATAATTTCGGATATTACCGGTAAATATATCATAAGTAATCATGAACATTAAATATAAGTTATAAAAATGGTGTAATATGGCAAAGGGATCGTCATTTCCAGAAGAAAGTATGGAACGAGAAAAAATTATATCCAAGATCTTCAAATCCAAAAAAGAAGACCTTAATTTCTCTTCTGGAAAGGTCTTTGGTTCAATGTGTACCGAGCCACTAGATATCGGAAGACGGGTACATTCTTTATTCTTGGAGGCGAACCTAGGCAATCCTGGGTTGTGCAGGGGAACAGAGGATTTGGACAGGGAGATCCGATATGCCGTCGGTGATTTAATACATGCTCCTGAGTCCGTAGAAAGTTTCTCCGTCGGTGGTGCTACAGAAGGCAATATTATAGCACTCTGGAGGGCTAGGAACAAAAGTGGTAAAAGAAAGGTGTTGATTCCAGAGAGTGCACATTTTTCTTTCAAAAAAGCGGCAGACCTTCTGGACCTAAAGCCAGAATATATACCGTTAGATGAAAATTATACCATCGATTTATCAGCTGTTGAAGAGAAATTAGACGATGATACAGCAGCAGTTGTAAGTATTGCTGGTACAACCGAACTTGGTCTAATCGATCCTATAGAAGAAATAGCTGACCTTATTAAAAACGTAAACGGTGATATCCATCTTCACGTAGATGCAGCTTTCGGTGGGTTCGTTATACCGTTTCTAAGGAAGCTTGGATACAATGTGCCCGGATTCGATTTTGAAATTGAAGGTGTGGATACCATAGCTCTAGACCCTCATAAGATGGGGCTCTCAACGACACCGTTGGGTCTTTTTTACTCTAGAGAAAGTTTTACTCAGGCAATCGAATCACCTTATCTAACCAGTGTCCATCAGAAAACAATAACCGGTACTAGATCGAGTGCCTCGATACCGGCATTCTGGGCAACTATACATTCCCTAGGTGCCTCCGGTTACAAGAAGATAGTCGATAGATGCATGAAGAATACACATTTTCTAATTGAAAAATTAGAAGGACTGGGTTTAGAGAGAATAGTAGACCCGGTGATGAACATCGCTGCTTTCCACCACGATGATTCTTCACATGTCGTAGATGTTATGGAAGAGAGGGGATGGAATATATCCAGGACGATCAATCCACCGGGTTTGAGATTCGTTATCATGCCCCATGTAAATAAAAAAAGCATTGATATTTTCGTAAATAAAACAGGAGACATCCTATGAAAATCATCGAGATACGTGGATTTTTATTCGATTTAGATAAAATTAACGAAAAAATAGAAGAAATCGGTGCTAAAAAGATTTTACTCCAGGTTCCAGATGGTCTGATAAAAGACGTAAGTAAGTTTACAAAGAATATAAACGGGGATCTCAGTATATGGGCGGGAACCTGTTATGGAGCATGCGATCTACCAAACGATATAGGTGATTATGATTTACTCGTACACGTTGGACATGCCGAGATACCTAATCTTAAATACCCATATCCGGTCTTATATTTAGAGGGTAGAAATCGAAAGGTGGAAAATATACCGGATGAATTATCCGAGAGGGTTAGCGGAAAGATAGCACTATATTCTACGGTCCAGTATCTTGACAACCTTCAAGAAATAAAAGAATATTTAAACGAGAAGGGATACGAAACCGCCGCTGGTGAGGGAAACGGTAGAGTAAAATATCCCGGACAAGTGCTTGGCTGTAATTTTTCATGCAAAGTAGATGAAGCAGATACACATCTCTTCATAGGAACGGGGATGTTCCATCCTTTAGGTTTATCTTTGACATTAGAAAAGGAATTGGTAATCTTCAATCCAAAGACTGGAGAGATAAATGATACGAATGAATTCAATGAAAGGATGCTGAGAAAAAGATACGCACGGATCTCAGCTGCACAAGAGGCGGATAACTTTGGTATTATCGTTTCCAGGAAAAGGGGACAATCAAGGAGAAAGTTAGCGGAAGAGATAAAATCATCATGTGAAAAATGCCGATTGGTGGAAACCGATGAGATAACACCACATAGGATGGATCACCTCGGGTTTGACTGTTATATAAACACCGCATGCCCGAGAATTGCTCTAGACGATGATGTAAGATTCAAAAACCCAGTGATCACTCCAGAAGAGTTCGAAATACTTATAAAATGTAGAGAATGGGAAGATTGGGAATTAGACCAAATCGATTGAAAATCCAAGATTTCATTCTTTTGAATTCTCTGCCTGGATTATCTCGAATCTTTCCTTATAGGTTGTGATTATCATCATGCTTTTCACGTTATCTATACCCTCCAGATTCGAGAGTTCGTTGACTAGAAAGGATTTCATATGGCTGTAATCGCTGAATCTCGCTTTCAGGATCAGATCGACATCGCCCGTAACCAAGAATAAATCTTCTACATTTTCAAACTCGGATAGTTTTTCAGCTATGTCATCCGCGTTCTTAGTATCGACTTTTATGGATACTATTGAACTTACTCCTCTGCCTTCATAGTAATTTGATATAGCCTCTTCGTATTCTTTGTTTTCTTCAGCCATTTTTATCAACTCTTCATAAGGTATGTTTCTTATTGGACATCTTTCGGAATATACAGGTTACATATAAGTTTTTCAAGAGATATGATGGATATAATATAAAAATACTTATCGTTTAACCCGTGTTTTCTATCTCTTCCTGGACATCTTCATACACTTGCTGGAGCAGGTTTTCGAAATCCTGATTTTCATATTCAATGTACCTTCCGTGTGAAGTCTGTACTTTTGCGATGAACGAGTTGTTTTCTTTAACTATCTCGATTGAACAGAGAGTTTCTTCCATCCAGACACCTCTTTTCTAATCGTTAGATTCATGTTATATTTATAGTTATTGAAAGAGAGTTATATACTTGTCGATAAGGAATATGCCTTTACAATATGTTTACAATATGCTTACGATCGCCCACCAAAGTTTTATACTAGATACATATATTCAACTCAAATATTAAAGGTGTTTCCAAATGGTAGAATTTCAAGTTGTAATAGCAGATACGAAAGAAGGAAAATCATACCAAAGCAAAGTCGAAGGTCATCATGCCAATTCACTGATAGGGAAGAAAATCGGCAACGAAGTAGATGGTATTTTCGTGAGTCTTCCTGGTTATAAACTTGAAATAACTGGTGGAAGTGACTTGGACGGTGTCCCTATGAAGAAGAATCTACCTGGACCTGGGAGAAAAAAGATCTTGGGGAAAGGTGGCATCGGTTTCAAGAGCAATCCTAACAATGTTAAAGTAAAAAAGACTCTGCGGGGAAATTCCATTTCAACGAATATAAACCAAATTAACATGAAGATCATACAGTACGGACCGAAGAAGATCGAAGAAGCTTTTGAAGAAGAGCAGGGAGAATCTGAATGAGAGTCCCCAAACAACCAGAAGTTAACATCGGCTTAGTTGGTCACGTTGACCATGGAAAAACTACCCTCACAGAAGCACTTAGTGGAGAATGGACCGATAGACACTCTGAAGAAACAAAAAGGGGTATAAGCATCAGGTTGGGATATGCGGATACTGCTTTCTATAAATGTAAAAAATGTGAGGGAAGTCAGGCCTACACTTCTAAACCTGAATGTCCAAAATGCGGAGGTGAAGCTGAATTTTTAAGGGCGGTCTCATTCGTTGACTCACCCGGGCACGAAACTTTGATGGCTACTATGCTCTCTGGTGCATCTATGATGGATGGAGCAATACTTGTGATAGCTGCTAACGAGCCCTGTCCACAGCCGCAATCCCAAGAACACCTGATGGGATTGGATATATCCGGTGTTGAGAACATAATAATCGTGCAAAACAAAGTCGATTTAGTCGATTCGGAAACGGCAAAGGAAAATTACCAACAGATAAAAGAGTTTACAAAGGGTACATCAGCTGAAGGAGCTCCGATCATCCCTGTATCTGCACATCACGATGTTAATGTAGATGTGCTTATCGAATCGATAGAGGAATTTATACCTACACCCGAAGTGAAGTCTGATGTTTCTCCATTATTATCCATAGCAAGATCTTTTGATATCAACCAACCTGGAACCCCGATCAAGGAGCTCAAGGGAGGAGTTGTTGGAGGATCTTTGTTGAAGGGATCCGTTTCTGTAGGAGACGAAATAGAGATATCACCGGGTTACAAGGTGGAAGTAGGAGGGGAAACAAGATGGGAGCGAATTATAACAGAGGTCACTTCACTAACATCTGGAAGTCTTAAACTTGAAAAAGCAAGACCTGGTGGTTTGATCGGCGTAGGTACGAAATTGGACCCCAGCTTAACAAAATCTGATTCACTTATAGGTCATGTTCTCGGTTATCCGGGGGAATTACCACAGATTAAAGAAGAATTCATCATGAAGACCAACCTTTTGAAGCAGGTGGTTGGTATAGAGAAAGAGATCGATGTCAAGGAAATAAAAACGGGTGAACCTTTGATGCTGACCGTGGGCTCCGCCACAACAGTTGGTGTTGTAACCTCAGCTAGAGAAGATGAGGCTGCATTGAATCTGAAAAGAGCGGTCTGTGCCGAAAACGGACAGAGGGTAGCCATCAGTAGACGCATCAGGGGTAAATGGCATCTGATCGGTTTCGGCGAAATAAAGTGATTTTTTATTTTTTAGATATTTGTGAAAATAAAGTTTTAATAATTCTATAACTTAATTATCGAGTTCATAATCTTTTATTATAAAAGTTAGGTGAGCAACTGACAGCGGGCCAAGGACCGAAAATGGTCTTCAAACAGCCAGGCTTACCTTTCTCCCCGTAGGGAGCTAGGCTCCTGACCTAAACCATCGGACCAGGGGTCCGGATGGACCTAAGTTTCCCGTGGGCTCGCGCACCACAGTACCACAGAGGACGTGGGTAGGCTTAACTTCTGGGTTCGGGATGAGACCAGGTGTTACCCCACCGCTATGGCCGTCATGTTGCTCGTTAAAAATGTTACTAACATCCGATATATATACCTTTTCCATCCGGAACGTACTTTATCGGAAATATTGAAATAACAACCGATGAATTGGACTCTATGGATAGAATCTTCAGCCGGAGAAAAATCAAATGAATCCCATAGAAATACTTCTTTGGATAGGTATAACCTGCCTTCTTATCGGATACATATTCGATTTTAAGAAGCATATTTTTAGATTTCTAGGATATGCATCTATAGGTATATTCTGGGTGGGCGAAGCTCCATACTTTCTGGAAATCAACGACTACGTTAACGCTGGACTATGTCTTTTAGCCCTTCCACTTTTCTTGTATTTTTCCTACAACGAATTTCTCTCGCTCAAATGGGAAGAGGATCCTGACGTTATGAAATTCTTAGCGGGAGGTATATCGATTGCCATGTTGATCTATTTCGGTGTACAGAGGGTCCCCATACTAGCTGGTGGTTTGATTAATATTGTAGCTCATCTTACCACATGGACCTCCAATCTTCTAGGTTATAATTTTACTACTGGAACTGTTCATTATGTTGGAAATCCACTTTATTACCGGGTGAACCATGGCAATATATTCGTCCCGATTAGGGGTTCTGGAATCAACCTGATATTAGCGTGCACGGCACTGCAAACTCTTGCCCCGGCAGCTTCTTTGATATACTGTACGATCGCTCCAATGAAACCAAAGGTGAAAAGTTTACTTCTCGTCTTACCCACCATATTCTTCGCCAACATAGGGAGAAACGTTCTAGTTATTTACTTGTACAATGAAGGCATCACAAGCTTCGAAGTAGCCCATAACCAGATAGCAAAAACCGGCTCAGTTATACTCCTTATAATACTACTTATGATAGTATTTGAAATGATGCCGGAATTCCATGACAATATCATGTCTGTTTTGAACCTGCCAAAAAGAGAACCTATCCACCGGAAACAACATTGATGAACTTGATTTTCACACCCTCTTTTACCCTCTTATCCATCGGTACTGGTATATCGTTCTCTAGGGGGATGATATGATCTTTGTGATAGCCCATATCCTTTAAAAGAGTTAGATAATTAATTCCATCCTCCACTTCTAAGTTTCCCTCGCCTTCGATGAACACCTTCATGATGAACGAACCTATAGTCTTATATTTAAACCTCCTGTCGATCTTATCCGAGAGTGAACCATAGAATAATTGTGAGATAGCCTGTGCGACCAGATAACCTGTAACAGTCATCGAGATTAGCTATGACCCTCCAAATTCTTCTTCTATCAAGGAAAGGTTCGGCATATATATAGCTCCTGATAAAGGCACAAGAAAAGCCGCCAAAATTATCAGTACCAAGATCTTCTTCTTTTCCATCTAAGCTCTGAATACATGTGTTGTTTAAATTCATTTTGTGTTAAATCATTGAAATGGGTGACATCTTGGTGATGAATGTATTCAACAAATCCAAAAAGTGTTATTTATGATAACCTCTTTGACAATCCTATGAAGGTCCTATATCTAAACGAAAAAGATCGAGATCATCTTGAGTATCTTCAGGAGAATACCGAGGATGATATAGAGATCTTTATGGTACCGCCAGAAGAGGAGGAAGAATATATCGAGAGAGGTGATGAATTCGATGTTTTGATCGGCGCGTGGGTACCAAAAAAATTTTTCGAGAATGCTGATAATCTAAAGTATTTTATCGTCCCTTTCGCAGGCATCCCACAAAAAGACAGAGAAACATTGAAAGATTTTCCAGATCTTAAAGTTATCAATTCACACTTCAATGCAAAGATAGTCGCTGAGCATACATGGGCCATCATACTTGCCACAGCCAAAAGATTATGCCCTATACATAAAAGGATGAAAAAGGGTGACTGGACCCCGAGATATGACCACTGGTGGGGAACGATGTTGAAGGACAAAGAACTTCTTATTTTAGGATATGGGAGAGTGGGGGAGGAGATCGGAAAAATTGGGAAAGCTCTGGGCATGGTGGTAAAGGGAATAAAAAAGCATGAAAGCGGATCGAGTCAGATCGATTTTGTAGGTACAAACGATGATCTGTACGACCTTTTAAAAACCGCTGACTTCATAGTTGTGACATTACCCCATACCGAGGAAACCGAAGGATATCTCGGAGAGCCAGAGTTCGAAGTTATGAAAGAAGGTGTCTATGTGTTCAACGTCGGACGAGGACCCGTCATCGATGAAGAGGCGTTCTACAATGCCTTGAAATCCGGTAAGATAGCGGGTGCAGGAATCGATACCTGGTGGATATATCCTCCTGATGAAGGATCGAGGGATTGCACCTATCCTTCCAAGTATCCCATACAACAGTTCGAAAACGTGCTTTTCAGCCCGCATAGAGGTAGTCATGTTAAAGAAAGAGAATGGATAAGGATGGAAGACCTAGCGAAGATATTGAATTCGCTGGAAAGGGGAGAAGAAATGAATCTCGTAAATATGGAAAGGGGGTATTGAATATGGAAGAAAAGGAAGAAAAAAATAATAAACCGAAAAGAAAAATAGATGGTTGGGGAAAAAAGAAAATGTTGATCATAGTGGGAATAGTCATTATTTTACTGGTGGGGTCCGTATCATTGAGCCCCCTTATCTTTTCGCCAGAGATAGTAGATTCAGAACCTAGTGTTTCATCTGACAGTATCGATATCACAGTACGGATTAAGTACAACGGACTCATACCTACAAAGGTAAAATTAGTAGCAAATATCACCACCTACCTCGATTGGCCAGGAGTGAGTCGGACATATCAGAAATCGATTACACTCGAGATACCTGCAAGAAGTAATAATGAATATAATATCAGTTTTGAATTTAACGAGGATTATCTCAATGATTACGAAGTTTGGTTGGGATAAGTTGAAAATAATGACGAAGCCACAGTTCACAATCACTCACTATGTTCGTGATTCCAAACGCTCGTTAAAAAAGCAAGTTTTTTAACTCGCTAGCGGGAATTTATTGATCAAAAAATAATGACGAAGCCACTGGAGGGAATTGAACCCCCGACCTGCTGATTACAAGTCAGCCGCTCTGCCGGACTAAGCTACAGTGGC
>CAZHUM010000025.1:19885-26945 GCA_964535805.1 uncultured Thermoplasmata archaeon
TTAGGAGGCAGCTATTTGGAACTCTGTTCCGATGGGCTGCCGGATTAAGCTACAGTAGCATATTGAGTGCTACGCACGAAAGATAAGTGGACGAAAGTCCATGGTATTTTGCTTTGCAAAACCCCACTTAGTCGCCAAAATTTATAATTTTGGCTCCTACAGTGGATCACGAGAACTTGCTTCTCGTGAGAACAGGAATCTTTTATTCCTGTGGAAATTGCTATGCAATTTACTTTTAGTCGCAAAGCATAGCTTTGCTCCTACAGTGGATCACGAGAACTTGCTTCTCGTGAGAACAGGAATCAATTCCTATAGAGTTATGTCTTCCAATGTAATTTGATATTTAATTTTATTGTACAGCGAAGGCTCAATCGTGTTCCATGCCTTCCAAGGATTTTTCGTGCAGTTCTAGATGATCTGTTTCTATTTCAACAAGTGCTTCAAAGAGTTCTTTTACTCTTGGTTCAGTAGCTTCATCAGCGAACTTTCTGTAGTGCTCGATAGCTCGGTTTTCTCTGTTATACGCATCTTTTACATTGTCCGGAAGGTGATAATCACAGTCTTGGGACTTCTTATTTATGTCTGGTTCATCTTGGTCCAAAAACATGCATATGGCTTCTGCATGTTCTGACTCGACCTTCGCTAGTCGTTTGAACATGCCCTCTGTCCTCGGACCTTCAGCTCGATTGTAAGCGCAGTAATAAAAAGTTGCATTTCCAACTTCCAGTTCCAAAGCTCTCTCAAGGTTTTTCTTTGAAGTTTCTGTCAGTTCAACATCAGGGTACTCGTATTCCTCTGCGGGTTTCAGAAATTTCTGATCTGCTCCGCAGTAAGGACAATCAGTCGGTGCTACTTCGCCAAGATAAGTTTCTCCGCATATCCAACATCTAAATACTTTCAACATATTTAATCAGATTTTCAGAAATGAACATATTATATATACCTTTAGCATCTTTTTTTAGAACAATTTTTGGGTGACAGTAAGCGTTAAGTAGTACATTTGTGTTGTGAGATATAGATACCCTTATATAATATCTCGATAAAGCACATTATGAAAAATATTATATAGTAATACGTTTATAGGGGTATGTCCGACTAGCCCCCTAAAATACGTATGTCTTTACGGCATACATGTAATACACAACGAACCTGGATGTTTGGTGTGAATATGGAAAGAAAAATCTCGTTGCGGATCTCTGACGAAGACCTCGAAGTCATCGACTCATTCATCAATAGGAACGATTTCAGCAACCGATCGGTCTTCATAAGAGAAGCCGCCCTGGACTATATACATAGACACAGTATAACGAAGGACGAACATGAGATACCAGCAAGAATTTCACTGCACAAGGATACGAAGAACAGTATATTGTATTGGATAGCAATAGGGCATTACAGAAATTGGGAAAACGCCCTACAAGACCTTGTTGAGAGAGGGATGCTAACTAAAGATATCGGAAAGATTGAATCTCACCATGAGGCGCTTGGCAGTATCAGTAAAAAAGTGGAAGCGTTGAGAAGCATCGAAAAGGACAGTAGTAAGTACATGACCAAATAAACCTGATCGAACGGGCGATGGACAGTGGGTTTCCGACCCACACGATACAAACGCAATCGGAGGAAAGTAAAATGGAAAACAGCCCCAAACCCCCCAAAGAAGAAACCCAATTCATGGAAGGAACCGCCCAAGACATGCTTGAAAACATGTTGGAATACAACATGGCAGTCATTGGTGTCGGTGGATGTGGATGCAATACTGTCGAGTACATCACTCGACAGGAGATGAAGGATGTCAAAACCATCGGTATAAATACCGATAAGAGTATAATGGGCAAGAGAGACCTCGACGTCCAGATGCTCATCGGAAATGAAATAACCGATGGTAATGGAGCCAAAGGAGAACCCGTCATCGGAAAAAGAGCTGCTGAATTGAACGAAGAGCAGATCATAAAAGCGATAGACGGCGCCGACGTTGTAGTCGTTGTTTCCGGTTTAGGTGGAGGCACTGGAACTGGAGCATCGAAGGTCGTAGCGGATCTAGCAAGGAGAAACAGCAAGTTGGTCGTTACATACGCCATAATGCCTTTCTCCTTCGAAAAAGAGAGGTACGAACGTGCACATAAGCACATCGAAGATATCTCTAAGTATTCTGGAGCTACGGTCGTGTTCGAAAACGACAAGGCGATGAATATAGCCAGCGGAAAATCCCCTGCAAAAGCATTTGAAACAACCAACAAGATGCTTCACAATCTAGTAAAAAGATTGAAGATGGAGTATGTCAAGGAGTTTTTCCATGAAATAGGGCTGGGAGTCATCGAAGAATTCGAAGATGATTCCCAAAAACTATTCCCTTTAGAAGAAGGAATAAAAGAGGAAAAGATAGAAGAGGAGATCAGTGAAAAACCTGAAGAAACTCCTGTAATAGATGCATTGAAGTACGCTGGAGACTCGGTCGAAGAAGAAAGCTCTACAATGAGTTTGGACTCCTTCCTGACCAGTTATCCCCAGTAACTTCATTCCTCTTCCCCTTCTTAATTTTTTTCCAAATGTATTTATACTTAAAACGGATGTTTTTACATCATGGATCCGGTATCTCACGCCTTATTTCCAGCATTGATATTGATTGCACTCGGTATAGACAGAACAAAGATAATATCACTTTTACCCTTTGCAGTTATCATGGACTTCGATGCCTTTTTTGGACTCTGGGCACATCGAGTCGTTTTTCATAATTTTATTTTTTCTATAACTTTGCCCTTTGTTGTTTTTCTATCAGTGAGATATTACAAACCCAAATACTTACAGAGTGTGTATATCGCATGGTTCTTTTTGATAAGCCATCTTATATTGGACCTGCAAGGTGGATTCGCGTTTCTATGGCCCTTCAGTAACAAAGCACCCTACTTTTATATGGAACTTTTAACAAACATGGAATCTTCAGGTCTTCCAAAGGTGTTTCTGAATATCGATTATGGCTACGCATCAACTGCTCCAGCATTTACTGGTGGTAGTTTGATCACTCCAGGATCGTTTCTGATCTTGATAATAATCGGTATATCGTTGATAGCAAACAGAAGAACCGTAGGTGCTTTCGTTAGAGATTTTATAAAAGATTGGGCTGATAAGCTGTATTCTTTATTCCCATGACCTCGACTTCTTTCTGATCTCCTTCCCAATCCTTTGAACGGTGTTCAATTTCGACAATCGTCTTAATGCCGCCTCTGATATTCCAATCCCCGAAAACACGAATATATCTCGGTTCGAGTGATTTAACAAGGTCTTCCAATATCTTGTTAGTCGCGGTTTCATGGTATATCTCTTCGTTTCTGTAACTAGTGAGATAATATTTCAGTGATTTCAACTCTAGCAATAGTTCATTGGGGATGTACGTTACCGTTATTGCTGCAAAATCTGGCTGGTTTCTCTTGCCGGGACAAAGACAGGTGAACTCCGGGCATATAATCTGGATCTTGTAATCCCTGTCTGTATATTCGTTTTTTATGGTTTCTAATATTCCTTTCTCCATATGATCGTCTCTTTACTCTTTTTATCTTTCAGTATTACACAAAATATATTATCTTTACGTTTTTTATACTTCGTGAAAACCGATGCAGGCATTAGAAGTAATCGATTTAGTCAAGGAATATCCTTCTTGGAGGAACGAAAGTGTAAAGGCGGTTAATAGAGTCAATTTTTCTGTTAATACAGGTGAAATAGTCGGTTTATTGGGCCCCAATGGAGCGGGAAAAACCACGATCATCAAATGTGTGTGCGACCTGATAAATCCCACATCCGGGATAATAAAAGTATTTGAAGAAGATATATGTACTAAAAGAGTTGCTTTAGATTTGGCTGCTGTTCTGGAAGGCAATAGGAATATATATTGGAGACTGACTGCGAAAGAAAATCTAGAATTTTTCGCCGGTCTTCAAGGTTTATCTCCAGGGCGTAGGAGAAAAAAGATTCGCGGATTTTTGAAGAAATTCGGTCTGAAAGAAAAAAAAGATACACCGGCGAGGAAATTATCCAGGGGGATGCAACAGAAACTTGCACTGGGATGTGCGCTCATTCGGGATACACCCCTTCTGCTCTTAGACGAACCCACTCTGGGTCTAGATGTAGAAACATCCATCGAATTAAGAAAATATATCAAAGAGCTTGCATCCGTCGAAGGAAAAACAGTATTACTCAGCAGTCACGATATGAACGTAGTGGAAGAGGTATGCGAAAGAGTAGTGATAATAAACGAAGGTGAGGTTGTGGCTGATGACAATATCGATAATCTCAAAGGATTCTTTAATGTCCAAGCTTATGAGATAAGCGTAAAAGGTTCCATCGAGAAGTATGAATTAGTAAATAAATTCAAATCTGTTGAAATCAAAAAGAAATGTGACCATATAAAAATAAAATGTCAGTTAAAAGATTCATGTGCATTTTACCGGATGATACATATCCTCGAAGCGAATAGATGTGATGTACAGTATATAAAAAGCCTAGATCCTGATTTTGAAGAAGTTTTCTTGAAAGTATTAAATCGGAGGAAGGTATGAAAGAAAGATACATTTTTTGGGCCATAATGAAGAACTACTTCATCCATCTGAAAAGGTATTGGTTCAATACAGTTATGATGATGGGAGGGGTATACATCCTGTTTGTGTTGGTGTTTTTCGGTCTTCAATCTTTCGGTGCTTCCTCTGAAACCCTGGAGGGATCAATAGTTGGCTTTGCCCTTTGGATCTTCGCCATAATAGGTTTTTCTGAACTTTCGTGGTCTCTAATGGAAGAAGCGAGGAATGGAACCTTGGAACAGCTTTATCTATCTCCAGTAAGTTTTAGACGTATATCCGGGTATCGTATAATCAGTTCATTCCTTGTAAACCTAATAGTCATATTGATATTTTTATTTTCTATGATGGTGGGCACGGGATATTATCTGAACATGGATCCAGGTGTCCTCATCCTATTGTTTCTGACACTTTTATCCGTCTACGGCATAGGATATATCTTAGGTGGTTTATCGTTGATATTTAAAAAGATACAAGCTGTTTTCAGCATAATGCAATTCGTGTTCATAGTTCTTTTAATTTTACCCATCTTAACGGATAGTCTAGTTATCTATTTTCTCCCGGTTTCATGGGGGACGGTTTTGATAAATAAGATGATGATATCAGGATATTCATTCTTTGATTTATCGTTCATTAATATAGGTATCCTCTTGTTTAACTCGACTCTTTACCTAGGGATCGGTTATATTACGTTCGGTGTATTGGAAAGCGTTGCCAAAGATAGGGGCCTTTTGGGCCACTATTGACAACGCCTAGGTTATTAGATTGGAACCTAAAAGATTTAAATATACCATGTTAGATGATGAGTCCCTTTCAGGAGCATATTATGAAAACTGCTGTTGTAGCGTTAGGAGGTAACTCTCTTTTACGCCCCGAAGACAGGGGGACCGCTCAGGACCAGTTAGAACACATGAGAGAAACTACAGTGATCCTAGCGGATTTAATAGAAGAGGGTTACGATCTTGTATTCACCCATGGAAACGGTCCACAGGTGGGAAACATACTCCTTCAGAACGAAATAGCTTCCCATAAAGTTCCCCCACTGCCTCTGGATATCTGTGGTGCTCAAACCCAGGGCCAGATAGGGTACATGTTTCAGCAGATTCTTGGAAATGAGCTTCGAAAAAGAAACATCGATAGGAACATTGCAAGCGTGGTTACCCAGGTTTTAGTGGAAAAAGAGGACAAAGCTTTCTACAATCCCACAAAATTCGTGGGGCCATATTATTCAAAGGATGAAGCAGATCGAATAACGCGAAACAAGGAATGGGTTTTGAAAAAAACATCCGAGGGAAAATTCCGCCGGGTTGTCCCATCTCCAACTCCGAAGAGGATAATTGAATCTAAAATAATTAAGGACCTGGTTTTCAGCGGCGATGACGGTTATATCGTCATAGCTGCTGGAGGCGGTGGTGTTCCTGTAATAGAAGAGGGGAGTGAATTGAAGGGTGTAGAAGGGGTTATCGATAAGGATCTCGCTAGTGCCGTCCTTGCAAACGAAATACACGAAAAATTTTTTATCATGTTGACCAGGGTCGATCAAGTTTACCTTGACTATGGAACTGAACGCCAGAAGCCAATATTCGATATGAACGTGGAAGAGGCAAAACAATACATGAAAGAAGGACAATTTCCAGCGGGTAGTATGAAACCCAAGATAGAAGCTTCTCTTCATTTCTTTGAGGGCGGTGGTGATAAAGTTCTTATTACGACTCCCGAATGTTTATCAGAAGCTCTAAATGGTCGATCCGGCACTTATATCCATAAATAAACTAATCTTTTATTTCATCACCAGGAGTCCTAAATTCACCGCCCCAGTAGAGTACAGCCTTTTCTCTAACATAATCTTCTTTTTTACTAGCACCGAGGACCCTCCCGATGAACCAGTGATGGTCTCCTGTTTCGATTTTATCCACAACTCTGCAGAAATAGGTCAAAGGACATTCTTCTACCCCTGGAGTTGAGATCTTATTGATCAGTTCCTTCGAGAGGGAGAATTTGTCGAATTTATCAACATCCCTACCAGACACCTTTCCACACCCCTTGACAAATTCAAGTTGCTCCTCTGTAGGTACGTTCACGGTGAACTCGGGGTGTTCATTCAATAATTTAAAGGAATGTCTTTCAGGAGCGATCCCGATCCCAAGATAAGGCGGGTCGAAGGAAAAAACGTGTATCAATGCTACGGTTATCAGGTTGGATTTTTCACCTTTGCCAGTACCTACTAAGACTGTAGGAAAATGTGGCAGCATCTTAACGGAAATCGGTGCGGTGATTTTCTCTTTCATAGATTATTAAATGAATGTAGATAAATCAATCTTTCGCAAATATAGTCAAAGACATAACTTTTGTTGGCTTTTTCTATGTCTTTGACTAGTTGAGGATGACATAACGAATTGGTTATGAGTTATGTCTTCCTCTATATTTAGAAAAAATTTTTATAGGTTCTCGTCAAAATATATAATATCAGATCACATGAGCAAAGATAGCAAAAA
>CAZHUM010000026.1:0-5184 GCA_964535805.1 uncultured Thermoplasmata archaeon
TAACGATGTGGCACTTATCGATAAAGCCTACAATGAGGATTATATCATAATAACCAACGATAAAGATTTCGGTGAGCTCGTTTTCAGATTAGATATGGAACATAAAGGCGTTATCTTATTGAGATTGAGAGATGAAAGATCGAATAATAAAATCGAAGTGTTAAGAAAATTATTAGGGTCCTATAAGGACCATCTAAAAGGTAACTTTATCGTTGTTACTGAAGATAAAATCAGGATCACGGAAGGTTGATTACTAGTAAAACGATCCACAGATAGCGGGGGCGTGTAGTGGATGTGGGTCCGTCGCTCCAGTTCTCGTAGAGGGCGTTCTAACCGCCAATAGCTTTCCTATATCATGTCATCCCGATCAACTCTATAGAATTCGTTCCATGAAGAAGAATACAAGGTTCAACCCCTCGGGATTGTCTACTGGCAGTCTGAACATATTGTTGATCCCGGTGATTATCATGTTGACCCCGATGGCACCGATGAAGAACCCGTTCAACCTCAGATACGTGCCGAGTTTCTTATCGAAGGTCTTCCTAGCATGTTCGTGTAGCAGCCTCTTCCTCATTATCGAGAGTGTTAGGACTATCACATATCCTACCGCCATGGCCACACCGATTATAAATATCGATGAGAGCGGGTCGAAGTCGTTACCCACTATTATGCTGACGGAGATCGTTCCTGGACCCACCATGAAGGGAATGGCGACCTCTCCGGCGATATCGTCCAGAGAGCCTTTCAGCGTCACCACCGACCTCCTCCCCTGGATGATTATCACCAGAGCTAGAGATAGCAGAACTATCCCTCCGAATATCCTGAACGATTCGAAATCGATATTGAAGACTTTGTTGAACAGTGTGGCTCCGAAGACGGCGAAGAAGACGTAGATCACGAAAGATATGATATTGGCCTTCAGAAGTACCTTGTAGTAATCTCTGTCCGAAAGCTCCTCTCGGACGTTCTTGACGTAGACGAACAGGGCGAGTGGGTTCAGCATCACCAGGAATGCCAATATGTACGACAGCATCTTATCACTTTGGTTGGAGCGGCGCATCCTTAACCGTTATTTATTCTTTTCTCTTCGGTGGGTTCGATTTTCGAACACACTTAAATATCACCAATCGATGCCTCCTTCGATAGACATGACACGAAACATTCCAGAAGATGTGACCAACGTGATAGTAACCGGTAAGAGCGGCGCTGGAAAACAGCCCAGGATAGACGTGCTGGTGGATGAGTACGACCTCGAACAGCTCTCTACCGGAGATATATTCCGGTACTATCTCGGCAAATTCAACGATTACGATCACCAGGGAGACCTCGACGTTTTTTGGAACGAGGATGAGGGAAAGTTCGTTTCCGACGAAAAGATATCTGAGATGCTTGAAACCGACGATATAGAGGTCATACTCGGATTGAAAGCAAAGTACTTCGTGGACCAGGGATTGTTCGTCCCTGATAGGATCACGAATTCACTGTTCGAATCCGCGTTTTCCAAGAAAGATTATAAGAACCAGGTCCTAGACGGTTATCCCAGAACACTGGACCAATCCAAGTTCTTGCTGGATCTGGTTGAGGTCAAGGGAGTCAAGATCGATTTTATCTTGTGGGTGGAGAACACCGACGAGAGGATCATCCAGAGAACGACCAAAAGAAGGATCTGCCCCGAGTGCGGTAAGGTGTACCATCTCAAGTACAAACCACCTGACGAAGGTAAGTGCAGGGAATGCGGTGCCGAGGTCATACAGCGTTCCGACGATACAGAAGAGAAGATAAAGTCCAGGTTGAACGAGTTCAAAGAAAAGGCAAAGCCAGCTATGAAGTATCTAGAAGAAAAAGGCATCCCGATCGCCAGGGTCTCCGGTCATCTAGAAGAGTTCACCGACGAGAACGTCAGGAAGAGCGTCTTCGATGCGCTGGAAAAGATGTAGATAAAGAGATTAGACATAGTTTGTGTTGTATCGGACATTTATGAATCTATACAAATTACTATTCATTGAAAAAGAATGAATGATCTAGAGAATAAAAATCATCTATATATTATTTTATGGGTTGAAACAATTCTAGGGCAATCATCTCAACTTTAGATATACCACGGGGTCTTAAAACGAACATAGTCACCTCGAGTTCAAGTTAGTACATCTTCCCATGACCTATCTTACCAATAAATTGGCATTCTAATCTCATTCCCCCACATCGATCAGTTCATATCATCATGAACATCTCTTTCGGGATAAAGTAAATATCGACCACCCTATCGTTTATCTCTTTTCGTTGATGTTCCTCCTTCCTATCGCTCACCACCAAGGCGTAATCTCCTTCTACACGTTCCAGGCTGTTCATTACCTGTCCCGTGCTCTTCTTACCCCAACCTACTTCTAAGACCGATCGTTTTCCGTCGTTCAGTTCGACTATAAAGTCTGCACCGCCCTTTTTATAATCGTGCCAACATCGGCCTACCTCTTTGCGTGTCTCTGACAAACGGTATAGAGTGCTAGCAACTGTAGTTTCTAAAAGCAAACCCATATTCCCTGATTTTCTATCCAATTTTCCGGTCATCCACTGAAGAGTAGCTTGGAGGTTTGGGGTAGATAGATAATATCTAGGTGATTTACTGATCACCTTCTTTGCTGTACTGCCAAAGGGTTCGAGGATGTAAACCATCCCTGCCCTATGTAATACATTAAAAATCTCTGAGATAGTATGTGGTGAAATATCCTGTACTGAATCAGCTATGGTCTGTAGAGAAACTTCTCTCGAGGAACATGCAACCACTCTCAAACTTGAAATCACCTTTTCTATCGATTTTGAACTCAGGTTCGAGAATTGGGGCATATCTTCATGGATCACTCTTTTGCATATATTGAACAGTTCTTCGAAGGCAGTCTCTTCCTCTTCAGGGATGGTGAACGGGAAAGTTCCTTTTATCATATATTCCTCCATCTCGATGTCGATGTTCCCTACAGTTGGTAGATATCTCGTTCTGGTCTCGAGGGTGCATCTTTGAAGTAGGTCGAACCTATCTTCGGACGAGAGATCTCCAAAACACGCCTTGTAAAATCTTTCTACGAGCCCTTCAGGTGGTCTGATTTCCTTTCCATCCTGAAGATAACTTTTTAAAAGGATATATTCGGTGAATGAAAGTGGAAACAATTTTTCCGTGGAAGAACGCCTTACCAGGTCTGTGGTGGTCTCAAAGGACAGAGAAGATGATCCGGTGACGATAAAGAGTGCGTTATGAGATCTATCTGAAAACGATTTTACAATCGGCGCCCATCCTTTTTGATAGTGTGCTTCATCCACCAAGATCATCACTTTTTCATCAAGACTTTCGAAATCGCTTTTTAAAACCTTGTTTTCGTAAACCCTCAATACATCGGACAGAGAGGTATTGATCACCTCGGTTATCCTATCACATTCCAGAAAAAGGATGTTCCCGGGGTCGAATCGTGTTTTGTACAGATTGTATAATTGGAACATTATCGTGGTCTTTCCGGTACCTCTTAACCCCGGCATCAATATTATCCTCTTCGTAGATTCTCCTTTTAAAAATGCTTCAACAATGTTTTCCAACTCATACCCATGGTATCTTTTCTTCATCTCGCTCCCATCTGGATACGATACCATCCTCTCCGCCCTTTTATCCAATGTAGACAGTACATTTTCCAGGTAATCAATTATATCGTCTTCTTCATCCATACATAATGTTATGTAATGCATTACATATATAATTTACTATTTGTGTAATTAGATACATAATTATAGCATTTTTTGTGCAATCAATTTTTTATCAATGATCCATTTTTTGGTTTATCAAATTAAAACTAACTTAGTTTATACTTATTAATACGTTTGCACATGAAACGGATACCCTTCCGTTGTTTCACATTACATATATACGATTAAAAACTACCAAATAATAATTACCAGAAATATACTCCTCACTTATATTCAATAAGACCTTCTTTTTACAGTTAAAAAAATCACTTCAGCGTGTAGCTCCCGCCCTCGATCTTGATCTGCTTGCCTTGAGTCAGCGCCTCGGCGATTTTCTTCCTAGCCCCCTTGAGGTCTTTCCAGAGCGTCTTCCTTGAGACTCCCATCTCCATGGCGGCTCTTTCCTGAGTATAATTGAGCAGATCCACCAACCTCAGAGTTTCCACTTCTTCGATCCTGAGTCTCACATGCTGTTCGGACCCTTCGTCCCCCGGGGAAAATACCCTCTCTACGGGAGACCATCCGACCATCCGTTTTCCTCTCCTCCGACCTCTTCTGTACCTTGGCATCAATATAAAATACATTCGTGAATATAAGTAAGTTTTCCATGGAACAGAATTTGGATAAAATATATATCTAAATCTTATCTTCTCCAAGCATGGTACACAAATACAGATCGACGACGAAGTGGAGCATTAAAGATGATGTCCATGGAACCATCGATATGGACTGTGGGATCTCATACCCATTCCATAAACCCGCAGAATTCGGAGGTGTTGATGGTTTACTGAATCCAGAGGATGCTTTCGTCGCATCTCTAGCCATGTGTTTCTCGATCACGTTCCAAGAGATCACGGACAAGATGAGATTGGATATAGAAGACTTCGAACTGACTACGGTAGGCATACTGGAAGAAACCGATGAGGGCAAAATATTCACAAAGATACGGTTAGAACCGGTCATCACATCAGAAGACAACGAGAAAAAGATCCTTAGAGCGGTCGATCTTGTTGAAGATAACTGCCTGATATCCAGAAGTATGAAATCGGAATTGGAAATTAAAACGAAGATAAGAACAAAATCAAAAATTTTGTGAATAGGAGGACCTCTGTCCTCCTTTCTTCACATCAGAGATGTGACGACTAGGAGGAATTTGCCAAAATTCCTATATATTAAAAAAATAGAAAGGGTTTTTAGCACTGAATACTGTTTTTTCTTGACTATTCAGAGATCTCGTTTATCCTGGATTCGATCTCTTCCAGCTCTTTTTTCAAGCCTTCGGCGTAATCTTTCAGATACTTGAGCTCGTCTTCTTTGGTAGGCTCTGGATAGTAAGGATCTCCTTGATAGGGATAATCGACCGCTGGAGCTCCGTATGCTGGTGCGGGATAACCGTATCCTCTGCCGAATCCACGTCCACCTCTGAAGCCTCTACCAAAACCTCTTCCAGCTCCTCTGCCG
>CAZHUM010000026.1:5284-7131 GCA_964535805.1 uncultured Thermoplasmata archaeon
TCCTCTGCCGGATCCACGTCCTCTTCCCATACCGACTCCCTTGGTAAATCCGGGTGTCGAATATCCAGCACAGTAGCCCAGTGCTCTTCCCGTCATGGGTCCTAAACCGTCAGGACCTATTCCATTTCCTCTTGGCATATTATCACAATATGTACATTAATGTTAAGTATTATTAATAGTTTGTGCACATATGTGTAGTTTACGCCGTTATTTCATAATTTTTCAAGCTCTTCGACATGGACATCGAAATCCCCTTGGCTGTAAAGGGTCATCCGCACCAATTTTGGTTCTCCATTATCTTCTAAGAACTTCTTTATCTCGTCTAGTGCGATCTTTGCAGCATCCCTCACCGGGTAACCGAAGGCACCAGTGCTCAATGCAGGAAAGCAAACGCTGTCTAACCCATTTTTTACAGCCAGATCCAAACTATTTCTGTAAGAGCTCCTTAACAAACTCTCATCTCTTTCACTCCCTGAATAAACGGGCCCCACTGTGTTTATGATGTGATCTGCTTTCAATCCATGGCCTGAGGTTATCTTCGCTTCACCGGTTTCGCACCCACCTAGAGTTCTACATTCCTCCCATAAACTTCGACCGGCCTTCCTGTGGATCGCTCCAGCCACACCTCCTCCGGGCGCTAATCTTTTATTGGCTGCATTGACCACTGCTTCCGTTTCCTGTTCAGTTATATCACCTTGTACAAGTTCCAGCACGCAATCTCCGATCTTCTTCTCCATCTTCACACCTCACGATACATCCGGCGCTTTATCGTTCAACTTACCTTTGAATTCGATCTCGATCTCTAGCTCTTTCTCCCCGTATCCCTCGAAGTCTATCTCCAGCTCTATCGGCTCTCTGAACTCGAATGGGATCTCCCAGTTCTCCGTGTTGATCGTCAATTTGTCGCCTTTCTTCAACTGCTCTCCGACGGCGATCAGGAAGTCCGCCATCTGCTCCTTATTCAGATAGACTTCCCATTCCATCTCACCTTCTGTTATCGTCCTTTTTTTCTCTTCCTTTTTCTCGGTCGGTAACTCCACCATTTTTAACACCGAAAAAAACATATATGCCACAGATATAAACTTTCTTTGGAAAATTATACTTGCTAGGTGATCCAAATGGAACCACTGGAATTACTAGGATCGAAATCAAGACTTCAGATACTCCACGATCTATCAAAACAAGATATGTACGTTTCAGAGCTCATGGACTCCGTTAAGATGGATGGAAAAACATGCAAACATCATCTTGACTGCTTGGAGAAAGCCGGTATCATCTCCAGCTACGAAGAAGGAAGAAGAAAATACTACTCACTGGACAGGGAGATTATCGTGAACATCTCTCCATCACCGAACAGAAGGTACGAGGTTCAGTTCCCAAAAGTAAAAGAAAAGAAGTAGAAAGGGTTTAACGCTCTATCATCCATTCATCCTCTTCTGCAACGCTTTGCTGCTGAGCTTGTCCTGGTGGAGGTGGTGGAGTCTGTTGTTGCTGTTGTTGTGGTGCTTGTCCCGGAGGTGGCGGCGGTTGTTCTTCTTCTGTACTCTGCTGCCATTCATGTGTACCGGGTCCCTTCGGTTCTTTCTGACCCTGCATGTACACGTAAAGAACCACAACTACAAGGATGACTATTATCAAGACGCCTAATATCCACCACGGGAAGCTGCTCCCTTTTTCGTCTGTATCTCCTGTATCAGTATCGAATTCCAAGCCTACCATCGGTGTCGCACTGTCGATATTCGATGACAGACCTACCTTTCCACCACTGATCACTCGCACCATGTAATAATAGGTTTGGCCGTTCGAAACCGTTGTGTCGATTAAATCAGTTTCATTGCCCAACACTC
>CAZHUM010000026.1:7231-26857 GCA_964535805.1 uncultured Thermoplasmata archaeon
GTTTGGCCGTTCGAAACCGTTGTGTCGATTAAATCAGTTTCATTGCCCAACACTCTATCCATATAAACAAGGTCATTGAAATTCTCTTCACTATTCCCTCGATATATGTGGTAATAATCTACATCGATGTCTTCATCTATTTCATCCCACTGTAACAATACTTCTCCATCTCCTGGACTCGCCTGTAGGTCCTTTGGTGCGGAAGGTCTACCCGATGACATCGGTCTTACCTTTACTTCACTTGATAAAAGTCCTTCACCTTCAGCGTTCACCGCTTTGACCTTGTAGAAATATTCCTCTCTATTTTCGACATAGTTATCTATGAAAAAAGTTTTGCTTTCGTCAGTTGGAATATCTTCTTTATTAGTATAATCGCTGTCCCTATAAACTATGTAATATCTTATTGGAGAACCACCGTCGTCTAACGGTTCATCCCAATGTATCTCAACAAATTCATCACCTGTATATGCCTCAATATCCAAAGGTGCACTTGATGTTGTAATATTTATAGAAGGTGTTGCATATACCTCTTTAGAGTGAATACTCTCTCCTTCTCTATTGATAGCGCTAACAACATAATAATACTTTTGACCGTTTATTGCACTCTCATCTGGATATTGAGTTACTGTACCCTTAGATTGTTCCCATGTGTATATCCCCGAGGATGTTCCACGATATATTCTGTAGTTTATAAGACTAGAACCTCCATCATCCAATGGTTTATCCCAGTCCAAAATTATTTTTGAGTCCCCCGGATAAGCTTTTAAATTTCTAGGTTCTGTTGGGGCACTTGTACCGTAAGGCGTTGCCTCCGCAATATCGGAAAGCTCCGTCAGATCGGAATCCTTTGTCAATGCTCTAATCCAGTAATAATAAGTCCTCCCGTTCTCTACACCAAAATCCATGTGAGTGAGATTTTCATCGTTTACTTGTTTATAAAATTCCTGAGAATTCGAACTCAAGCTCCTATATATCATGTAAGCAACTACATCTTCAGAACCCTGGGCTGGTGCATCCCACTCTAATTCGATATATCCGTTGTAACCTCTCGCTTGCAGATTCCTAGGCGGTGTCACTTTGTTTCCCTGCTGGTAATACATCCCATCTGGTCTTTCCGTAAAAAGCAGTGCCATAGAAGTAATGGACATCATGGCGATTACTATCACGACAGACAGTTTTATCATCCTCTTCATCATATGACCTCCTATAGGTATTTTTATTAGATTATTTAAATCGTTTGGTACAACGATTAATCAATCTACAGGTTCGAATTCCGCCATGAAGTGTCCGAGGAGTTCGGGAGCATAGACCCTCCTCAAACCTTCTATCTCATCTCTATTCTCATACAGAGATATGACCGATCCCGCTACGTATCTCAATTGATTCAGGGTGTAAACCCTTCTTGGAAGGGCCAAACGCATGTTCTCGAATGGTGCCGGAACGATATTACCGTCTTCGTCCTTCTCTCCGAATGCACTGGTTCCGAGTTCGACGCCTCTCACTCCAGACTCGATATAGAGCTGTGCGGTAAGTGCTTGAGCGGGGAATTGTTCCGATGGTATATCGGGTAAGAACCGTTTGGCATCGATGAAGACCGCATGACCTCCCACCGGCTCTATTATCGGGACTCCTGCATCCGAGAGGAGATCTCCCAAGTATTTTACCTGCTGATGTCGATACTTCAAGTAATCGAAGGTCGTTGATTCCCTGAGTCCGACTGCGATAGCCGCCAGATCTCTGCACGCCATACCTCCGTAGGTGGGAAACCCTTCGATGATTATACCTAGATTAACGCATCTGTCATAGAGTTCTTTATCCCGGACCCCGATTATCCCACCTATATTGGCTAACCCGTCTTTTTTAGCACTAAAAGTGAATCCGTCAGCGTGGCTGAATATCTCTTTGACTATATCCCTGATGGTTTTTTCTTCGTAACCCTCTTCCTTCGTTTTGATAAAGTATGCGTTCTCGGCAAATCTGCAGGCGTCCAAGAAGAACGGTATCTCGTACTCGGATGCGGTTTCACTCACCTCTCTGATATTCTCCATGGAGACAGGCTGTCCTCCTCCTGTGTTGTTCGTTATCGTCAGCATGATAAACGGTACCTTATCTACACCTTTTTCCTCGATGAAATCCTTCAAACGAGATATGTCCATGTTCCCGCGAAAATCCGCTTTTGAAGTGGTATCGTAGGCATCCTGAACGACGAGGTTGACCGGGGTTCCTCCCTTGTGCTTGACGTTCGCCTTCGTGGTATCGAAGTGCATGTTGTTAGGTACGAAATCTCCTTCATCCACCAAGTTGGAAAAAAGTATATTCTCAGCTGCACGACCTTGATGGACCGTCACGAATCTATCGAATCCCATTATGTCAGACACCGCTTTTTCTAATAAATAATAGGAATCGCTTCCAGCGTAAGCCTGTTCTGTGTTTATCATCTCAGACCACTGTTCGTCACTCATAGATGAAGTACCCGAGTCCGTAAGAAGATCGATGAAAACGTCCTCTGCTTTGAGCTTGAAAACGTTGTATCCAACTTTTTCTATCTTCTCTTTTCGTTCTTCACGTGTAAGTCTGTTGAGCTTTTCTACCATTTTGATCTTGAAGGGTTCCGGTTCTACCATCTGACTCACTCGCAGAAGTAATAGACATAGTGTATATAAAATTATAGAATGGTAAGAGAAAAGTAATGGGCTGCAGGATTTCGACCGGTTGAGGAGGAGGAAGAAAAGCCCTGCCGCCCATTTACTGTTTCGGGGCACATTGTTTTTGTATATATAATTTTCCCCGACTAAAAATAAAAGTCCTATTAAATCCTCGGATAAACTATAAAAGTAAGTATGTTCTATTAAATATGACTATGAAAAAAACTGGAAAAGTAGAGAGGATAAAACAGATCACGGAGATCCTTTTAGAACACGGTCTGGTGGATTTTATCAAGCGGATGGGTCTATCCAGTTTTATTTCCCGCACCCGTTTAGAGGGATCATTGGAAAAGAGGATGGAGGAAGTAGATGCTGAAGATCTCAGATATCTTTTCGAAGATCTAGGCCCTGCATTCATCAAACTAGGCCAATTCCTCGCTCTCAGGCCTGACCTAGTCCCGATAGAATTTGCCAATGAACTCAGAAAACTCTACGAAGAAGCTTCTCCTTTCCCTGGTAAAGAAGCAAGAAGGATCGTTCAAGAAGAGTTGGGAAAGGACTTGAACGAAATATTCGAGGAGTTCTACAGCAACCCGTTGGCCTCTGCTTCCATCGGTCAAGTACACGAGGCAACTCTAAAAAACGGTGAAGAAGTGGTCGTAAAAGTCCAAAGACCGAATATACAATCGAAAGTAAGAGCTGATATGGATCTCATCGAGAGGATGGCGAGATTGATCGAGGATCTCATACCCGAGAGTGAGATATACCACCCGAAGGACACGGTCAAAGAATTTAAAGATATGTTGAAAAGGGAGATGGACTATACTGTAGAAGCTAGGAGTGGACAGCGTTTTTATGACGCCTTTATCGACGATGAAGATGTCATAGTTCCCAAGGTACATTGGGATTATGTCACAAAAAGAGTTTTAGTCCTGGATAATGTCCATGGAAAGAGCATCAGGCATGCTATCGACAGCGATATTCCAAAAGAAAAAAAGAAGATTATAGCAAAAAAATTCGCTCAGACTATGTTAAAACAGTTCTTCCTACACGGCATCTTCCATGCCGATCCCTCACCGGGCAATATTTTCTACACTGAAGATGATAAGATAGTCCTTCTAGACTTCGGTGCTATCGGGCATCTATCCGAGTCTCGTAGAAACAAACTCATCGATATGTTCTTGGCCATGGCTAGAAGCGATACAAAGAAAGTGATGGATATACTTATAGACCTGGGGGAAGTGCACGGAGAATTCGATAAACAAGAACTCGAATGGGACATCGAGAATCTCTTAGAGCTGTACAAGAGGAGGCCAGATGTATTATTCAGAGAGGGTGCGAATGAAGAGATAATGATGATCGTCAAGAAACACAACATATCCCTTCCAGCTAACTTCTTATTGATGGAAAGAGCTCTGATCGAAACGGAAGGGATCTGTACCAGTTTGGACCCAAAATTCGATTTCTTCGAAGCCGCTGAACCGATAATTGCCGATGTTTTTAGAGATAGGTACGGACCCAAGGCTCAGATCGATAAGATTTTTGATTCTGCTAAGGGTTATCACGACCTTTTGGTCAACCTGCCTCACAGGTTGAATAATCTTTTAGAAGGGTTGGAAGAACGGGATTTTGCCGTGACCATCGAACATAAGGGCCTCGATGATATGGAGAGCCAGATGGAACTGATAGCCAACAGGTTGAGCTTCACGATTATCACCGCTGCCATAATCATCGGTTCGGCGCTGATAGTATTATCTACTCAGCAGCCTTTGTTCGGACCTTATATATTCTTTCTATCCGTACTCATCGGTATCTGGTTGTTAGTGATAATAATCAAAAGAGGAAAGTATTGAAAATCTTATATGATCAAAATAATGGTTTTTTGGAGATAACGCCTACCGATCAAGCATTTTCGATTTCGGCGATTATCTCTTCTATCTTTCTTATAGCTTCTTCTTTTGTCTTACAATGCTTTTCCCTCTGCATGGAGGCGTGCATCCTGGTGTAGTATATATAATTTACTGTCGGCGATAAAAAGGTATCATTCTTCCCTCAATCTTTTCAAAATAACTTCAGAGCTCTCTATACTCTCTTCTATTTCGCCCCTCTCCATACCTTTTTGCGCCTTCATCAACTCATCTAAATAGGATTGATAATCGCCGCCCTCTTCCCTGATCTCTTTGATATGCTTCTTGGCTTCTTTCACTATCTCTATGAAGGATTCTATCCTTTTGCAAATCTCGAATGCTTCTTTACATCTCAATATACCTTTTTCATAATCCTCTTCTTTACCGGCTAAAGCGGCTTGTCTCACCAGATCTTTCACCATGTTCTCCGATATCGGGCTCGCTCTTATCTTTGCTAACTCTTGTTTAGCCCGTTTAAATACTTCATCAAATTCTTCTTCTACATCCTCTTCTGGATCCTGGAATAATGCTCCACAAGTAGGGCATTCAGAATCGGTCTCTTCCACCTCGGACCCACAGATGGGACACTCGAAAACGACAACTTCTTCTTCACCCTCTTCTTCCTCCTCCTCTGTTCCCCCGGTATTAACCTTGGAATTCGTTCCGAATTTCTTCATCACGTCATATATCTCATCTTCACCCATCTCGAATATATCTTTTTCAAAACCGTTCACTACTTCTTCGACTTCCTCATCGACAAAATCCTCCATCGAGTCCTCCATCTCGATTATACTCTTGGTCAATCCACAATTTGGACATGTACCTGTTTCTTCATCGATCGTCGTTCCACAGATCGGACAGACGAGTGCTTCTTCCTCCGCCAACTAGCTTACACCTCTATATTCCATCTTCAATTCAACATGAATATGCCCACCATATTTAATCTTTAAGATGTCTCGGACATCCGCAGGATCAAACGAACTCGTCCTTCGCCATAAATAACAGTATAACCGCTATGAGCGATAAGATGATGGAAACATAGAATCCTACCAAAGCGATCCCTGCGAAGGCACCGAACAGAGCTATACCCCATCTCTCTCGTTTATAAGCGAAATACGCTCCGACGAACTGTATCAGTGCCATCACGCCCATGATAACGGTGCATACGTTCAGAACCGTTTTGAATAGGCCCTCCTCGTATTGACCTTGATACTGTGACTCCGCCAACTCGAAGATGTTCACACCGAAAAAACCGAAGGCTATCGTTAATATGAAAACTATCCCGATCACGGCCGACAAAACCATCAGCACTGAGGCGATCTTCGTTTTGGGGCTCCCTTCCCTCCTAGCTCTAGACATATCCGATCCCTCGAAGGGAAACCCACATGTTGGACATCTACTCACGTCGTCTTGACATTTCCTCGCACAGCTGGGACATTCTTTCATTCTATCCTCTCTCTTATATTCACTTTTTATCTTTAAACCTTTTCCGAAAAAGTGAAACAAAAATTAATATCGTACCGGTTTGATAAGCCGCACGGTAGAAACAATGAGCAGATTTCATATAGCGAGCGATAAAGAGATCATGGACGGGAAGACAACCGATGTTTACTTCATGAACACGATGAAGATATTGAAGGAAAAAAATGTCGGTGAAGAAGACGTCACAGCGGAGTTCACCGCTTCATCGCTACCAGAAAATTGGGATTGGGGTATCTTCTGCGGCCTAGATGAAGTTCTAGAACTGATGAAGGGAAAGAACATCGATATATACGCTCTTCCCGAAGGGACTCTATTCAGACCAAAAGGGATCAACGGCATCCTAACACCGGTTATGTTCATCGAGGGAGCCTACACAGAATTCTGCATTTTCGAAACACCCATACTAGGTATGATCTGCCTGTCATCCGGCATCGCATCTAAATCTGCAAAAGTTAAAAAGGCAGCACAGGACACGACCGTGATGTCCTTCGGCATACGCCGGATGCACCCTGGATTGGCACCTGTCATCGATAGAGCCGCCTACATCGGTGGGTGTGATTCCATATCGTGCATCACAAGCGCTGGGAGGTTGGGACTCGAGCCACAGGGGACAATGCCCCACGCTCTTACAATAGTATTCGAAGACCCGAAAAAAGCATTTAAGGCCTTCGATGAAGTTCTCGACGAAGATGTACACCGCATCGCTCTGGTCGATACCTACTACGATGAAACAACCGAGTCATTCATGGCATCGGAGGCGATGGGAGATGACCTTTACGGTGTCAGACTGGACACCCCCTCCTCGAGGAGAGGTGATTTCGTCAGGATCGTCCAGGAGGTCAAGTGGGAACTGGAAAACAGGGGAATAGAAGCGAATATCATCACTTCTGGAGGTATGGACGAACACTCTATACCCGAGTTGAGAGAGGCTGGCGTCGAAGGGTTCGGCGTCGGAACCTGCATATCCAATGCCAGGACCGTTAACTATGCCATGGACATCGTTGAGAGGGAAGGCAAACCCGCAGCTAAAAGGGGTAAATTCAGTTTCAAAAAGCAGGCATACAGATGTCCAAGATGCTTCAATTACAAGATGCAGAGATGGGATGAGGAGGAAGAACCTACCTGCCCGTGCGGTGCAACAATGGAACCCATGTTGGAGAAGGTCATGGAGGATGGAAAGGCCATCCAACCGTATCCCGATGAAAAATCCATCAAATCTAACGTCACGAAACAGTTAGAAAGGGCGGAAATCGATTGGAAGGAAGGATAAGGTTTTAATAGTATAGTCCGTAATCCATCCAATCAGTATGAAAAGACCACGTAAAATAAAGGATTACTGTCCGAACTGTGACGAACACACCGAGATGGAGATATCCAAAGGAAAAAATCGTCCTGGAAGTGAATTAAGGAAGGGCCAGAGAAGGTTCCGAAGGGTCACCTCTGGATACGGGGGTTTCCCATGGTCGAAACCGTCCGGAGCCGGTAAACCCGTGAAAAGGGTATATCTCAAGTACACATGCACGGAATGCGGTAAGACCTGGCAGAAGAAATGCATACGATCCAGGAGATTTGAATATACAGATTGAGTGATATTATGGATGAGAAAAAATCTTCATTTATCAAGGTAAAATGCGCCGACTGCAGCAACGAGCAGATAACGTTCAGAAAGTCGGCTATGGAAGTTAAATGCCTCGTATGTGGTGCCAAGTTATCAGACCCGACTGGGGGATACGCTGACTTAAAGGGAGAGTTAGTAGAAGAGGTCGAATGATGGCGGAAGATGAAGTTGATTACGACTGGCCCAGCGACGGTGAATTGGTATTGGGTCACGTAAAAACGGTCAAAGATTTCGGCGCCTTTTTAGAATTGGAAGAGTACAGCAACAAAGAGGGGTTCATCCACATATCAGAGATATCATCCGGATGGGTGAAGAGGATAAGGGATCATATCACTGAGGGGCAAAAGAGAGTCTGCAAGGTATTGAATGTTGATAAAAGGAAAGGACACATAGACCTTTCTTTGAAGCAGGTGAACGAGCACCAGCGACGGGAAAAGATCCAGGCATGGAAGAACCATCAGAAAGCCGAGAAACTTTTGAATCTGGTCTGCGAGGAACTCGATACGACCATGGATGAATGCTACGAACAGTTCGCCTTCGACCTTATCGATGAATTTGGTAGCCTATACAAGGCATTCGAAGCCTGTACCCTAGACGAGGACATACTCAATAAGAAGGGGTTCGATAAAGAGTGGGCGGATGTATTCGTTAACGTTGCTATAGACAACATATCACCTCCTTACGTCAGCATCACCGGGTATCTCAAACTGACTTCTAAGAACAAGAACGGTGTAGAAGACATCAAATACGCGATGTCGGCCTTCGACGATACCGACGAATCTATGATCGAAGTGAGTTATCTAGCAGCACCCAGATACAGGGTGAACATACGTTCTAAGAACTATAAGGACGCCGAGGACGACTTCGAGCGTTTAGCAGGGGAAGCCGTTAAAAAGATCGAAGAAAAGGGCGGTTCTGGAGAATTCTTCAGAAAAGATTGATTGATACCTTGATCAAAAGATCGATGATCCATATTCTATTCCTGATCTTCTAATATATTCTTCTTGTAACGTTCCATCTCACTGAATATACATCCACAGTAGCCCTGCTTGTATAATCCGTGATCATCCGCTATCTCATGACTCCTGTAGAAACCATCAGTCAGGTCTGAGTAAATGAATTTTACACCGTTCTCTTTACCGGCTCTTCCGCCCACCTTTTTGATCAATTCATGGTCTTGATAAGGGGAGAGCGTGAGTGTCGTCGTGAATGCATCAAAACCTTCTTCGGAAGCGACCTTGGCTGTTTCACTCAGCCTCCAATCGTAGCAGAATTCACATCTGTTCTTTGCTCTCATGGCACCCTCTAAAAACCTTTTCAGCGGATATTCATCCCTGTAGATAACTTGCATACCGGTTTTTTCTTGATAATCCATCAGTGACCTCAATCTTTTCTCGTACTCTTTGAACGGATGTATGTTAGGGTTGAACCAAAATACGGTGATATCAAAATCTTCAGAATAATATTCGGCGGTGTACGTCAAACACGGAGAACAGCAGGTATGGATCAGCAATTCCATATCGATCACTTCATATCTTGAGGGCGACCCTTTTGTGTGCTTTCTTTTCTTTCTTCTCTTCCTCTTCTTTCTCTTCTTTTTCTTCGAATTTGGTACCACACTTGGGGCACTGTCCCTCTCTCTCGGCACAGGGTTTATGGAAAGTCTCTCCACACTCACATTTTATCATATCGAGATCCTTCTTTATGCTCCCTTTACATATCGCACATTTTTCGTCACCCTTGGCTTTTACCACCTCGAAGGTACCTTCTGATGGTTCGATATCCACTATACAATCGAGTTCTTTCTGGTCGAATATACGCAGACCGCTTCCCCTCATCGTGACCATGTCCGCTTCAGGTTTCAGTTCTATATCAACAGAAATAGTTTCACCTGCTTTTAACATATCTGGTAATTCTATGTCCTTTGTTCTAGCACCCACGACTTTTATGTTCGGTTCCTTGGCTACACCCTTCCCCTGGTTTTTCAAGGTTACCTTGATAGTACTCCATGAATCCGGTGAGACCCTACCCTCAACTTCCATCTCTATATTCGGGCTGTAAGGCTCTAATGCTTTTTCCACTTCTTCTAGAGCATCACGAGCTTTTTCTTTGGCTTCAGAGATGTCGTCATCCTCTAATTTCCTAGCTTCCCCGACTAAGGACTCAACCTCTGTCACTTGTGCCCCGAATTTCTTTGCGTTCTCGATGAGTGAAACGGTTTCGTTTAAATAGTTAGAATAGTCATCGTAATCCCCTCCATCGAATTCATCTTTGGCGTCGTGGATCATATCTATAACACGATTGATCTCACCGACTTCTAAGGTTGCTTCAGCGTTCTTGATTATCTCTTCTGCCCTTCCGACGTCCCTGCCCTTTTGAGACAGATTGTTAACATCCTCGCTCACTTTATTCAAGACTTCTTTGATCTGTGGTTTTAGATCTTTCATCTCGGCTTCAGCGGATTTGATCTCCGAGTATGATTTCTCATACCTACCCCTATTAAAGGACGCCTTGGATTCATTCAACTTTTCCTTTAAATCTTCGACATCTATATCCATGCCAAAAGTTTTTTCAATAAAATCGTCTATCTTTGCTATCAATTCTTCGGATTCTTCGAATGTTCTCATCAGGTTGTTGAGTTTGTCCCCGCTTTTGACGGCGTTATCAAAGGCTTTTACGTAGAACCCACCCTTGTAGGCCTGTTTTGCTTGATTTAACAGATTCTCAGCATCTCCAACGTTGATGCCTTTCTCCCGAGCCTTTTCCAATTTTTCGTGTGTGGAATTTATACTCCTTTTAGCTATGTCCTGTTGTAGTTCTATCCTCTCTAACTCTCCCTCGCTCTGCATAGCTAAGTTGATGGCCTCCCTGTACTTTTTCCGTTCCATGGCCTTCTCTGCCCTATTCATTAAATTATCTGCGAGGGCAGTATTGACACCTTCTTTCTTCGTTTCTTTAATCTTGTTTCTGAAACTGGAAAGCAGTTTTTTGACCCTTTCTTTTTCTGCTATATCAATTTCTTTGATCACTTCTGTAGATTTTTGGATCGCTTCTTCGTACTTATCCTCTTTCAGGGCTGCCATTGCCTTGTCTAAAATCTTTTTTGCTTTGTTTACATCAGCGTGTAGATCTTTGGCTTCCTCCAACCTTTCTTTCGCTTTCTTTACCTCCCCGGCAGCTTTTTTACTTTTATTCCTGATCTCTTCGATCCTCTCTTGACACCGATCTACAGTATCTAATGCTTCTTTGTATTCTCCTCTCTCAAGCTCACTTTCCGCATCCGATAAAATTTGCTCCGGACTAGACACGTCTATACCTATCTGCTTAGCAGATTGGATAATATCTTTCGTTCGATTTAACTCTGGTTCAACAAATTCCTTCATCCTCGTATCGATTTCATCTTCATTTTCTTCCATTTTTTCCAACGCTTCGTCCAATTTCCCCACTTTATAATCGGATCTTATTATTTCCAAAGTCGCCTCTAGATCACTTATATCCATACCTAGGTTTTCTGCGATTGATGTTTTCTTTTGCAAATTGGAAAATTTCCTCTCGAAATTTAGGCGATTTTTGATTTCGTCGATTTTTTCCTCGGCTTGTTCAGCCAATTTCTCAGCTTGTGTATAATCTCTGTTCTGGAAGCTGTCTTTTGCCTTTAACAATATATTTTTAGCTGGTTTCAGATCTCCTTTGAATCCACTTCTCTTCATCTCAGTTATTTTCGCTGAAAGTTCAGATATCGTTTCGTAGCTAGATTTTCTCCTCTCTCTGATCTTCTTCGCATCTTCTTCAACTTTGATAGAGAGTTTGATGGCTGGAAGATATGATTCATTTCTAATGTTCTTCTTACACTCTATCAATTTCTTTCTAAGCTCTTCGATCTCCACTCCTGCTTTTTTGGCCCTGACGACCTCCATCTTAGCTGATGCAAATTTATCTTCAGTTGATTTCCTTATCTTACTGTTGAGGTCACTTATGATTGAATTAGATTTTTTAATTACTTTGGAAAAATCGGATTCATCGAGTGATTTCTCTGCTTCTTCGAGATCGGAACGATGGGTTTCTAAATCTATCTCTTCTTCCAGTTCTTCTATCAATTTAATTAATTCCTTAGCTCTTTTTAGATTTTCTTCAGCTTCTCCCACCTGCCATTGTTTTAACATCTCGGAATTTTCATTTAGTTGTTCAATAGCTTCATTATAGGAGCCGGACTCGAATTTTTCTCTTATATCATCGATGTTGTTTTCCACTTTTTCTAGTTCACTCAGATCCTCTTCGCCCTCTATCTCATCCCTTATCTTCTGAGCAGTGTTTATGACTGATTCGATCTGGTTTTCGAACTCCTCCCGTACCATCTCCTCGATCTCTTTTGAATTTTCTAAAGCTATATTTCCCGCATCTGCATAATTGCCTGATTTGGTGTTAGCTATAGCTTCCTCCAACTTGTCCATGTACTCTCCGATGTCTAGGCCCATCTCTTCCGCGGTCATCACTAGCAATTCCATATCCTCTATAAATTCCATCACATTTTCGTATCCGACCTTATCGATATTTTCTTCTGCCGTATCTAGAGCTTTTGTAGCTTTTTCATAATCCTTGCCCTCCAAAGCCCCTTCAGCCGTTGATATGTGCTTCTTGGCTTCATCTAATTCTATTCCTACTTCATTCAACTCATCTATTGTATCCAACAGCTTATTGATCCTCGTTTCTATGCTTTCGTGGTCCTTTACCAATTCACTTACTTTTTCTCTGCCTGCCTTTGCCCATTCTAAAGCACCTTTATGATCTCCTTCTTTAAGGGAGTCCCTAGCTTTGTTGAGGAGGTCCATAGGTTCCGATATGTCCACACCGATCTCTTTGGCTTTGATAAAGTTCTCTCTGGATTCTGCTATAGTTTGAAGTACTCGTTGGAACTTGACTTCGTCTATCTTTTCATATCCCTCTTCGATTTTTTCGAAGGCTTCACTGAATTTTTCTTCTCTTTTAAGGTCGTCTATTTTATTTACTATCTCTTTCACTTTAGTGACGTTGGCATTCAACTCGACCGCTTTTTCGATTTCTTCTTTGAGTTCTTCATACTTATCCACGACCACATCTTCCATCGCTTCATCGAGCTGTTTCTGTGCTTGTTTTATCAATTCGAGGGAATTATCGAACTCTTTGTTGTTGGCCTTTGCTTTCCCTTTACTGATTAGATCTTCGATATCCGCGGTATCCTTACCGCTGTTCCTTATTATCTCCTGCTGCTTTTGAACACTAGAAATTTTATCTTCTAGGTAACTCGTTATCTCGTTGCTCAATTTTTCTTTCACACCTTCTAAAAGTGTGACGGCGTTCTCGAAATCCTCTGCTTCAGCAGCCTCTTTGGCTTGATCAATGATCTCTTCTATTTCCGAGGTATCTTCCCCTTTATCCTCCAGGGTGATAAGTAATGAATCTACAGAGGATATCTCTTGAGTGAGTTTCTCCTGGATCTCTAAATTTGCGAGGTCTAGTGCTTCCTTCGCTGTGTCTAATGCATTTTTGTACTCGTCTTTCTCAAGTAATTCATTTGCTTTATCCAATCTTTCTTTAGATTCATCACACCTCTCATCGTCTCCTATCAATTCATGTAATTTGGACGCTTGTTCCAGTAATTCACCAACACGCTCTTCATTAGCCTCTTTTAACTTGTCTAGAGCTTCGTTAACCTTCTCTAGGCAATCGTCTAATTCCCTCTCGTCCAACAATTTTTTTGCTTCTTCTATAATCTCATCTATATGCTCTACGTCGGATCCCATCTCCCTAGATTCTTCTAAAAGTTCCTCGGCCTTCTCCAGACTCTCGGCGGCTTTCTGCTTCTCTTCAGCCGTCTTTTTGGCCTTCTTTTCCATTTCTTTTGCTAGTTGTCGCGCTTTTAAATATCTACCAGACAAATTTTACATCTCCGATAGGCCGTGTTTTATATTTCCCTTACTTAATAACATACATATCCTTGCCCATAAAGGTTTCGAAGGGATTTATATGACATTTTCAATCGATTTATACTTTACGGATATTATTTAGATATAAATATCTATCCATAATCTATGACAAGAACTGCAGGAAAAATTTTAATTATCCCTTTCAATCACCGTTCATGGTCTTTCAGGTTACCTTCATAGAAAAAGGATCGGGCGAGAAAGTCAAGATAGGGATAAACCCGGAGGGTAGAATTTCGGATACGGTGAGAAAACTCAACGATTACTGGAATTTTAAAACAGACATATACCTCTACAACGATGGAGATGCATTGGACGTTGATTCTACCTGGTCTGAAATGGGCTTTGACGACGATGTGACCATCAAAGTTATCCCCCGAAAAAATTCAAAAAAACTTTCCGAAAAAACATGGGTAAAGAGGGTAAACAACGAGATAGAACTGCTGAAGGGTAAAGGATGCATCTCAGATATACAACAGGAAGAAGAGAAGATCGAGGTCGGCATAGAGTTATCGGATACCCCCGGCCCAGTGCGTTTAGATGATTCAGTAGGATGCTCTTTCAAACATCGATTCGATATCCAATTTTACCGCGACTATCCCTACGGTTCTCCGGATGTGACCTGGAAAACGAATATTTTTCATCCCAATATCGAGAGCGTAGAAAATGGGGGTAGGGTTTATTTCCATTATTTAAAAAAATGGTCCTTCGATAAGAACGCAGTCGAGCTCGTTGAAAATATCGAAGAACTACTGCTGACCCCGGATCTAAAAAATAAAATAGATTCTAAAGACTGTTCTGAAGCCGCTAAACGATATATGCAGGGAGAATTTCCCGAAAGGTAAGATCAACCGTCTATATCTCTGTTCTTCAATTCCGCTTCATCCTCGATCTCCTTTTTTCGGGCTCTCATCGTTAAGAAATTTAACCATTCCTTTACCTTCCTCCTGAGTTCCCTTCTCTCCCGCTCTGTTTCACCCTTCAGGAACTGGCCCCCTAGATAGGAGCCGATGAAGGCACCGGCGAAAGTCGTGGGTAGTGTCGGCATGTAAACGAAAAGTACGAGTTCTCTGGACCATACCATGGAGGTCCCTATGAACTCTATCGTCCCTAACGTTTGGGGTATCCACGTTAGAACTAAAAATGAAAACAGCAGAGAGAGGGTGACAGCTGAAACAGCACCGAAAAACGTTGTGCCCGTAGTTTCTTCGAACAGTATTATGCCCAATATCAACGAGGAAAAAAGTGGAATTATGAGAAGCCACATTCGATAGTACATGACATAGCTGCCGTAAAAATCGCCGCTGGACAGAAACGGTGGTTTGATAAAACCGTTTATGGATAGAATATACGTATTTCCGATCGACGTGTTGATGAATGCCACCAGTAGCGCTGTAATGAATGCCTTTCCACGAGCTAGACATCTTTCACACATGCCCACCACCTCGTAATTCTCGAACAAATCTGGAACCCTGAAATTCTGACCGTGTAGTATAAGACCATCCGCCTTCGTCGAATTCCGGTAAGTACATGGTAGCCCTACCTTCGGTTATTATCCACAACCATGCAGCATCGGGATCATCCAGATTGTTCCTTATTGGATCAGATTCCGTGACATCGACTCTTATCGGGTCCATCTGAAACACCCTGCTTTTCCCAGGTGGCACATCCACGTTTCCACCGATCAGATAAAGATAACTTCCTTCACTACCAACCCAGTTGTTAGGGGAATATATGTTCAGATATGTACTGTACTCCACACGAGTCAAAACTAGCTCAGTGGTTCCGTTGTTCCAAACCTGAACCGTTGTGTTCAAATAAACAAATTCTTCCCCGACGTATTCCACGTCCAGATCGATGAGCCTCATACTGAAATGTGCTTCGGTCTCCAGTATCCTCGTGTATTGGTCCGTATTATCCGTGATGACGTAAAAGGAATAAGAACCCAATAAAAGTAATATAACAAATATCACAGTCGTACCGCTCTTTAGTCTTCGTAGGTCCATGTAAAAATAACAATATCCTTCAATCAATATATTTCTTTTCGTATTTCAGCAAAAATTACTTAAATTTCTTCGGGAATATTCTACATACATGACGGAACTTAAACTAGAGGCAGAACAGGGGTCTGTGAGGATCGGCGGTAGAGCGAGGGTCAACCCCGAAGACCTCGATAGAATAGGTATAACCGAGGGTGACCTAGCCGTCTTGAGTTCCGATCATAAGGATATCCTCGTCAATATCTTCTCCGATATATTCGTAGAAAGGGGTAAGATCATCATAAGAGAAGACGATATGAAAAAGCTCAAAGTCGGTGATGGGGGTACCGTCGAATTGACCGAGCACGAGTCTCTCTTAAATCAAAATTTTTTGGATAAATTATTATAGTAAAGTTCTATACGTAATTCAACGATGATAGAGAAGAAGGTCATAATCATAGGTGCAGGAGAGGTTGGATACGAACTGGCCGAGTCTATACGCCGTAAAGGACACGACGTAGTTATTATCGACAAGGACGAGAAGGCCTGCAGGAAAGCACGTTCCTTGGACATCAAAGTGATCAAAGGTAACGGTGCACGTCCAGAACTGCTCCAGTCCTTGGAAATTAAAATCTTCGACTATCTTTTCGCTGTTACCGACGATAATGAGGTGAATCTGGTAACCTGCTCTCTAGCCAAGGCAGCGGGCTGCAAGACCATGGCCCGTATAAACGGTTTGGAGTACATCTCGAGACCGGTATCAAAACGGTTCAGGGAGATCGGCGTCGACTTCGCCGTGTCACCGGAACTGATCATCGCAAAGAAGATTGCTAACATCATCACAACCCCGGCAGCCATAGACATGAACCTGTCCATGAGGGGAAAGATAAACGTGGTCGAGTTCAAGATACTGCAAAAATCCAAGCTGGAAGGAAAAAAAGTAGAGAACGTCAAGCTACCTTCCAGGATAAATTTGGGGGCTATAATAAGGGGAAATAACGTTCTTGTACCCCACGGCAAGACCATATTCAAAAGAGGCGACACGCTCATCGTGATGACCGAGGGAAGGGTAGCTGAGAAGAGGATGAGAAAGCTGGTAGGTAGAAGGAAACACAAGGTAAACCAGGCGATAATCATAGGAGCTACTAACATCGGGATCAACGTAGCTAGTATTTTGAACAAAAGGGGGATCAACGTAAAGATCATCGACGAATCGCGCACAAGGAGCAGGAGGGCTGCAGAGATGCTTAGAGACGTCGAGGTCATCGAAGGGGACGCTAGAGATAAAAAGGTACTGATAGAGGAGGGCATCCTAAGAGTGGGTGCTATAACGGCAGCCTATAAATCGGAAGAGTACAACGTACTTGTTTCATTATTGGCTAAAGTTTACGGTGTTGAGAAGACCATCGCCGTTGTAAGAGAACTGGGTCTGAAATCACTCATAGAGACCATAGGCATAGATATGGCAGCATCTCCCGAGCTGCAAACCGCCAGGACGATGTTGAGATTGGCTAGAGACCTGAACCCACTGAAAGCCATACCGATACATGGAGGAGATCTGTACATACTGGAGATGCAGGTCACCAAGGATTCCAAGGTCGTTAACACGAAGATCCAGGATTCCAAATTACCTCCCCAGTGCATCGTCGGTGCTATGATAAGGAAAGGCAAAACCATAATCCCGGGCGGTAAGATCAGATTCAGGAAAGGAGACCAAGTACTCTTCTTCGTGCTCAAGGACGAGATAGCAAGTGTGGAGGAGTTATTTTAGATGAGGTGGAAAGTAGTAATCGGTAACCTAGGTTCTATCCTGAAATTGTTCGGCATCGCTTTCTTCATCCCAGTCATACCCGCTGTTTTCTTCAACGAAGCGCCTCACGCCCTCGGCTTTATACCTATCAATGCCGTCTTATTCCTCTATCTGGGGGCTTTCACAGTTACACTCGGCTATCCCATGGAGCACTTCGGCAGGGCGGAGGATTTCTACCACAACGAAGCCATCGTCATCGTAAGTTCTGCCTGGCTCCTCTTCGCCGCTGTTTCTTCACTCCCGTTCTTATTATCCGGTGTATTAAGCTCCCCCATCGATGCTTTTTTCGAAGCGATGTCGGGGATGACGACCACCGGTGCGACTGTACTACCATATCCTCTGGAGCAGCATCCAAAGAGCGTGATGCTTTGGAGGGGATTTCTTCAATGGATAGGCGGCATGGGTGTTATCGTACTGTCCGTGGCCGTTCTCAGCAAGCTATCGAGCGGTGGTCTGTCTCTTTTAGAAGCGGAAGCTCCCGGACCAACCATCACACGATTAAAACCCAAGATAAAAGAAACCGCAAAGATACTATGGTACATCTACGGATTGTTGACTTTGAGTGAGGTAGTTATATTGATGGGAGCGGGTCTGGGTCCGTATGACGCCGTGTATCACTCTTTCACAACCATGGCTACGGGTGGGTTTTCACCACATACGAACAGCATCGCATATTTCTCTCCGATCGTCCATTGGATCATCATCGTATTCATGATCTTGGCGGGTATCAACTTCTCACTTCACTACCAATTTTTTAAGGGTAATATAAAGAACGTATTCAAAAATACTGAATTCCAGGCGTATCTGTTGATCATCTTTTCATTCTCAGCTGGTATAGCGCTGATCATAATCGGGACGGGTATGGAGACCATGGATGCCATACGTAACGCAGTCTTTCAAGTAGTGGCATTGATGACGACCACCGGCTTCGCAACCATGAACTACGACCAATGGCCTGAGATGGTAAGGGTTTTACTGCTTCTTCTCATGTTCGTCGGAGGCTCTGCTGGTTCTACAGGCGGTGGTATGAAGGTGCTCAGGATCGTCTTGATATTCAAGATGGTGGGCAGGAAGTTCAAGGAGTTTATCAACCCGCGAAGAGTGATGGTGGTGAGATTGGGGGATCAGGTAGTAAACGAGGGGACCTTGGTTATGATCGGTATGTTCTTCATAGCCTACATATTGATATTCGTTCTGGGAACAGTCATCATGGTGGGCTACGGACTTGACATGGTGTCAGCCATTGGAGCTTCAGCTTCGGCTTTGGGGAACGTGGGTCCAGGCTTGGGGCTAGTCGGGCCCGCGAACAACTTTCGTACCGTACCTCACACCGGTAGATTGGTGTTAGCGATCCTCATGTGGATAGGAAGGCTGGAGATCTTCACAGCAATCGTTCTATTCAACCCGGGTTTGTATAAAGAGAGAAAACTGAAGACCATCCTAAAGATAAGAAGATGATAAATACCGTGTATGAGTATGTTGGTGACGATGAAAGAAGAGGACGGATGGATAGAAAAGGGCGTTAAATTACTCAGAGAGGGGAAAGTCGAGGAAGCCGTACGGTGTTTCGACAAAGCTCTATCTATCAATCCAAGATGCGACGGTGCCTTCGTGAACAAAGGTGTTGCCTTGAACCTTAAAGGGGAAGAACAGGAAGCCATCGAATGCTACGACAGGGCTATCTTCATCAACCCTGAGAATGAAACCGCACTGGTAAACAAAGGAGTAGCACATTTTGCTAAGGGTGAGTTCGATAAAGCCGTAGAGTGTTTCGACAAAGCTCTTGCCATCGACCCAGACAGCGTGGATGCATGGAACAACAAAGGGAACGCCCTCTACGAGATGGGAAGGTACAAGGAGGCTAACGAGTGCTATAACAAAGTGATTTCACTCGATCCGGAATACGAGAAAGCTTGGAACAACAAAGGCCTGGCACTGCTCGATATGGATATCTATGACAAAGCGATAGAGTGCTTCGACAGGGCTATCTCGATAGATGGCAAGTATGATAAAGCCTGGTACAACAAAGGCTTGGCTCTGGAGAAGAAAGGGGAGGAGGTGGGAGCCATGAAAGCTTACGAAAAGAGCCTATCTATCAATCAAAATCAACCTGAGGTCAGAAGAGCGATGAATGAGTTGAAGAGGAAGATGAAAGAAGAACCCACGTTTGAATAATTTCATCTTACTTTTTTTCTTCATTCCCAAGAACCAGATCTTGCCACATC
>CAZHUM010000027.1:0-26138 GCA_964535805.1 uncultured Thermoplasmata archaeon
GCGGGAGCATCTAAAACTTTTTGAGCGGAGCGAGAAAAGTATTAGAAAGGGGGAATCTGTGATTCCTGCGCATAATATTTTTCTTTCATATTATGCGATCAAGTGGAAAAATCTACAATAATTTTAAACTCTAATAATACCCTATATCAGAGCTGCCCTTATATTTCTGGATCAGTTTATGTACGAATTCACTCGACTCCTTCTTACCCGACTTTTTAAGCCAGTCCATAACCTTTTTGGCAAATAAAAGAGCATTCTTCTCTTCTATCTCATCGTCTAGTTTGTATTTATCTATATCGCTTTTTTTCAGTAGATGCTCCATTGTAGAATAGGGCATCTCACCTCGATCAGAAGAGTATGCAAATAATGCACCCACTAGATCGCAGGGGTTATCGATATCTCTAGTCAAAAGGCTGTTTTCGATTTCATCTGCAGCTAATTGAGTGTGGAAAAGCACCCTGCTAGCTATCTCGGTGAACGCGTCCTCGACACCTTTACCGGTCTTCGCAGATGTGAAGAACATATAATCGAAATGGGACGCTACTTCTCTGACTACAAACGCCTCAGAGATCTCTTTATCATCTAGATCGTCTTTGTTAACAGCTAAAACGATAGGCGCATTTCTACCGGCCAATCCTTTGTATTTGGGCAGCCATTCATCTACTAAGCTGTCTAAGGTTTCCATTCGTGTGGCATCCGCGACCGCTATGGCACCATTGGAGTTCCTAAAAGCGGCTTCCTGAACAGATTCATACCCTTTCTCACCCATGATATCCTGTATCAGCATCTTGATCTCCGCTCCGATAACCGGGACTTCTTTTTTGTATATGTTCGTCCCGATCGTCTTTAGATAGCCTTCTCCGAATGCGTTTTTGACATAACGTATGATCAAAGACGTTTTTCCTACCGAGGGGGCACCCATCAGATTTATCTTCTTTTTTATCTCTCTTCCGTACATCTAATTACCCTTCATACACTGATTAGATAGCGACAAGCCACTTTAATTATAATAACGTTTTGTTCATATTTCACTTTTTCCACGTGAGAACCCACTCGGAATAGTAATTGTTTTTCAGCTGACAGCGGGTATGTTCACATTTAGCTTTCACGTCTATAACTGCACAGACCCCTTCGAAATAATGGGTCAAAGCCCTGCAAAATAGAGGTGTTTTTGTACACACTTCATAACCTGTTATCACCCCTCGGTTGTACCTAGTAGTTTTACCCTCTACCTTCCCAAAGTCAAAAAAGTTCTTCCAGTAATCATCTACATTCGATATTATCCTTTCTGGCTTCTTCGTTAATTTATCAAACCAACCCATAACCTCTTCCATCATCGGTGCCTTCTGTGAAAGCTTGTCGAATGATTTGGGTCCGTGAAGCTCCATATAGCTCTCCAAAAAAGTTAGGTGATAAGAAAGAGGGTATTTTTTTCCCTTGTTGATATCTGATATGTGGACAGGGCCTTCATATCCTTTTGAGATCATCTTCTTAATAACGTCCTCTTTACCATCCCTTCCGTGCATTATCTCTGCTTGGGTCAGCCTTCCAACTAAAGTTAACCCATATACCTTTTTTTTATTGTGTGCCATAACCTATCCTCCTTTTAAGTTATGGATACATAGATCATCCGTCAACACGTACCCAACTTGTAACGCAGATTGATTTTAGAATATTTAAGACTTACCCCAAATAGTGATTTTATTATTCGTCCTCGTCCAATAGGTGAGGTTTTTTCTCTATAATCGTTCTGATCATTTTCTTCCCGCTGTGGAGTCTAGAATTCCACATATGCTCTTTGATCGGTTTGTACTTATTACATTGGAAAACTGAATCTAGTCCTCTCTGCATACTTTCTGTACCGTGTTCACGAATAAAATCGATGCGTTCCGCCTCGCTCATCTCATCTGCATACGGATCGATAACAACCTCTTTATCTTCAAAATCCATGAATGTTGATTGTTTTATTTCTTCGATCATGTGCATCCTAATACTTTCATGACTTTCATATATTAAATTTTTATGTCAGTCAGAGTCAACCGCCTCTTCCGAGTCCTTCTCGTATTTTTTAACTAGCGTTTGTATGGCCTCTGCCGAATATTCATCGCCATGTTCCAGGTACCATGTTTTCAGTCCTTCAGCAAAATTAATTGCGTCTTCCTCATTGACATCTCCATAGATCTCAAGATCGAGTTCATCTTTTTGGTCCAAGGAGTATTTATCTATGCCGCTGTCCTTCAGTATTTCCTCTCTCTTTTCATAAGGCATGTCGCCGATCCCCGAAGCGTAGGCCAGTAAACCATCAATAAGGTCTTTGGTCGTACAGATTGTTTTGGAAAGTACGATATCTTCTATGTCTTCAACCTCCAGCTGTAAATTCGGGGCCACGTCAGAAGCTAGTTTTTTAAAACATTCTTCAACGTTTCTACCCGTCTTGGCAGATGTGAAAAAGTAACCAGAAAAATATTCTGATTTCTCTTCTAATATCTCAGGTGTGATCTCCTTATCCTCCAAATCGAATTTATTTATAGCGAGAACTACGGGGTTCTTGTCATTTGACATATCCTGATACCTGGGTATCCAGTCATCTATAATATTGTCCAGAGTTTCTTTTCTAGTAATATCCGCTACAGCTATTGCTCCAGTAGAACCTAAGAAAGCTCCCTGTTGGACTGACCTATAGGCTTTTTCACCCATTATGTCATTTACAATCAATTTGATATTGGCCCCCGGTATCTCTACTGTTTTCGTGTAAACATTGGTTCCGATTGTCTTTAGATAATGATCACCGAATACCGAATTGACGAACCTCATGATCAATGACGTTTTTCCCACGGACGGATCTCCGAGAAGGTTGACCTTCTTTTTGGCGTCTATCAACGCGTCGGTAAATACCATGATATCACTCAAAATCATCGCATGTAATAGATGGGCAATAACCACACCTACTATATATTTTTACTTTCCTTCCCATGGTCGATATCCCTTTAGATCTACATCTTTGATCGATAATCGGTGAATATCATCGGGAAGGTGTGCATCTACATTACCGCAGTCGGTGCATATCGTGCCGACCGCATACGGACCTTCTTTCCCGCACTTTGAGCATTTTCTCGTTTTTGGAAGAATATAAGAATTTAATATCTTGAGTTCGACTCTAGCTAGTCGAGAACCTAAAAGACCTGTCTGTGTGGAAAGTTTCTCAACCATGTTTTCTAAATCTGGCCGGACTTTTTCTCTCCCGACCCCCTCAGAAAATCTCTTCAACTCTGTATACTGCCGATATAAAAACTCTGCCTCGTCAATACCACAAACCCCGCTTTTTACTATGTCCAAAGGTTTTCTACCGGCTTCGAATTGTTTCATAACTTCCGATTGTTTGTCAAGTAGATCTTGATAGCCGTGATCTTCGCCCATCTAGTTCACCTATTTGAGGTGTTTCTATATTTTTCTACAGCATCCTGAATTATCTCCTTTGGATACTCTTTTCCTTCTTTTTCGAACCAAGCCATCAATTTGTTCGCGTAATCAAGAACGTCTTCTTCCTTGATCTCTTCTATCTCTTCTTCCAAATCAAACTTCTGGATCCCACTTTCCGCCAATATTTTTTCTCTTTCCGAGTACGGCATCTGACCTATCTCGGAGATATATGCAAATATGACGTCTAAAAGTTCACGTGGGCTTGATAACTCACGGCTTTCAACAATATCTTCGATATCATGTATCGACAATTGAAGATTTCCGGCCACCTTGGATGCCAATATCTTGAAGACTACGTCGACGTTCTTCCCGTTCTTCGCCGAGGTGTAAAAGGTCATCTCGAATTCATCAGCTTTTGATTTTAGATCATCGCTGTCTACCATCTTGTTATCCATGTCGAATTTATTCACTGCAAGGATTATCGGATTGTCCCGAGAGCATCTCTCATAATACATGGGGATCCAGTCGTCTAGCAGTGCATCTAAGGTTTCAGGTCTGGTAACGTCAGCTACCGCGATAGCACCCGTGGACCCGAGGAATGCACCTTCCCTCACGGTGTTGTACATCTCCTCACCCATTATATCATGTATAACTAACTTTACATCACCATCTTCAAGTTCGATGTTTTTTGTGTAAATGTTGGTTCCGATGGTCTTGAGGTATTCATCTCCAAAAACGCTCTTAACGAACTGTAGAATCAAAGAAGTCTTTCCAACTCCGGGTGCCCCTAGAAGATTCACCTTCTTTTTTATCTCTTTTTCAGATATGCCCATCACCGCCTTTTATATTTAAATACATAATATGGGCACTAAATATAAAGTTTTATCCTCAAATTTCGACGACTTCCATCTCCCTTTCTAAGATCCTAAGCTGCCTTTTCTCCAACGCCTCTGGACTTATGGTGAGGATTAGGATTGTGTCAGTTTCAGAAATCGAATCTATAATATGTCTGACGAACTGTATGCACGCATCGAAATTCGTGTTGCTGATAAGATACTCTAACCCATCTAGAAATACTACACTGTTCTTCGATATTATCTCTTCAAGCTGCCAAGTCAAGGCTTCAAGGTTTGGGGAAACCGTGTTAATATCCTCACTCTCCTTTCCTGTCAGCCAATATATCTCTGCCTCCTCCAGATCGAAATCCTTTCTTATCCTCAAAGGATTCATTCGGGAGAAGATGAACAATCTCTGGCCTTTCTCAGAGATGCCTTTCAATACGTCGAAACCTCCTTCGATGTCATCCCCTTCCAATAGGTAACTTCTGCCAGGTAGGAAATCGACCTTGGGTTCTTTCGCCCTGGACTTTTTTCCCTCTATGCTGGTGTGATGTTTGATGGTCTCCTGTACACTTTCCATGGTTATATCTTGTTTTAAAAGTGTAGAAAAGGCCAGAATTCTATTCAGTGCACCTTCTAGTTCTCTAACATTGGTACTTACGTTTTCTGCTATGTAGCGCTTGATCTCTTCTGAGAGAGCGGTTTCACTTTCTTCCAATATGTTTTCGATAATACTCAATCTAGTTTCCAATCCTGGAGCCTGGATATCAACGATCAACCCTGATTTAAACCTAGATATTAGTCTGTCCTCTATAGAAGGTATTTTATCAGGGGGCCTATCGCATGTCAGGACTATCTGCCCACCCCTATCTTTTATCTCATTGAAGAGGTAAAATATCTCTTCCTGGACCTCATCTCTTCCTGCTAAAAATTGTATATCGTCTATCAAGAACACATCTATATCTTGATAACTTTCTCTGAGTTCACGTATACCATCTGAAGAAATCGCTTGTGAAAGGTCGGAAGAGAATTTGGCGGTTGTAATGTATTCAACATTAAATTCTTCATGGTTCTTCTTTATGTAATTGTGGATACTTTTCAAAAGGTGTGTTTTACCTAGACCGGCGGGACTAGTGATGAACAGAGGATTATAACGTTCCCCGGGGAACCTAGCCACTTCTTTAGATGCTGCAAAAGCGAATTTGTTATTAGGGCCCACTACGAAGTTATGGAAAGAATATTTCTCCTCTTCACCGCCTTTTTTTCTCTTCCCTACCCTCTCTTTAGCCAAAAGGTTGTAAACATCCATCTCTTTTTCTTCTATCTCTTTTTCTTTAAGCTCCCTCTCGACCGTTTTCCTCTGGATCTCTTTTTTAACCTCTTCGACCTCTTCTTCCTTTTCTATATCCTCTTTCTCCGGTTGTTTCTTCAGTTTTTTTACCGGCTTACCCCTTTCACCCTCGATTTCTATCTTTCCACCGGTGTTTTTGATCAATTCATCGATATCTATATTTGTGTGGACTCTGACCAGTAATTCTTCCATGGGATCCAAGGACTTTATCTTGCTTAGAGCTTTCTGACCCTCGAATTTTTTGCCCGAGGGCGTGTATAATATCGCATTCCTGGGCCGGCCATCTTTCAAAGTAATATAACCCTCCAATTGATCGGCGACATCTACTCTGATGTAACCGTTGAAAGTGTACTTTCTTAGTTTGGTCAGAAGGGAGATTAACTCTTCTGCCCCTTCTTTTTCTTGAATCTTTAATCCGGCTGGGAAATTTTCTTTTGGCAAGGTGACCACTAAACTGAGTACACAATTAAATATGTTTTCTCCAAATATCCAAAAAAAACTTAACTATCTCTGTAAATACAGAAGAGATGAAACTGATGTTCACACAGTGCCCCCGGTGCTACGCTTCTTTTTACGAAGAAGTAGGAAACAAACACCGTATACATCTAAAATGTCCGTATTGTAGATATACTTACTACGACCAAGCAGCACCAGAACGCGTAGAAGATGTTGACTACTATTGGGAGGTATATTCAGGTCTTTATCCCACACCCAAGGACAATATTGGTAACCCAAAAATAAACCGCATTATTGGATTGATACTGGCACTATCTATACCTTTCTTTTTGTGGCCTTTCTACGATTTCTTTAATATCTTTCAAGACGGTGCCCTTTTATATTCTGAAAATGCTAGCATTTTGGGCCTTCTATTAGCTTCAGCCGTTTTCCTGTCATTCGTTATTGCTGGATCGGTGAGTGCATGGAGAAAATACTCGTTCCCCATAACGCTTTCAGGAGGTATCTTCGGTGTGCTCAATTCTTTTCTTCTAGGTGCGGTAATATCTGATAGTGCATATATCACCGGGGAGACCAATTATTGTTTCATTTACTTTATAACAATAATCACATCTTTTGTTGCAATATTTCTCACCGCTAAAAACAAGAAGGGTTTTACAAGGGGTTACTGAAGAATTTAAAAATAAAAGAGATAAAATAGGTAAAAAAAGTAACCTGCCAACATCACAACACCCTCTCTACGTGAAATTTTATGTCCTGTGTACATGAATATAGTGAGTACTACGCTTGCGGCAATCATGATCATTATGTTGGGAATGATCTCACTAGAAAAATTTAGTGGAGATACCAATGCACAGATGCCTAGAACCATCAGTATATTAAAACTGTTGGAACCTATTACATTTCCCAGTGATATCCCGGACTCTTCCTTGTAAGCAGCTACGGAAGATGCAGCCAACTCTGGTAGCGAAGTACCTAGGGCGATGATTGATAAGCCCACTACGCCTTCTGAAAGATGGAATTCTTCGATATAGAATATAGCTCCACGGATCATCATCTCGGATCCAAGTATTATCGCGGTGATGCCCAAGATTATCTTCCCAGCATCTTTCTTAGTATCGAAATCCGTTATATCCATATATTCCTCATCCTGGATCTCCTCCCGTATGAGGGCGCGTTCTTCGGAGTTGATAGCCATATAAACGAAAAACACAATGTAGAGTGTGAATGCGATTAACAATATCAATCCTTCCCAACGTGCGATTACAAGCCCCGTAGAAACCAGGATGAGTAGCGCCATGGCTCCGAACATTATTGGCACCTCTCGTTGTACTATCTTTCTATCGACGGAGATAGGAGAGATGATCGAACTGACCCCTAAAACCAAGAGTATGTTAGCTATATTTGAGCCGATAACGTTCCCCACGGATATCCCATGCTTGCCCTTGGAGATGGCGTTTAAGCTCGATGCCAACTCTGGCAGGGATGTACCAAAAGATACGAGGGTCAATCCGATTATTATCGCAGGAACGCCGAAGTAGGCGGCTGTTTTTGCACCTCCGTCTACCATTATGTCGGCTCCTTTCACCAGCACCACTACACCGGCTGCGAGACAGACCGTCCATCCGAGCAACCCTATAACCATCGGCGTCTCATTTTACACTACTTAATTAATACTTTCTATTCCTATTTCAAATACAGAAAAATTATTTGTACTATCGATATTTGAATAGATATAATGCAGAACATCCAATTGATGAAATTTTCAAGCGATATTATCCTTCTCGGTGTGGACTATATCGGAGGGGAAGACCTAAATGAAGATATATTTAAAATCATCAAAAAATTCGAGCCAGACACAGTTGGACTTGCACTCTGTGAAAAGAGATTGGAAACGATGGATGAGCGTGATGAATGGAGCGAAAGGTCGCTCTTACCCCAATATAAAGCAGGAGAAACTGGTACACTGATATACCAGTCTTTCGTCGATGCTGTGAGAGAGAACATGAGGCTGTTCAAAAACGTTGAGCCAGAGACCCATATAGCAAATTTGATACCTCTAAGTAAAAAATTAGATGTGAACGTTGAGTTCATCGACCGCGATGTGACTTTGACATTGGCACGGACATTACGGGGGCTCGGGATTGTTGGCAAATTCAAACTCATGTGGTATTTTAAATCCGCGATGCTTTCAATCTCGTCGAAAAAAAAGGAAAAATCAGTGGAGGGATTGGAGGAACATGACGATCTAGTAGAAGGAGTTATCGCAGGCATCTCGAAGTTCGCTCCCGAGGTCGCCATGAAGGCTAAGGAAGAGCGTTTGGAGTACATGGCAAAAAAGATAATCGAGATATCAAAAAAGGGGCGCATGATCGCCATCGTGCCCGCCAGCAAGTTAAAAAACCTTCGTGAAAAGATAAACGTGATAAAAAAGAGAGAGATGATCAAAGGAAAAACAGAAGGTTACAAACATCTTGAGAATGTGAAGAAAAAAGTCCACACTAAAGCACTCCGGTTTGTCTCACCGATATTCTTCATATCTCTCGCAGTCTATCTTTTCTTCTACTCTGATGTATTGAACATATGGCGTGCATGGTTGTTCTGGTACCTCGCCGTCGGAGGTATGGCGGCCACCGGTGCACTCATAGCTAGAGGGCATCCCTTTTCTATACTCATCGCGTTCTTGCTGGCTCCGTTCATGTCTCTCACCCTCATAGGTCCTGGGTGGATCGCCGGTTACATCGAGTTAAAGGTCAGAGACCCGAAGATATCTGATGTGAGAGAGATGGCCTCTTGTAAAAATGCAAATGAATTCCTGTCCAATAATATTGTAAAAGTGTTCCTTGTTGGATCTTTTTCTAATGTTTTCACGTGGATAGGGTTGTTCGTCGTTCTGCCGCTGCTTATCACTTTTTTTGGATGATGAAAAAGAATATATCCTTTACACATTTATTTGGGGCTCGCTAATGAAATTGATAGATGCGTTTAAAAGGGTCCTAGAAGGGTTCATCATCGGGGTGGCTAACATCGTCCCGGGGGTGTCCGGAGGGACGATGGCCCTGATCATGGGCATATACGATAGATTGATACACGCTATCAATACGATACCACTCACATCGCCCAAGCATATCCTCAAAGGAGAGTTCAGTGAATTCAAGGATAAGATCATGGATATAGATCTTGAACTGTTAATCCCTCTAGGGATAGGCATCTTTGCAGCCACTATCTCTCTAGCTAGGGTGATCGAATACCTTCTGGATAGCTACACCGCTGTCACTTACTCTTTCTTCTTCGGTCTTGTAATGGCATCGGTCGGTATAATCTACAAGTACATCGAGAAAATAGATGCATCCAACATAGGTTCAGCGTCTATCGGTTTCTTGTTCGCATTCTTGTTCGTTGGTCTGAATTCTATCCAATCCAATCATTCTTTGCCTGTTATCTTTTTCTCAGGTGCATTGGCAATAATATCTATGATACTCCCAGGCATCTCCGGTTCCTTCATCTTGGTCTTTCTGCAACAGTACCATTTCATGATAACTGCTCTGAACGATCTTGATATCCCTGTGATCATAGTTTTTATGGCGGGTGCAATTTCTGGCCTTTTCGGTTTTTCCAAATTATTAGATTTTCTTATCCAGCATAAGAGATCGGTAACGATGGCTTTCCTTTTCGGTTTGATGTTGGGGGCACTTCGAGTTCCGATCACTAAGGCTATGGAATCCGATCCCGGTATGCTCGAGATAGTGATCCCAGCGGCAGTAGGGGCACTGTTGGTGTCGATTTTGGAGCTTCACTACGTAAAAAGATAATATTTACTTTCTTTTCACATCCTCTTGAATCCTCTTTTTATCCACTCTGTTACGGCTTTTTTTACGTATGAATACGTTTGGAAAGATGTCCTATCCAAGCCACCAACGTCCGTATTCCCGCCCTTTATCTCCTTCACCACACCCTGCCAATCAGATACTTCAGGTAAAATAGTATAGGCTTGACCTACGGTGATAACATTGTGGCTATCACTGCCACCGACGATGGGGAGGCGGGCCTTTTTTGCCAGTTTTCTTGCCTTTTTATTCTCCCTCTTTTTCGTCCTTCCGTTCAAACCTTCAACCGCAGTCCATCTGTTTTCTAAAAAAACCTTTTCTCCGATACCGGACCAGTAACGGTACGGATGGACTGCGACTGCGATGCCACCACCCTTACGGATTTTTTTTATCGCTTGGGGTACGTTCCCCTGGGGGCCGATACTCCGTTTCATACCGATCTGAGCGATGTGTCCAGATGGTGTGCTTATCTCCTCTCCCGGTACGATTATCAAGTCGGTCTCGATTTCTTTAGCCTCGATGAAGGCTCCGGTGCTGTTGTGATCTAAAAACGCGATGCCGGCCAATCCTAAAGATTCTGCCCTCCTTATTATATCTAGAGGCTCACTATCCGAATCCTTTGAATGCTTGGAATGAACATGCAGATCGAATCTCATCAATCGACAACTCCGACATAATCTAGAATTTTCTGGGACAAATTGTCCTCTTTGTTCTTAAGGATTATCCTAACTTTTCTCCTCAATCGTTTTTTCTGTTCTGGTGAAGACATGTGATACCTGCTGGCATGTACCAAAGCGTCAACGTATGGATTCTCTCTTTGGATATGATGTCCTCTACCTTTGGTTTTTTTTACTCTGGCCTTTAGAAATAAAACATCGGCCTCTCCGTAGCCATCCTTTTTGGTCTTTATTTCTCTATCAACAATGTTGCAAAAAAACACTTTAGTAGCTTCCTTTGGATACCGGAATTCACCGTCTTTTTTCAATTCCTCATCGGGCAGTTCCTGAACATCGCTGTTGTGTCCGATGACTGCACCCCTGTAGAACAGCTCCGGATCATCTGTCAAAGAGAAGGTGAATTTATCATTTTTTGAGAGATTAGAAAAGGTGTTGGATGGCGAGTATATTCTAAAAGACATACTAGAATCTTCAGTATCCGCACCTGCAGCAGAGGTGTTTATATGTTCGTTCACGGATACTAGGATCCCTTCGAGATGCTCCATGACTGCCCTCCGCTATCAAGCTACTTCCATCCCACCTTTCGGTTTCTTTTTTTCCTTCTTCCCGGGGATGTTAACTTTCGGCAGCGGTATCGGTGGTGGTAGTTGTATATCTCTTGCCAAGAAAACAGCCTCTGGTATGCAGTTAGATATCACCGTGGAGTGTATCTCATTGGCAACCTGATTAGGCATCTGGTTATCTTCGCCCCACTTCTTCGCTAGATCCTCGGGCCCACCTTTGTATCTCAGCTTTCCCTCGATCTCTATCCTCCCCAATCCTGAGTAATTAGCGGTGAATCTAAATGTCACATCGAAAATGTCTTTTTTTAGTTTTTTAACCCCGATAACAGAGCTGTTGTGGTCAACCCTCACGTTCTTCATGGACTTTTTCTTGTCGCCGAAGCGTTCGGCATCTAAAGACTTTAATTCAAAATCAACGATAGGCATGTTCTCGGATATTCAAGCATTCTTTAATAATGTTTTCATGCCGTGAATTTCTTTTATGTCTTGGTATATATAGTAGAAAGGCAATAATATCCAGTTAAAATTTCTCTTTTTCGCGGAATCAGGGAAAATATTTATAATCTTCTTAAACCTTTAACCCTTAGTTGATTATTTAAAGTCGTGGTCAAAATGCCTCCAGCTAACTCTATCGAAGATATGCTTGATAAACTTAAAAAAGCACCAGAAGTTCAAGACGCAACCCTTGTATCCCGGAGCGGCATGCATATAGCCGGTGATGTACCGGAGAATGCGCACCGTGAAACCTTCGTCGCCATGTCGGCTATACTGTTGGGTGCCGCTGAAACGGCGACGTCTGAGTTGAAAGAAGAGTTGTCGCATGTTGTGATCGAATTACGCAACTCGAGGATACTGATCCAGAATGGTGGGCCTAGTGCTTTGTTAGCGGTAAAATTGAGCAAGAAGGGTGATGTTGAGAAGACGATAGGTGATTCTACAGCGATAATAGAGAATATCAAAAAGCTGCTCTGATTATAGGGATAGGTGGTTTAACATCAAAATTGGATTTATTAACTGTAATGTAATATCTCTCGCAGGACGATCAAAAAATTATCATGGGTTTTTAGTAGAAGATGGTGTTATTTCAAGTATCGGTGACTACGACGCCATAATGACAGATTCAGATGAGAAGGTGAACCTCAACGGTTCCACCGTCCTTCCCGGATTTGTAGATGCGCACACACACCTTATCGGCATGGGTTTAAACATGGATCGCATCGATCTTTCTGAGGCTGAATCCATAGATGTTTTAAAATATATATTAGAAGAGGGATTAGAAAACCAAGAGAACGATGATTGGCTGATCGGTATAGACTTCGACGAGAGCGGATGGAAAAAAAGTACAGGCTATCCAACTAAAGAATTTTTAGATAAGATATCTGAAGATGTACCGATAATAATTAAACGCATAGATGGACATGTGGCCGTGGCAAACAGTGCTGCTCTCGATAGGATAGATACGAACGATGAAAATATCGATGTTGAAACAGGATTACTTTTGGAAGAAGCCGCTTTTAAATTAAACGAATACCTAGACATCAACAAAGAATATAGAAAGAAATCTATTAAAAATGCGATAGAACGTGCGCACTCAATGGGTGTTACATCTGTACATGACATAGTTGATAAAGAAGGGTGGGAAGCTTACAAAGAATTGAACGAAGAAAGTGATCTAGACCTCAGGGTTAGATGTTATATTTTGCACGAAGACTCAGAAGGTTATGAACCCGGGAATAGGGGTGATTACTTGACCTTGAACGGGATCAAAATCTTCGTAGATGGTTCTTTGGGTGGACACACCGCGGCCCTGGAAGATGATTATTCCGATGACCCCGGCAACGACGGTATGCTTTTGCTTGAACAGGGTGAAATCGAGGATATAATAAAGGAGACGGAAGAGAGAGGGATGCAGTTGATGGCACACGCTATAGGGGATAGAGCGATCAGCACGTTGTTGGACGCCTACGAAAGCACGGCGGTAAGAAATAATGAACTAAGACACCGTATAGAGCATGCGGAGATGCTTTACGAAGAAAACATTAGGCGTATAAGGGATTTGAACGTGATTTTGTCCGCTCAACCAAATTTTGCCTACAAATGGTCTAAACCCGGGGGTATGAACGAAAGGAGGTTGGGAAGTGAAAGACTTCAGAAGTGCAATCCATACTGGGATGTCCAGAGATCTTTAGTGAGAATGGCCTTTGGATCGGATACCATGCCCATGTCACCACTTTTCGGGGTTTTCTCGGCGGTCAATCACCCCATACTCGAACAGCGTATCTCTGCATATAATGCACTCCAGTGTTATATTAAAAACAGCGCATATGCCGGACACGACGAAAAACAGTTCGGTGTTATCGAGAACGGTATGAAAGCAGATTTCGTTGTCTTATCAGAGAACCCGTTGGATTCTGAAAATATTAGAGAAATCGAGGTGCTTATGACGGTGGTGAACGGGAAGATCGTTTACGACAACCGGGAGAACGATGATTCCGATTAACTTAAATAATTGAAATTTTATCCTCGCATCGGTGTAAAAAATGCCGAATGTGCCGGAAGACCTGAAATATAGTGAAGATCATGAATGGATCAAAGTAGAGAACGGCGATGCTAGGATCGGCATCACCGATTTTGCTCAGGAAGAATTGGGGGATATCGTGTATGTTGAACTCCCAGAAGTCGGTGATGAGATCGAGATGGGGGATATGTTGGGTGTCGTCGAATCAGTAAAAACGGTTTCGGACGTATATTCACCCCTATCCGGAGAGATAATCAAGATCAACGAGGAATTAGAAGAATCTCCAGAAATCATCAACGAGGACCCATACGGCGACGGTTGGATCGTAGTGATCAAGATTTCCGATACGTCCGAATTGGATTCCCTGAGCAGCCCGGAGGATTACAAACTTTTAATGGACTAGATTTTAAAAAACTGAATATAAAGGAAGGGGGAAAGAGGGTTCAGTACTTATCTATGAAACTGAACCTTTCGTGTGCCGGCATACCTTCTTTATAGCAGTAATGGATCTCCTGGAAAGCCTTTCGAAATTCTGTGACATCCACTTTGACTTTTTTCGGATCTTCCTTATCCATGACGATCCTTTTTATGAACTCGGCTACTTCTTCCATGTGGGATTCTTTCATACCCAAACGGGTCAATTCCTGAGAACCGAGTCTTATTCCACTGGGTTCTTGTGCACTGTTGACGTCGTCCCATGGGAGTAGATTCTTGTTGGCGATCATGTTGGCTTCCTCCATGGCTTCAACGAGTGTTTCTCCACCGCCTTCTTCTTGTACGTCGACCGCGATGGTGTGCGATTTCGTGAATCCTTTGTGTGAACACAGAACGTCGAAGCCTCTTTCATGCAGGGCTTGACCCAATGCCTGAGCGTTCTTGATTATCTGTTCAGCGTATTCTTTGCCGAACTCCATGTGCTCGGCCAGTGAGACTCCTAATGCCGCCATGGTATGGAGATGATGGTTTGAAAGTACACCCGGGAAAACACCGTATCTAAGTTTTGTCTGCATCTCCTCGTCGCGTGGATTGGCCATGAGTATTCCCCTCTGTGGCCCGGGCAGTGTCTTGTGAGTACTTCCGGTCATTATCTCCACACCTTCATCGAAGGGCTGCTGAAATTGACCTCCACCTATGAGCCCGAGGACATGAGCGGCGTCATACCATACATAGCAACCTACCTCTTGAAATACTTCCTGTAGCTCCTTGAGGGGCGGTGGGAAAAGGAAAACCGATTGACCGAAAAGAGCGATATCCGGATCCTGCTCGTGGATGAATTTTTTTGTCTTTTCCAGATCTATATTCATCTCGTCTACATCGAATGGATATGTCTTCGGTTTCATCCCTCTGTATCCCACGGACCCGAACACTGCACTGCTTATGTGCGCACCGTCTGATACATCTACACTCGTTATAGTTTTACCAGGGCCTCCGAGAGCCATCAGAACCGACTGGTTTGCATTCGTGCCGGAGATCGGCCTCACATCGGCGTACTCCACACCGAAGAGTTTTCTAGCTAGTTCTTGAATTTTTAGTTCCACTTTATCCACGTAGATATTTCCCTGGTAATATCTGTGCCCTGGTATGCCTTCCGCGTAGCGGTCGTGAAAATCCGATATAAGCAGCTCTCTAGCCATGGGGCTGATTATATTCTCTGACGCTATCATCGGAAGTGAATTTGAAAACCATTCATGATGCTTTTCCACCTGCTCGTATATGTAATCTATTTCTTCTTTCATATCGGCACCTACTGCAGAGATTGTACTATCATTATTAAACCGTTTTGTTGAAAATTCGGATATATGTGTATATTTTCCCGAAAAAGAAAATTCTTTTATAACCCCTGCCGTTCTATTGAAACCAAATGATACACTGATGGTGATGATATGGTAGGAATAGATGAAATACAAGCAAAAGACATTATGACAAAAAACCTGTTCTCTTTAGACAAGGAGAAGACCGTCTCAGATGCAGTCTCGATGATGAAAAAACACGATGTTTCAGAGATCGTGGTCACCGACGGGAAAGACGATTTTACCGGGATCGTCACAGAGGACATGTTCGTGCAAAGAAGACACCTACCATTGTCCACTAAATTGGAAAATGCCATGAATCCCGCTACCTCTGTTAACGAAAACGATTCTATCATAGATGTGTGTGAACGGCTGCTCTCCTCTGGTTATAGAGGCATCCCGGTTAAGTCAAATGATAAACGATGCGTTGGGTTTATTTCCCGTACGGACATAGTGAAAAAGATCCCAGAGATTGAAGATATCAAAAATTCGCTGGTTCAGGATGTTATGACACCCGCTCCGACCACACTCAGAGAACATGAAACGGTCGATCACGCCAGGAACATAATGAAAGATATGGACGAAAAAGTTCTTCCGGTAGTTGATAAATATGGTGCGTTGAGTGGGATGGTCGGGATAAAGGATATCATCGAGAACGCTGCTAAGCCCGCGAGGAGAGAGGAACGGGGTGAAAGGAGAGGGGAAAAACTTTCACCATACGAAAACCTCGAAGTTTGGAGTATCATGTCATCACCGGCTATCACTACATCACCCAAAGATAATATCTTTAGTGCAGCAAAAAAGATGACGGAACATGAGATCTCCACGCTGGCTGCTATCGTCGACGGGGATATTAAAGGCGTCCTAACACAGATAGATCTGATCGAGATGATCGCAAGTTTCAGAGAGGGGGAACAGACATATGTGCAGATAACTGGACTCGATGACGGCCCCGAAACCTTCGATGCCATGTACGATATCATCCAAAAATATCTACAGAAATTCAATCAAGTGGTCAAACCCCTGGTCATGAACATACATGTTGTCACTCACAAATCAGAAGGTGAAGAAACCAAGTACAGCATCAGGCTCAGATTGCAGACTGATCACGGTATGTTCTACACCAAACAATATGATTGGAATATCATGAGGGCATTAGACGAAGGTTTGGAGAATATGAGGAGGAAGATATTTCAAGAGAAGGAAAAACAGGTGGATAAGTATCGTAAGCACCCCAAATACAGAGGAGAATGATCATCTCAATTTCCAGTATTTCTTCAAAGTATCTCTAGTGTCTTTTATCGGCTCCGAGCCGCGTTCTTGTTGATCGTGTACTTCGTTGTATATCAGATCAAGTTCTTGTTCTTCGGTTAGATTTACCACCCCTGCGATGATCTCAGAAAGAGACCCAAGATGATATCCGCCTTCCAGCATGAAAGATATCCTGCTGCTGCACAACTCTTTCGCTAGTTTCAAGCATTTTTCAGCCGTTTTTATGTAGGAATGGCTTGAATAAGAGAGTCCTGTCATCATGTCTTCGTAATGTCCGTCCGTACCCAAAGATACCAAAATGTGTTCGGGGGCGAACTGTCTAAGGATCGGCTCGATCAATTTATCCATCGCTAAATCCATGGAAGTATCACCCACGCCGGTGAAAAACGGTATGTTTACGTTGTATCCCTGTCCTGGACCGTCTCCTATCGCGAAGTATTCGCCAGTACCGGGATATATCCCGTGATGGTGGGCTGAGACGTAAAGCACGGATGGATCGTTGTAAAATATGTCGCTGGTTCCGTTGCCGTGGTGGGCGTCGAAATCCAATATCGCTACCTTTTGAGCTTTGCATATCTTTGCTGCAATCGCGATGTTGTTGAAATAACAGAATCCACCACCGTAGTTCTTTCCCGCGTGATGACCTGGTGGTCTAAGTAGAGCCATAGTGGGTTTTCCTTCTTCTGCCATACGAGTGGCCATAAAAGCGCCCTCTGCCGCTAAAAGAGAGATATCGAATGTTTCATCACCGAGATATGTATCTCCTCCGTCGATATACCCGGGGCTCATCTCTTTGAGACCTTCAACATATCCTTCTGTATGTACAGAAAAAATCTTTTCTATATCTGGGTTTTTCGGAAAATGTATGCCGTCAGTCAGATCTTCTTTTTCCAATCTATCCAATATCGCTATCAATCTATCAGGCCTTTCAGGGTGGGTACCCTTTTGTTCATGTTCCAGATAGTACGGGTGGAAGATCACATCCATGTACTTTACCACTAGGGCAATGTATTTAAAGATTTTATGCTTTAAAATGACCAATGGGATACGCAGCGCTGTGTTCAGGCGGTAAAGACTCTACCCTGGCCATATGGCTCGCTGGAAAAAGAGGGTTTTCGGTAGAACAACTCATAACTGTGGAACCGGAGAGAAAGGATTCCTATATGTTCCATCATCCAAATACACATCTGATGCCTGAATTAGCTAAAGCTATGGATATAAATTTAACCACCATAAAAACCAAAGGAGAGAAAGAAGAGGAGTTGTTTGACTTGAAGAGGGGGCTGATAGATCTGGATTTGGATGGCGTGGTGAGTGGAGCAGTGGCGTCTAATTACCAAAAAAGCAGGATCGATAGGATATGTTCAGAACTCGGTTTAGAATCGATCACGCCGCTTTGGAACATGGAACAAAAGAAGATCCTGGACATGCTGATAGAACATGGATTTGAAGCAATTATCGTTGGCGTAGCCGCTTACGGCCTAGATGATTCATGGCTGGGAAGAAAGATTAATGGACGATGTCTTGAGGATCTGGAAAACTTGCATCAAAAATACAAGATCAATGTTGCCGGAGAGGGGGGAGAATACGAGAGCTTTACTCTAAATGGACCGCACTACAGATGGGGGTTCACTGTGTCTAAAGCTGAAAAAATATGGGATGGACATAGAGGAACCTATGAGATTAAAAAATTAAAAAAGATGTAAAGGGTTTGTACGTTCAGACTTTACCAGTATATTCTCGCCATATCTGTGAAGGATCTAACTTATTGGTGGCCTCTCTCTGCTCGAGTACACCTTTGTAAAGCTCTGTTTCCATCTTCAACGATTCATAGTGACCCCGCTCCATCAAAGCAAGGTATTCGAAAATCTCATGGTACACCTCTTGTTCTTTTGCAAGATACTTGTATATCTCATATGCATTGAGTTCGTTCTTCCTGGCTGACTCTAAAGATTTGATAAGGTTCTCGCTGTTCCTAACATCTATTTCTTCCTCGTGGGGTGGGAGTTCTTTATCTTTAGGATATTTTATTTCGCCCTTACCGAATTCCTTTCTGTATATCTTCTCCAGTTCTCTTTTATGCATGGCTTCGTCATCAGCTAAACTTTTGAACCTCTCTTTCTGAAGCTCGCCCACGGCGGCTTGAGAGAAATCCAGGTACGCTTGCTTTGATACGGACTCCGCCACTATCGAATACGCCAATAGTTCTTTAAACGTCAATGATTCAAGTGTTTTTTTCATATATATCATCCTCTTCTTTGAGTAAATTATAAATCCTTTTGTAGTTGGGATATCAATGTATCCTCCACTTCTCGAGCTGGAATTGCTTCAGAGCTTCTGGATCCATGTCTCTAATCTCTGGTTCTGCTTGAGTACCTTGTTCATATACCCTCTTCTCTACCACCAATGATTCTTCATGACCCTTTTCCATTATGGCTAAGTACTCGAAAAGTTTGCTGTGCTCTGGATGGGTCTTGGAAACGTACCTGTAAAGTTTGTACGCGTTCCTTTCATTCTGTATAGCTCTGTTCAGTGAATCTATCAGGTTTTCTACGCTCTCTACTTTAGCATGCCCTTCATGAGGTGGGAGCCCTTCTTTGTCTGGCACGTCATAATCTTTTGTACCAAAAAGGGTATTGTGCAGTTTGATTAACTCCCTTTTGTGTATCTCTTCATCTCTTGCAAGGCTTTCATATCTTTTGGCTACTAAATCACTGAGCTGGTCTGCAAGGTTCCGATAGAACTCCGCTGCCTTCTCCTCTCCATCTATAGAGTACCCGATTATTTCTTTGAAACTCAATGTTTCCAAGGTATCATACATGATATCAATTTTTATTACCACTATCCTTCTATTAAATTCTTTCCTAGACGGCAACGTATTTATAGCCCCTAGGATATATGCATGTGGGTGCAAGTATGGACGATATGATAAGATATGCCATCCAAAAGATGGATGAACTGAATCTGGAATATGGAGATGTGCGTTTATCAAACAATCATGGTGAATCGATAATTTTGAAGAACGGTACCGTAGAAACGATTAGCGATTCCGAAAGCAAAGGTTTTGGAGTACGTGTTTTAAAAGGTGGATGGGGGTTTGCTTCGGCTTCTGAGATATCAAAGAGCAACATAAAGAAAACCATCGACAGGGCTTTGAAGATCGCGAAAGCATCTTCTATCGCATCAGGTAATGTGAAGATAGAGGACATCGAGATTTACGAAGACGGATATCAATCGGAATTCAAAGTCGACCCGTTCACCGTGGACCTTGAAGACAAATTGGATCTTCTCACAGAAGTGGATTCGGGGATGGAGGTAGATGATAAGATCAAAGTTAGAACAAGTAACTTTAGAGCGTGGAAGTTCGATAAATACTTCGCGAGCACAGAGGGTGCTAGAATCCACCAGGAGATCATCCAGTGTGGAGGGGGACTCTCTGCAACTGCGAGCAACGGACAAGACGTACAAACTAGAAGCTACCCGAACTCCTTCGGTGGAGATTTTCATTCAGAAGGTTACGAGTTTTTTGAATCTCTAAATCTGTTGGACCATGCAGAAAAAACAGCAAAAGAGGCTGTTTCCTTACTAGACGCTGAACAGTGCCCCTCTGAAAACATGGATCTCATACTGGATACATCTCAGCTTGCTCTCCAAGTCCACGAAAGCTGTGGACATCCGACGGAGCTGGATAGGGTCTTAGGTACCGAAGCCAGTTACGCAGGTACGAGCTTCTTAACACCCGATAAATTGAATTCGCTTAGATATGGTTCAGATATTGTTCATCTGACATCGGATGCTACCGCCCAATATGGCCTGGGAACCTTCGGTTACGACGACGAGGGAGTGAAGGCGAAGAGGATCGACCTTGTAAAAGACGGCTTATTCGTTGGATATCAAGCATCTAGAGAAGATGCTGCCCAGGTTGATGTGGAGGTCAGCGGAAACATGAGGGCGGACGGATGGGAGAACCTTCCTCTGGTCCGAATGACGAATATCAACTTAGAACCTGGAGATTGGTCTAGAAAGGAGATCATCGAGGATACTGAAAGAGGGATACTTATGGACACGATAAAAAGTTGGAGCATCGACGATAAAAGGTTGAATTTCCAGTTCGGTACAGAAGCTGGGTACCTTATCGAGAACGGTGAGATAACGAAATTGATCAAGAATCCCACATATACCGGGATAACTTATGAGTTCTGGAGAAACTGTGATGCAGTTTCCGGGAAAGAGGATTGGAGGATGCACGGTGTACCGAACTGTGGTAAAGGCGAGCCACCACAGGTGATGCGTGTGGGCCACGGGTGCGCACCCTCTCGCTTCAAAGACATCAGAGTGGGGGTGGGAAAATGGTAGGAAAGGGTATGTACAAAAAGATAGCCGACGAACTGTTGACGGAAACTGAAGCCGACGAATTGGAAGTTGTCATCTTCGACACAGATACCGCTCTAACACGTTATGCGAATTCTAAGATCCATCAAAATATAGGGAAGAAAAATTCCAGGATCTCATTGAGGGCCGTCATGGGTAAGAAGGTAGGGTCCGCAACCACGAATTCCGTGGACCTCGACGAGATCAGAAGTGCGTTGAAGAGAGCGGAAAAAATCGCTAGTTATCAAAGAGAAGACCCGCACTTCAAAGGCTTACCTGAACAAAAAAATCCTGCAAAAGAAAAGGACTGCTTCCACGAGAGCACGGTAGCTTTTTCACCTGAAGCCCGTGCTGAGAGAATTAAGGAGATCATAGATTACGCTGATGGAAAGGGCGTAGATAGGGTCTACGGTGCCTTCAAAACTGAAAGGTTTGGAATCTACATCGCCAACACGAACGGGATCGACGGATTCGACGAACTGACGAACTCCAACCTAACTTGTACTGCTATCGCCGATTGGGACAACGATAGTGGCTTTGGTTGGGGTGAGATGTGTTCTTCAGATGTGGATAAGATCGATCACATGAAGGTCGCCGAGACCGCCGTTAGTAAGGGTTTAAGAAATCTAGAGACTGAATGTATTGATCTCGGTGAGTACACAGTGGTCCTCGAGCCTTTAGCGGTTAAAACACTGCTCATGTATCTCGGCTTTATGGGGTTCAGTTCCCGCGCGGTCCAGGAACAGAGGAGTTTTATGAACGGTAGATTCGGTGAGCAGATCATGCACGAAGATGTCAGTATACGGGATGACGCTCTCGATGACGATATGATCGGTTTTCCCTTCGACTACGAAGGTGTTCCAAAAAAGAGAGTGGATATCATCAAGAACGGAATCGCCAATGAAGTCGTATACGATTCTTACACCGCGGGACGTGAGGAAGGAAAGGAATCTACTGGCCATGCCTTACCGATGCCAAATCCGAGCAGCCCTGTACCCATGAACGTGATAATGGGTGGAGGAGATTCCGACCTCGATGAGATGATCGGGGAAACTGAAAAGGGGATCCTGATCACTAGATTCAATTACTGTCGGCCCGTACATCCTGTAAAAGGGATATTGACCGGGCTGACCAGGGACGGCACTTGGCTGATAAAAGACGGTGAAATAACCTCTCCGATAAAGAACCTTAGGTTCACACAGAATCTGTTAGAGGCCTTTTCAAACGTTGAACTAATAAGTGAAAAGCAGACGTTATTCGCACTGGATTACTATCCCGGGTTTATCCTGTGCCCTGCGATGAAGATCGGGGGATTCAACTTCACGGGTACCACTGAATTCTGAGGTGACTGCTTGAACCTCACCTATATGGGCAGTTCGCTTACGCCTTTAGCCACGAGGTTATATAGATTGTTCACATCTCCCCAGTGACCACATTCGATGGTGGAATGCGAATATCTAACCGGAACACCTAGTGCGGCCATCAGTCCGCCGCCCTCCTGGAGTGCCATGCCATCCGTAGTACCGCCTGTTACACCGTATTGATACGGTATGCCGTTTCGTTCTGCAACATTCTTGAAGTGCTTAGCCATCTTCGGTGATGATATCGCTCTTTTGTCCACCATCCTTATAACGGGGCCGCTGCCCAATTTGATCGGCTTGTAAAATGGTTCTAGACCAGGTGAGTCTGTAGTCGTGTAGGTGTCCAGGGCTATGACGTAATCGGGATTTAAGGTGTTAGCCACCACTTTGGCACCCCTCAGACCTATCTCTTCCTGGACACTCCATACGAACGAGTACCTCTTGTTCGTATCTTGGGGCATAAGTTCTCTTGCTACTTTGATCAAAGTGTAACATCCGATCCGGTTGTCAAGAGCTCCCGATGAGAACCTCTTGTTTCCTATCCTTCTAAATGTACTGTTAAAAGTGATTGGATCGGGAACATCCGCCCCCATCTTCCTAGCTTCTTCTTTTGAATCGGCACCTATATCTACTCTTATTTTGGTCCACGGTGTTATTTTCTCTTCTTCGTCAGAGCTCGTTTTTAGGTGTGGCGCTTTGTGACCGATTATCCCGTTGACAGGACCTTTCTCCGTATGGATGGTGACGGGTCTTCCTTCTAAAAGGGAATCTTTGACACCGCCGATCTTCATTATCCTGAGATATCCGTCGTCTTCTATATTTGATACCACCAGCCCGATTTCGTCCATGTGGGCAACAACAGCGATATGCGGTCCGTCGCCGGGTTTTTCCAGGATCAGGTTTCCTATATTGTCCTCTCTGGTCTTACCTAACTCGGAAACCATCTCTTTTATGGTGTTCCTTATACGGTCTTCATAACCTGAAATTCCTTTTATGCTCAGCAGTCGTTTTAGCTCATCTATTCCTTTTAATTCTTCCATCATGATCTCCTCTGGATATATATTTTGTAATACGGGGGACACCCCTATATTTCATATGGAATCACACGAAAGGGGGGTTCTTTACCTCCGCCTTCTTTTTCTCGCCCCGGATCTCAATTAAAACTTCTGTTCCTTCCTCGTGATATCCCTTGTCTAAGTATCCGAGTGCGATACCTTTCTTTAGCATGGGGGAACGCGTCCCTGACGTTACCACGCCGATCTTTTCATCACCGTCATAGATCTCGTAACCGTGCCTAGCTATCCCTTTGTCTATCATCACCATACCTTTCAAAAGTTGGTGTTCTGAACCCTTGATTTCTTGAAGTTTTTCCTTACCAACGAAATCATGGTCCCAATCGACGGACTGCTTAACCCAACCCGTTTCGATGGTGGTCCTGGTCTTATCGAAATCTTGGCCTGAAAGAAGGAAACCGTACTCCAACCGTAGTGTATCTCGAGCACCGAGTCCACACGGTGTCGGTGCATCATCTACTGCGGAAAATGCGTCCCAAAGTGCTATACCGGCTTCATTTGGTAAGACTATCTCGAAACCGTCTTCTCCAGTGTAACCACTACGTTGTATGATCGGGGTTTCACCCATCTTCCACTCATTATCGAACTTTTTCATTATATCTGGATTGATCTCGTCGTGTACGGCGTTGAAGAATCCCAAATCCGTTATATCATTATCAAAAATCTTTTTAATTATATCAACTGCTTTCGGGCCTTGGATCGCCAACATGACCGTATCATGGGATATATCGGTGACGAATTTTTCTCCACCTTCTTTGATCAACCAATCCAAAACAACCGGTGTTCTTCCTGCATTTGGTACGATATAACATGAATCATCAGATAATTTCGTTACTATGGTATCGTCTATTATACCGCCTTTTTCATTTAGGATGTGTGCATACTTTAATTGATCGTTCTTGGATTTTGTTACGTCCTGTGTACAGTGTTCGCTCATGAATTCTAGAGCCCCGTCCCCCTGGAGTATTAATTCCCCCATGTGTGACACATCAAAAATCCCGACCTTTTGCCTTACAGTCATGTGTTCTTCGTTTATACTAGTGAATTTTAATGGCATGTCCCATCCACCAAATGCTGTCATCTTTGCTCCGTTCTCTATATGTTTCGAGTGAAGTGGTGTTTCTTTCATATCTTGGGTAAATACTACCTACTTTTAAATTTTTATCTATAACACTTGTTATTTTAGGGTTAATTATATTTAATCTCTATCTCTTCAATACGATATGAAGAAGTATGACGTGGTGGCCATAGGTACTGGTTCTGGCACGAATATAGTCACCCAACTCGTTTCGGAAAGACCGGAAATGGATGTTGCTGTAATTGAAAACGACATCCCTGGCGGTATTTGTCTAACAAGGGGTTGTATTCCGTCCAAGATGATATTGTACCCGGCTGAGGTGGTTAATCACGTAAAAGAGGCAGGAAAATTCGGGATAGATGTCAAGATAAAAAATATTGATTTTAGCTTTGTTATGAAGAGGATGAGAGAAAAGATCGATGGTGATATAAAATCGATAACACACGGCCTAAAATCAACTGACGAATTCGATTTTTATCACAGTAAAGGTGAATTCATCGACGATTATACCATGAGTGTAGGTAGGAATAAGATACGAGGAGACGTGTTCATTCTCGGGGCTGGTTCTAGACCTTTGATACCTCCTATAAAAGGACTTGAAGAAGTTGGGTACCTTAATTCTAAGTCACTATTAGAGTTAGAATCACTTCCCAAAAGTGTTGTCGTTGTCGGAGGTGGGTATATAGCTGCTGAATACGGTTATTTTTTGGCGATGATGGGTGCTGATGTGACGATCGTAGGGAGGAACCGACAGTTCGTTCCGGACGAAGAACCAGAAGTGTCGAATGTTCTTAAAAGGAAGCTGTCTGAGCACATGAAGATTTATACGGGTTTTGAAGTGATTGAAGCTAGTAAGGGAATTGGTAAAAAGGCGGTAAAAGCAAGGAGCAAAGATGGTGACAAGATCGAAGTGAAAGCCAACGAGATACTTATTGCCACTGGAAGAAAATCCAATTCCGATATATTGAAACCCGAAAAGACTGGGGTGGAAACAGATGAAAGGGGATGGATCAAAGTGAACGAATACTTACAAACATCAAAGAAGAATATCTATGCTCTGGGAGATGCAACGGGAAAGTATATGTTCAAACACATGGCAAATAAGGAGGTTAGAGCGGTTTACCAGAACGCTTTTGGAGATGGAGAAAAAATCAAAGTGGATTACCATGCTGTCCCGCACGCGATTTTTACTTACCCTGAAGTAGCATCAGTCGGTATGAAAGAAAAAGATGCAAAAAATAATCATGATATTTTGATAGGATATTATAGGTACGAAGATACCGGTAAAGGAGAAGCGATGGGATTGAAGGATTATTTCGTTAAGGTGATAGTAGAGAGTAAAACATATAGGATATTGGGTGCACACATAATCGGACCTCAAGCTTCAGTTCTGATTCAAGAGATAATTAATTTGATGAATACCAAAGATCAAACTATGATCCCCATTTACAGTGGTATGCATATACACCCAGCTTTGAGTGAAGTTGTAGAGAGGGCTTTCTACAACCTGAATCCGCATAATCATTCACATTAAAACAATTA
>CAZHUM010000028.1:0-24907 GCA_964535805.1 uncultured Thermoplasmata archaeon
CCCGATACATGTTCCAACCCACTCTACCATCAGAACCGACCACGTTCATTTTTGCAGGGTTTAATGAATAAAGTCTAGCACCGGGTATTTCGTCATTATCGTTCCCGATAATCTCATCTCCACCTTTTCTATCATAGGTTAGATCTACAACTGTATCGAACCAGCAGTCAGCAAGACCGTCTCCACTGGAATCTAAATAATTAGGGCAGGTAGTCACGTCAATTAAATGAATGTCTGCATCAGTAATTCTAATATCGCCAGAATTACCTGATATAAATGTGAATGGAACTTCCAAAAAGATATTATCTGAATTAATATGATTCAAAATATGCTCGTTAATACTCCTTTTAATGCCTCCAACAAGCATGGATTCTCCTACTGCAATATCCTTAGTAGCCCTCCAATCTATTATGCCGTCGTTATTGATATCCAATTTCAAATCTTCGATTACATCTTCACCGATATTTTCTATCTCCATGTACCCTCTATCACAGAAGATATCGTTATATTCTGGGTAATATATTTCAAGATTGGTTGTTCCTGATAAAGATAATTCAGATTGTTGAAAATTATTTTGACTGAAGTCCGATTTCATGTAACCTCCTATTTCAATATCAAGTTCAGAAAAAGGGTAATTAATACTTATCTGATCATATGGTGTGGGTTGCGCATATCCAGGTTGGGAATCGAATTTCATTGGAATTTGCCTATTCAAAACTACATTATCATCATTTACATATTGAGTAATAGCATTTAGGAGATCTCCAGGGTTTAAAGATATGTGAAGATATCCGTCATATTGTGGGTCAATTGTAGGGTCATCTGTAAAAAATATGTCAATAGGACCAAAATCTATAGTACCATCATTCCCAACATCAATAGTGAAATCATGAATACGACTTTGATCAGGATTCTCGTTATATATATACATATCTATACCATAACAATTCATATTAATTAGAGGTGAATTTAATTCGAAATAGGCTATGTCATCATCAGTATTAGTTGTAAAATAATAATCTGAGAAATCATCTAAACTAACATGTTCAAAATACATAGTAGTTTCTTCAGTATCCTCAGTAAGAGTTACCATCCCATCTTGATCCGCATCCTCTTGGCTTGAGTCGACCTGCGTAAATTCACTGAATTGGTTCGTGTAACCCCATGTAAATCCTTCTCTAAGATTTATTCCGGTTTGTTCATCGTTATCCCAATTTGCAACAGGCATCCAATTATCGTCAATCTTACGATACATCCTCAAATATTCTTCGGTTAGGGTCTCAGGAACTTCATCGACATCCATTTTTATCATCGCGTGGAAGTCTGTATCAGTATCTAAAGAGATGTTGATGTATTTGCCCGAGGATAATTCATAATCACCGTCGCTTTCCGTTACTATAGGCATAGTTTCATCCTCACTTTCGTAATCGATCGCTACAGTAACACCCAGTTCATTATCCATAGTTACTACATCTGGTTCGATGGCTATCGATGGATTATCGACGGTGTAAACCAAAGGTTCCTCATCTTTAAAATCTGGAATCATGTCGCCGTCTATATCCGCGGTCCAAGTTCTCTGGACTTCATCATCCCAGGTCAGCTGAATCTCGCTTCCAACCGCTTCCATATCATATCTGTATGGTTGACCGTCCCACTCCCACGGAAGTTGGGCGTCCGCACCTTTCAAAGGCATCCCCCAATTCTCCCAATCATCCAATAAACAACCAGCAAAATAAAAATCATCGTTCATCGCTTCCATGTCTATCCATGCTGCATAAATAAATCCATTTTCGATGTCGATCTTCGGGAAAAGAGAGGGTTTATCGGATTCCGCTAACAAAATAGGATCGTTCCATCTATTCCAAGGCGGCATCCACGAACATCCAATATTATTTTTATAATAGACCTTCGCACCTCTAGAATAAACCTTATGGATGTTTCCATCTTCATCCTCAATACTATCTCTTTGCTGACCTTGTCCACTAGCACTAGAAATCACCGGAATAAAAACTGTCATTGTCAGTAATATAGCTACAACACCTACACAGACTTTAAACATCTTAAATTGCATATTAGATAACTCCCTTGTTTAACCTTCATCCCTACGGTTTAAAAATATAAATATTTTTCGATTATTATTATTATTATGGAAGATATAATATTCGGTTGCCCACCGTTGTTTCCTAGATTCCATCGTCTAAGTGATTATTAACGAAAGCAGAGTCTTCCTCGTTCCAATCCCTTCACTCACATCTCACACTCGGCGATATAAACCATGTCCAACATGTATCTGTCGAGTATCTGCACTCGAAAGTGATCGCTCATGGTCTCGATGATGTCCCTGTCCATGTGGGTGCGTCCGAACAATTTCGCCGACAGCATCATGGGATAGAAGAACATCGAAGCCCATCTCCTCTCAGGTCTGCCCGTGTCCAACACTATCATCTTACCGTCCGGCTTCAAGATGCGTGCGCATTCGGCTGCAGCTTTCTCAGGTTCTGGGACCGTGGTAAAAGTGAAGGTACTCACGATCTTGTCGAAGTACTCGTCGGGGAACCTGGACTGCTCTATGTCATCGTAAACAGCCTTTCCCCTGTCTTGCAACCCCTCCTTTCTTAGTACATCGTTGGCGTAGTCCACCATCTTACCGCTGATATCCGTACCTATAACCTTCCCATCGTCCAAACGACTAGCTATCCAGGGAAGGATCTGGCCGCTCCCCGTCCCCACATCTAAAATCAATTCGTCTCCCTTCATATCCAAGGCGTCCACGGCGGTCCTCTTCCAATCCCTTTGTGGTCTCGAAACCACTGGAAAGTTATCCACCATGTCGTAGAACCTACTCCATCTGTCGTACCGGTCCGCTACCTTTTCTTTGTGGGACATCTGATAATAAAGATGTTCACCTCGGATATTTAATATTTAGGTAAAATATACCAACAACGGCTTACCAGTTCAGGTTGATACCGAACGTCAGGTCCTGGTACACCATGTAGTAAGAGATAAGATAGCCAAGGATGACTCCGCTGTTCAAGAGTGGGAGACCGGCTTGTGGATTGCCTTTAAGAACGAACCTCATCAGGGCTATCAAACCGCATATTGCACCTATGATGGCTCCCATAGCCACTAATATAGGTCCTGATAATCCGCCGACCGTTGATGCCGGCAGGTAGATGCTGGCTGAAACCGGTAGTATACCTGGTATTATGATATCTCCCAGGCCTATGAACATAGCATCTCTCTTCTTTTTCTTATCTATGGTCTGCTCCAGCCCTTCCTGCTCGAAGAAGGAGTAGTCTAGTCTCTTCGGGATGACCAGCAGCACGGGCAATTTCATCTTCATGACACCGGAGGCCAGAGATATCATGTGCTTTGTCTTATAGACTGATATGGCGTCATATATTGCAAGTACAACTAGCAGAACAAGTACAGGGAGTATACCCAAGCTGAATCCAAAGATCGCCGCTATACCGGCACCCATTATCATCCCTACACCGTCCACGATGTACCACTCCGGGTACTTGTATAGAGTATAGGATAAGCCGACAGCCATCGCTAGAGCCAATAAAAGAGCTGTTCTATCTCCCACGGACAGTTCCCAGTCCATACCGTTAACGAACAGGTGGAAGAACACGGGATAGAACACGTAAAATAATGTTAAACCGACCACCGCTAGTATCGCGTACTGAAGAAAGTTTCCTTTGGTGTACTTCATCACCAACAGCATCGCCCCTGTAAACAGGATGATGAACACGATATAGATAAGTGGATTTATAGGATCATCAGTGTCTTCTCCGAACGCCTTGTACTCGTTGGGATACAGATTCACCACTGAAAGTGCCACCATGTGGGTGATTACCATTATACAGATTATCGCTACCACAGGTAGGTATTTCCTATTCAATTGGATCCCTTACCGACTAATGAACCCCATGCCAAACTGCCCCTGATGTTCTTGATCTCGGCCTTCACGTGCTCTCCCTTGGCCGAACCAGGTATGTATATCGTATAGCTGCCCTTCTTAGCCATGCCGTCTCCTTCCCTGCCAACATCTTGTATAAGGAAATCGTATACCTTCCCTACTTCCAATTCTTTTGTTTCTGCTGCTGCACTCTTCTTCTTTTTCACCTTGACCGGTCTGTGAGCTCCGCAGGCGTCACATTTGAGGATCGTGATCCTATCTTCTTTTACCAAGCGGGTATCAGGTCGTCCACACTCTGAACACAGTACGAACTTGTCAACGTAATCTTCGATCTTTTCCATGATCTTCTTGGATCCAACTTTTCCTTTGAAAACGACCCTGTCCGATTCCAACTCTCCGGCAGTCCCCAGTTCTCTTAGTAGGTACTTCATCAGTTTCTGGGGATCTCTGTTGATGGTATCTGCGATCTCGTGAAAATTTCTGAAGATGGTGGTGTTGCCCTCGAGGAAAGAATCTACATCGGGTATCTGAAAACGCTCATGATGTGAGATCTCTTCCGGTAGATCCTCCCTTGCACGATCGAGTAGATTGTCGTAATCGTAGTCTTCGCTCAGATCGGGGTTTTTCTCTGGCTCCTCTTCCTCACCCGACTCTTCATCGGATTTATCTTCAGTATCTTCAGGCATGCTCCGATAAATATATCTGATGTTTAAATATGTATTGGTTTCTTCATGGTAGATTTTTTATATCGATTATCTAGTATATGTTTTGATGTACGAGAAATTGATCTTACCTACGGACGGTTCCGATTGTTCAGAAATCGGTGTAAAAGAGGGCCTTTGGATGGCTAAAACTTTGGACATCAAAGTCATCGCGGTTTACGTCATAGATACATCCGAGTACGAGGGACTTCACCGTCAATCTATTAAGGACTCGGCTAGAAAGGGATTGAAACACGTCGGAGAGGCAGCGCTTGAAGACGTCAGGCATCAGGCACACGAACTCGGCGTGGAAATAGAAACAAAACTTCTGCTCGGTAAGCCCTACATAAAGATAACTGACCTAGCCGGTGAAAAAGACGTGATCTACATAAGCAGCCACGGTGCTTCGGGATTCACAAAATTACTGGTTGGCAGTACAACGGACAGGGTGATCAAACACGCTGACTGTACCGTCGCGGTTGTAAGCGGCAAGTACTCGACTTCACCAGGGAAAGATCAGTGAATCACCCTCAGGATTATACTTTCTTGACCGGTTCTTTCTCTATGATATCACCCAGACCACCGGCGGTGGTGTCCAGCATGATCACATCACCTATATCGCTCACGTGTTCCATGGAGATGCCTATTTTGGTCTTGGATAAGAGAGATTTCTTCATATCTAGGTCCTCCAACACTTCCTTATAGATTATCGCGAGTATCGAGGGTGTACCCCAATTTTCCGTATCTATCAGTATGTCCTCTACCTCTCCCACCTTGGTCCCAGCCGAATCCGATATCTTGAGTCCGATTATGGATGTCAGCTTTTCGGTGAATTCGTCTTCTTCGAAGTACTTGTAAAGCTCGTCCAGAGATCTCTTTAGTACGACACTATCGGATACAGACTTAACGTGCTCAAGTTTTATCTTCATCTTGAGAGATGAAAGGAGTGGCTTGTCCATACCCAGATCTTCTGCGAACTTTTTGTTGATCTTTACCATGATCCCTTCCAATTGCCAATTTTCCATGTAAGTGAAGTCTATCACTTCACCCATGACGTTGCCGTCGCTGCTCAGCACTTCTTTTCCTTCTATATCGTCGAAAGTTTCCATATCTATACCTCGATATTATATCTGCATAGGTGTTATTAATATTTTTGAATGTACGCGGGTCTACGGAAACAAGGAGGGATAGTCGATAAGACCGAAGAGGAACATCATACTGATTATCACCGGTTGATGGACGAGATACATAACCAGTGAGTGCCTGCCGAGGAAAGAGGTGAACCTGATCATGGACCGTTCGTGAAATTCAGGTACATCGAAATTTCTTTCTCCATTAGGATACAGGAATTTACCGACAAAGATCCCAAACAGAACAACACCGAACCAGGGGAGCAGTGGAAAGTAATCTACCGAATAGAATCCTGTTGGTTTCAACCCAAGCCAAAGTAACCAAAGACTTTCCAACCTGTAACTCTTTATGATAAAGCCAAGTATGATTAACACAGAACCAGCGATCAAATTTACCTTTTTAAATCTCAGAAAGAGGTAGGCTAAAGGTATGGATAAACCTATAAAATGCAGTATGCCGAAAACGATAAAACCTTCAGGTATGAAGATCCAAGTCACTATTGAGATCATTAAACCAAATAAGAATGTCTTTAGACCTCGTTTTATGTACTTGAAAGTGATCTCATTGCGGGTCAAATCTTGCATTAATGCTTTGGAATGACTCAAGGTGAGAGAAACACCTACAAGGAGAATAAAGATACAGGCTGTAGAACGTGCGAGAAGGAATAAAAGACCGTCATTTATGTCGATATCGTGATCCGCCAGATAATAAAGGTTGAAAAAGGAGTGAAAAATTATCATCATAACGATAGCTATACCTCTCAACGAATCGATCTCCCAAAACCTCCTTCCTATTTTTTCTTCGTGCACGATACCGTAAGAGTTTTTATTAATAAGTAATTGTTTGATAGTTGATACGAGTGTGAAAACATGGAGGAAGAAAAACTACTGCGTGATAAAGTAGCTATCATCACGGGAGCGAGTTCTGGTATCGGGATGAAGATCGCCAAAACCCTAGCGATCGAAGGTGCTAAGCTGGCTCTTTGTTCTAGAACTATCGAAGACCTGTGGGACCTTTCCGACGTTCTCGAAGGGGATCACGAAGCTGAAACTGCTGTTATACCAACGGACATCAGGAAAGAAAAAGAGGTCAAGAAGATGGTGAATGAGGCGGTGAATAGCTTCGGTAAGATCGATATACTCGTCAACAACGCAGGCATCATAAGGTACGGGGATATCGAAACATTCTCTACGAAGGATTACAGGGCGGTTATGGAGACTAACATAGACGGTATGTTTTTCGCCACGAGAGAGGCACTCCCATACATAGAGAAAACCAAGGGAAATATCGTCTTCATCGGAAGTTTCGATGCGAACCATCCACGCTCTTTCAATCCCGTTTACGCAGCCTCCAAGTGGTGGACCAAGGGGTTCGCCCACAGCATCGAAGCCGTGGTGGGAGAAAAGGGTGTGGCAGTGACCCTCATCAATCCATCGGAGGTTAGAACGAGCATCCGAGATGAAAAGGGGACTCCATATAGAGAGAAATTCAATCCCGGAGAAGTGACGGAACCCGATGATGTGGCACGGGCTGTTCTCCTTGCGGTCTCTCAGAGTAGTTCAACAACCCTCAGCGAGATAAACATATACAGGAGAGACAAGCTGAGCGATTTCTTCTGAACATGCCAAAAAGATTAATAAAAGTGATATCTTATTTTAATTCAAATCTGTAAACCCATATACCGTAGATGATTAGAGATGAAATTCAAACCGTACATGTGGAATGTGATTTTGATAGTCGTGATTTTGACTTCCTCTTCAACCGTGCAACCGGTCTTATCTAGAGGTAGTTCTAGTCGGGACCACATGGTTACAAATCCTAACGATGATCTGAGTGCGACCAATCCTCCCAAGTACTACGTCCATCACCAGCTGACCACCGAGAACACCGGGCAGAAATACCCTGTGTACAGCCCGGATGGGACGAAGGTTGTCTACGTTTCCAACGAGATAACTGGTAATCCAGATATCATAATAATGGATTCAGATGGGACGAACAGAGAGAACCTTACCAATACTCCTAACCTAGCTGAAGCCTGGCCCTCTTTCAGCCCCGACGGCACGAAGATAGCTTTCATCGCAGCCACGCTCACCGACACCTACGATTTCTACATCATGGATGTGGACGGAAAAAACCGGGTGAAACTCACTTCCCAGGACTACGAATACGACGGATCTGTTCGTTTGGGAGCTTTTTTCAATCCAGACGGGGATGAACTGGTTTACTGTTCTAAAGAAGACGGGGGAGATCACTACGACATATGGAAGCTGCTCAAACAGGGCAATCAATGGTCCAGCTCTGCGGTCCACGAGCAGGTGACGTTCGAAGAATATGAACAAACTGACCCGATATATTCACCCAACGGATCCAAGATCGCATACGTTTCGGATGAGGATGATGGGGATAGTAAGGACATCTGGCTCATGGACGAGAATGGAACGGAACATGAGCAGTTGATAAACGACTTCGTGGCTTATAACTCATGCCCCGATTTCCACCCCAACGGGTACGAGATAGTTTTCCAGAAAGATGCTTTACAGCAGGGAATCTACGATATCTGGACAGTGGACATCAACGGTACGAAAGATCAGATAACCGACGAAGAGTACTCCCAGATGAATCCATGTTTCAACAACGATGGGGAAAAGATCGTGTATCAGTCCACCGAAGATCAAGGTGAATATTTCGACCTCTGGTATCTCGAGAGGGTCATCCCGATCACCGTGGACGATGACGGTGAAGCGGACTACGAAAAGATACAGGACGCCGTCGATGCTGCAGCTTCATCTGACATAATCTATGTCTATAAAGGGACCTACGTGGAAAGGGTGAGTATATCGAAGTCATTAACGATAGTTGGAGAGATGAAATACTCGACGATAATAGATGCAAATTTTACCGGAACACCTTTGAAGATAGATTCAAGTAACGTGTTAGTTAAAAATTTGGAATTCGTGAACAGCGGTACGGGTGATTTTGGGGTGAAAATAATCGGCCAAGATAATATAACTCTCGAGGACTGCTCTTTGGATAACAATCATTATGGAGTATTATTAAAAAATACCTCGGATCTTCTATTGAAAGATCTAAATCTGGCAGGTTGTAACAAAACCGGATTGATAATGGAAAATAATAGGGATTTAAAGGTGGTATCCACGACGACAAAAAACAACAAAATAGGTGTGGATATCAGAGGGGGAAACAAGAGGATCGTTCTGTCCGGCAACGGTTTTTCGAACGATTACTTGGGTTTGCGGTTGGGACCTGACAACATAAATGTAACTCTGACGGATAACACCTTTTTCAGGGACGGTATCTTCATCGACCCCATGTTGGATGAAATGGGCTGGAACTCTCTTTCATCGGAGAACAATCATATGAATATGAAAAAGGTCTATATCATGCACAACGAAAGCGGTGTGGAAATATCTTCAGATGCAGGGCAGATAATCGCTGCCAACTCGGAGGATATAACCATCCATGATAACGAGATGTCAAATATTCACAACTATGTCCAGATATACGATTCGAGGAATATCACCCTGGAGGATAACTCGCTCTCGAAGATGTTTTATTCTGGGATGATCTTTTGGAATACAACCGACAGCAAAATACGATACAATGAATTTAAGCAATGTAATAGAGGAGGTATCGTTCTCAACGGATCAAAGTATAATCTTGTCCAGGAAAACTATCTGACGGATTCTACGTTATTCATGGTGGATTCATCGAACAACATCATCCATTACAACGATTTTAAGGACGTGAACTCAACTTTTGATATCAGCGGTTCTTACAACAACACACTATACCACAACAATATCCGTAACGGAAGTGTCAGATCCATGGACTATTCGTCATATCACAACAACTGGTCATACGGTGACGAGGGGAACTACTGGCACGATTACCATGGTTTGGACAACGGTGAGAACGGTAGGGTCGAAGGGGACGAAATAGGGGACACGGAGACCCCACATCCAGTAGAGAACAACTCTAAAGGGTATTACAGGCTGGATAATTTTCCGCTGATATCCCCATATGATATTACACCTCCAGAGATCTCGTCAGTATCCGTTGATGTCATAAATGGTCTTCAGGTGGTCGTTGAATGGACTGCGAGTGAATCCAGCAGAGCATCGGTGGAGTACTCACTATCACCGGACCTGAGCTCGTCATCTACGAACCAGAATACCACCTACGACACAAGACAGCGAGTTATGCTGAGGGATTTACAGCCAAACAGCACATATTATTTCACGGTGATCTCAGAGGATACAGTGGGCAATACCGCAGTGGACGATAACGATTCATTTTACTACCGATTTAGAACGCTGTATCATGATTTCAACGCTCCCGTGATCAAAGATCATACCATGGGATTCCCTAGAACCGGCGGCTTCCAAAAATTTTCAGCTAATGTCACCGATAAGGACGGAGTGGGAGGTGTATGGATAAGTTACTGGTTCAACGAAGATGAAGAACCGGTGAATCGGTCGGTTTTCAAGTGGAGCAACAACTATGATTTCTCTATTTTGATACCGGTGGATGCTTCCTACGTCCACTACTCGTTCCACGCAAACGATACGTACAACAATTGGAATTCAACGGAGAACAGAACGTTACGGGTGGTGGACACGATCAAACCTAAGGCCGTTGCAGGTGGCAACGTAGGAGTTCTAGCGGGAACAAAAATAGAGTTCGATGGTTCTGCTTCCTCTGACAACATCGGGATCAATAACTACAGCTGGATATTTCACAATCTTTCAACCGAGGTTAAAAAGAACGGAAAAATTGTCGAGAGAAGCTACGGTGCCGACGGTTTGTATAATGTAGAACTGGTGGTTTTCGACAGCGGAGGAAACTCAGATTCACACATGATAACAGTTTATGTGGGCGAAGATGCCGTGATAGACACCGATAACGACGGCAAGATGGATTGGGAGGACGAAGATGACGACGGGGATGGTATGCCAGACAAGTGGGAAGAAAAGTACGGTCTAGATCCAAAAGATCCTTCCGATGCAGACGAAGATCCCGACGGTGATGGAAAAACGAATCTGGAAGAGTTCAATGAAGGTACCGATCCCATGGAGGGTGTACAATCAATGGATACTGGGAGATTAAGTAATAAATTCATGTTCGGAAGTCTAGCTGTTATAGGTTTCTTATCTTTGATAATAATATACTTGATTATAAGACCAAACAGTAAACAACCCTCTTCTTTTAAAGAATACAACAAAGTCACCGATGGTGCAAAGTTAGAAAAAAAGTGAAACTCATTTTTCTTTTACCTGCTGAGTACACGGTGTCGGTAGTTTCATCGAGGCTTTACGCAGGGCCTCTTTCGCAACTTCGTAATTTTCTTCGTTCAACCAAACCCTGATGATCGGTTGGTCGGCATTGACGCGGGCAGCGTTACCGACTTTTTTTCCGAAAGATCTTCTCATACCCTCGGATAACCTGTCCGCACCCGCCCCTGTAGCTTGTTTATTCTCCCTCAGCACGTGGTGCGGGTAAACCAGTATCTGTGCCTTGAAATTCTTATCACCTAGATTTTTAACCAGTGTTCTCGTTAAGACTACACGGGCAGATTCCAGAGCGTTATCCTTGATCTGACACTTCTCATCTGCTATCAAAGTTACCTCTAGGTTGAACTCACCGGTCCTGTTCCCCATCATGAATTGACCGACCCTTACATGCGGGATCCCACCGATGTATTCTTTACGAGTATAGGGCTGTCCCTTTACTTCTCTGTACATACTGCCTGGTTTCTGAACCATGTTATTCGCTTTCTAATCGGACGCTGTATTTATATCTTTTTCCTGCTAAAAGGTCTAATCCATACAAAAAAACTATAAAGGATTTCGACGCTTATGTAAACAATATGCAAAAACGTAAGTTGTCCATCCTGATATTTATCGTGATAATGTCTCTTTTTCTATCCATACAGTCGGTACCATCATCAGTATTCGGTGCAGGACGAAATAGGCTGGTATACCTACAGAGAAGGTATGGATACAGCTAAGGTCGAAGACAAACCGGTCTTCATCGATTTCTGGGCCAAATGGTGCGGACCGTGTATGGATATGGAGGAGAACGTATATCCAGACAGAGATGTGGTCGAAAAATCGGAAGACATCACATTCGTCAAGGTGAACGTGGATAAACAGGGGGATATCGCATCGAGTTACGGAGTACAACCCTATACCGACTTTGGTGTTCCTAACTCCAGAGGGAGGAGAGATCACTAAATACGTCGGTAAGTTATCTGCATCTGATCTGGTGGACCTGATGGACGATGTTCTATCAGCGTATGAAAGTAAAGAAGGTGCCGAGGGCATGTCAGGCTCTGATCAGGGGGATGTCAGTTCCTCCTGTCCGTTGTGGGACAACATTTTGTTTGTCGAGATAGTGGTGTCCGTACTCATCGCAGCATCCATCATCCTGTATCTGAGTAAAACCAAAAAGGATGACGAACCGGACAAGAAAAAAATATAAATGAATGATACATTTTTCCCGATATCCTATGAAATTGATCGGTACTGTTCCAAAAGCGTGGGTATTCATCACATTGTTAATGGTCTTATTTTCGTTTATGCCCACGGGTGTGTCTGCCCAAGATATTGAATGGCACACTTCCTATACTGATGGGATACAGGAGGCAGAAGACGTTGATAAACCCGTCTTCATCTATTTTTATCAGAACTCATCGGGTCCTTGTATAGAGATGGAGGAAGACGTATATACAGACCCAGCGGTCATCGAAGATTCTGGAAATTTTGTATGTATTAAGCTGAACGTGGAGATAGAAAATGAATTAGTGGATGACTTCAATATATCTACAGAACCGACCCTCGTCTTCCTTACACCAAAAGAGCAAGAACTAGATAGAGTGGTTGGTTTTATCGGTGCGGAAGGTCTTATGGATCTTATGGACAATGTTGTTACAGAGTACGACGATATGGCCGACGAACTTCCGGAGATAGAGTGGTACAATTACGAGGACGGTAGGGCAGAAGCGAGAAAAGAAGACATGCCGCTGATGATCTACTTCCGTGAACCTAACTGCCCACAGTGTGACAAGGTGGAAAACGAAGCTCTGAGACATATCCAGGTGGTCGAGTACGCGAACTTCGATTTTATACCGATATGGGTGAACGCTACGAAGAGACCTGAACTAGCTAGTAAACACGATATCGATGTATATCCGACTATATTGTTCTTGTACCCCGACGGGAGTCATCTCGGGATCAGCGAGGGGTACGTGAGTCCACCGATGCTCGTAGGTCGTATAGACAAGATAAAGGAAAGTTATGACGGTGTTGATGCTGGAGACAACAGCGGAAGTAATGATTCTCCAGGTCTGCACATCTTCGGTTTTATCATCGTCCTTGTTTTCTTGATAGTCATCAGAGATAGATATCGACGGTAGTTTCGAGCTTAACTCCTTTTCTTTATATACCTTCGATAGACCCTCGTGAGCACCATCACAGATATGAACACTACACCGGCTAAAATCACGATAGTTGGTCCGGCCTGAAGGTTCCATTCCCAAGATAGCCAAAGTCCTGATATAACGAAGAAAAGTGAGAGTCCAGTCGAGTATCCCATTATCTTCTTAATATCGTGGGTGAATTTACTTGATATCGAAGCGGGTATCGCCAGCATTGCTATCACTAGTATGATCCCTACGAATTTTATCAGGAATACAACTGAAAAGGCTACCAAGATCAGAAGGAGCAGCGATATGAAAGTCGTATCCACCCCGACCACTTCCGAGAATTCTTTATCGAAAGATACCGCCTGGAGTTTGTGAAACAGGAGGAAAACCGAGATAAGGATCACCACAGCAAGACCCAATAGAAGATAGATATCGACACTGCTTATCATCAGTATATTACCGAACAGAAAGTTCGCGGGACTGGTCTGATACCCCGGCGTGATGAACATGAAGAAAGCACCCAGTGCCATGCCTACGGACCAGACTATTCCTATAGCTGTATCTTTTCTCTGTATCTTCTTATCGCTGGCCATGCCTATACCTAATGCCGAGGCTAAAGCGAATATGGACGCACCTATCAAAGGTTCGAAACCAAGATAAAGCGCCAAGCCGACACCTCCGAACGAAGAGTGAGCTATCCCACCGCTTATCGAAACTATCCTCTTCACAACAACATATGTTCCTATTATGCCGAAAACGATGGAGGCCAGTATACCAGCGTAGATAGCGTTCCTCATGAACGCGTATTCTAACATCTCTATCATGCTTCTCCCTCCTCTTCCTCAGATGGCATCTGATGTTCGAAGACCCTGTGAGGATGCCCGTGTGCTATCAGATCAACAGGGCATTCATAGGCGGCTTCCAACATCTCTGGCGTGAGTTCGCTCTCGCCGTGATATATCAGGAACTTGTTCATGCAGGCGACCTTCTTAACGTGCGATGAGATCGCCCCTATATCGTGAGAGACGAGCACTATGGTCAAACCCTGTTCGTTGAGTTCCTGAAGCAGTTCGTAGATGCTAGTCTTTATCTTCTCGTCCATACTGGCGGTGGGTTCGTCCAGAAGGAGGAGTTTTGGGTTGGTGGTCAGTGCTCTAGCTACCAGGACCCTTTGAAGCTGCCCTCCCGAGAGTTTGGAAACATGCCTATCCTTGTAATCCAACATATCCACCCTTTCCAGTGATCTTTTAGCGATATCCTTATCCTTCTTAGTGTAGAACGGTTTCCAGCCGAGTTTGCCTACCCTTCCCATCAAAACCACATCCCATACGCTGATCGGGAAATCCGCATCGAAGTTGGAGTACTGGGGAACGTAGCCCATCTTATCCCTATTCTTCTTGGGGTGCTTACCGAAAACCTTGATCTGACCTTCGTCGGGTTCCATGAGACCCAATAAGACTTTGAACAGTGTGGTTTTACCTCCTCCGTTGGGTCCGATTATACCTAGGAACTGTCCTTTCTCTAGAGAGACGGTCACTTTCTTCAAAACCGTGGTATCTCCGTAGCTGGCACTTACGTTCTTCATCTCGATAGCTTTTTCAGCCATATCTATCAGACCATCTCTTAGAAGCTCGATATGAGCTTCTCAGAAACATCTTCCATGTTATCTAGGTAATCTTCTGCTAGGGGGTTCAGAGTGATCACTGTGCCGTCTATCTCATCTGCTATCGTCTTGGCGTTGCTTTCATCGAACTGTGGAGAAACGAACACTACCTTGATCCCCTCATCTTTTGCCTGCTCGATTATCGCCTGCAGACCCTGGGTCCCGGGTTCTTTACCCTCCTCCTCTATAGCTACCTGGGTAAGGTTATACTCTTCAGCGAAATAACCGAAAGAAGGATGGTAGATCAAGAATTTTTTTCCTTCGTAAGGTTTCAATCCCTGTTTTGTATCGTCATGAAGTGTATCCAATCCGGATATGTACTGGGCGGCGTTATCGTCATAGAAGTCCGAGTTATCTGCATCTTCATCTTTCATGGCTGATAGTATATTCTCTACCATCTTTTTGGCATTAGCTGGTGACAGCCATATATGAGGATCGCCCCCATCATGGTCGTGATCTTCGTGGTCATGCTCATCATCTTCATGTTGATGGATCAGATCTTCGATAGCTTCCATAGCCTTTTCAGCAGTCATATGACCATCTTCCCATTCATGAATTATGTGTTCTATGTCATCTATAAGATGCTCTAATTCATTTTCATGGTCGTGATCTTCGTGATCATGCTCATCATCTTCATGTTGATGGATCAGATCTTCGATAGCTTCCATAGCCTTTTCAGCAGTCATATGACCATCTTCCCATTCATGAATTATGTGTTCTATGTCATCTATAAGATGCTCTAATTCATTTTCATGGTCGTGATTGGAATCTAAGAGATGAACATCTTTGCTCCCGTCCACTATTACCATGTCCTTGTTGTATTCTATCAATGTCTCCATCCAGCTTTCTTCGAATTCAACTCCTGATCCCACTTTAAAATAAAGATCAGCTTTAGAGACTTCTCTCATCTGCTCCGTCGTAGGTTCGTATGAATGCGGACTTTCACCCGGAGGTACCATGATAGTGACTTTCACTCTATCTCCTCCGATCTCCTTGACGAACTCCTTCTGGGGCGTTATGGTAACCACGATGTTAAGATCGTAGTCATCTTCTTCTTCCTCTGTACAACCGGCGATGGTCAGCGATGATAGTATCAATAGAAAAATCAGTGACACAACTTTAATTCTCGACATATTATTTCCCCTCCATTATTCCTTTCATCTGGCTACGGACCCAATGACACTGCATCAGGTCCTCAGGATCGTAAGGCGGCTCGATACAGCAGCCGCATTCACAGGTGAGCTCATCTCCTAACTTTTGGGACATGCTCTCTACCGCCTCTTTACTCACATACTGGCCGACCCTAGACGATTCATCGCATGCTGCTTCGGATTTCATCTCTAGAGAGATCTGTAAGAATTTTTCGATCACATGATGTCTTCTCATCTCCGTCTGTATGGCTTGTACACCGGCTTCGTTTAGGATAAACCCCTGATAATCAAGGTATTCGCCGTAACCCATCGATGTCAATCTTCGCATCTTTTTCAAGGCTCCGACTCTGCTGACATCCATCTTCCTTGCTAACATAGCGGGGCCCACCGCTTCTTCGTGCCCCCCCAGAACGTACACTGCTTTGAGGTATTGGCCGTCCCTTTGAGTTAGATCATCCCGTATCATACGTTAAGGTTAGGTTAACATACATTATAACTATTGCCCTTTGTAAACCTGATTCCAGAGAATGCTTTGAGACGATGATTGATAAAACAGATATCCAGAGCCGGAATTCAAGGTTGCGTTTTGATCGTATATGTACTGCAGATCATACTCTCTACTGCTGTTCCTTAGAGCTATGCGATCGATCTGGTTTGGTATAATTGTCCCATTAACAGTTAAGTTGGAAGATATGCCGATCATGTTCCACCCATCGTGTAACGGTATCTTCGTCCTCGCTGGTGCACATCCTTTTACAGTAAGATTATCGGGAGAAGTCATGTGTACCCAGAAACCCATGGTCCTGTTCAATTTATGAAGGTCATCGTATTTTTCAGGCCTCGATGGTACGAAGGTTTTCCACTCTCCCTTACAACCGCAGTAATGCATAACTTTATCGTAATTTCCCGAGATCGGGGCTAAAAACTCCTCGACGGATCGGTTTATCACTACCAAACCAGGAGAGATGAATTCCCAACCCGATGTCAGACCCAATGCGATATCATATTCTTTTTCTAGGGTCTGGTTCATCAAAGGATCCGGGTCTAATCGGTAGAATCCTGCTCCGTGGTCGATATCAGGATACGGTAAAAGTGTATCACCGACTCCGTCTCCGCTGTATCTACCCGAACTCCCGTTATCCTTTCCACTGTAATCACACCAGTAATTACCGTCTCCCAATCCATCGGACCAAGTGTTATCGTAGGATGAATTGTCCGGTGAGTAAACCGGTTTGATGTTGTCGATCAAATTGTTATGGTGTATTTCGTTCTCGTTGGATCGGTGAAATTTTATCCCCTGGGTGTTGTTGACCAGGGTGTTGCCGATGATACGATTTTGGTTCGAGTGGGCTAAGAGTAAACCGACCTCCGCACCGCTCATCTCGGAGAGAGAAACGACCGAGTCGGTGACGTTAAGAAGGATCAGTTGGCCTGATTTATCCTGTAAGAATACACCGGATCTATTTGTGATAGTGATTATCTCTCCACTTCCACAGGTATTGTTGATAAAAGCATGAGAAGTCCAATGTATAGGGGTATCGCCGTCTAAATTCAATCCAGACGAGATATGGTTACCTTCTATGTGGGTGTTTACAGATTTGTAGATGTATAACCCGTTTGTATTATCGGTCATGATGGAATCCGTTACTTCAACATCTCTAGTTCTGCTCAGATAAACGGGATAATATCCGCTTCCTGTGATTTGATTCCGTTTCAAATCCAGTGATGTTGAATTCAGACATCTTATTGAAAAGCTTGTTGTGTTGGATAAGGAGTTATTAGATAACTCAACGTTCCTGCTGTCTACAATATAGATGCCTCGATCACCACCTTCTAACACACAATTGGAAATATCGGTATCGTCGGTTCCTGAGATCTCTATGCCCGTATCGAAATTTTTTAACGTCATACCGCTGACCGTGCAGTTATCAGATTTCACATCGATACCGACACCCTCTTGAGTGAGACCATCTAGATGAACACCGTCCTTATAGGTTCCCTCTAAGGTGAGTTCTTTGTCGAGAACAACGTTCTCTTCATAGGTTCCGTTGTAAACCAGTATTGTATCTCCGTTTTCTGCTTCATTAACCGCTTCCGAGATAGATGTAAAATCTTTACCCGGATCGTCGTCGACTTCGATCAAAGAACCAGCTGTACTGTCCACATGTATTACCACCATACTAGAGATGATCAACAAGGTGATGCACAACACGGATAATCTGGATTTATCATGATTCTCGGTTGATGATGGCATATCCACAACTTGGTGAAAATAGAGGGGTTTTTAAAACTTGGGAACAGATCAATTGAACATCAATATGTATACAATACCAGAAAGCATCCAAGCTATTCCTATTAGGGCTAGAGATATTCCGAATTTGTAATTTTCTTCTTCCAGCATCTTGATCTTTTCGTCATCATCGTACCCAAGTAGAGAACTAAAAGTTCTTCCATGGTCGCCGACGTAAAAATTACCAGAGATATCGCAGCTGCAGGCTATCTTGTCTTCGGCGTTGGTGACGACGCGATTCCAGAACACCCTGCTTATGTATATCACCGGAAAAGATGCGATCATCAGTACATAGGGTGAGATAAGAAGTAAAAGGATACCCATGAACGAGAATGGTATGAGATACATCCTCCTGTTCATATTATATATAATGCAAACATAGCATATAACAATTTCTTTGCTTCAATTAGGAGCAAAATAGATAAGATAGACCACCCCTCCAAATATGTAAAGTATCCCTATCACATAGAAAAAATCCGAATCATCTATGATGCTCGGATTCGCCACCTCGATATCGTCGTAGTCCTCCTCACGTTCATATTGCTCTATGCCGTGATCGTTCTCTACATAGGCTTGATTGTAATAATTCATGGAAAGGTAAGGTTCATCACTCCCGAAGATGATATAATTCAGCACGATTATTATGATACCCAAAACGAATAAAACGAAGGGGTTCCAGATCATTATCAACACCCCTGCCACGAGTACTGCAGCAGATATGAAAGCATATATCCTCATGGGAGGCTTATATGTATCAAGGTATTTAATCGTGTAGTTTCACTAGATACGAAACCTTTTTAATTATCCCGTTTCTGTCAAAAACTGGAACTGATACAAATGGATATGTCGAAAAGGCAGGAATACGATTTCAAGAAGGTGCTTGACAAGATCAAAGAGCTCAAGGGTAGAGGTACGGAGCTCATCTCACTGTACGTGCCTCCAGACAAACAGATATCCTATGTCACTTCCTACCTACGTGAGGAGATGTCTCAGAGCTCCAACATCAAATCAAAATCGACGAAGAAGCACGTCCAGGCGGCTTTGAAATCGATATTGGCCAAACTCAAGTACTTCAAGAAACCGCCTGAGAACGGCGTGGTGTTCTTCGTCGGTCACGTGTCGGTTGAAGGAGGCCAGACCGAGATGATATCCGAATCCCTGGAACCACCACAAGAGATAGGGACATTCATTTATAGATGTGACTCGGAATTCTACGTTGAACCGTTAAAGGACATGCTGGGCGAGAGGAAAAAATTCGGTTTGATAGTCGTAGATAGAAGCGAAGCAACCATCGGACTACTCAACGGTAATAAAGTAGAATCGCTGAAAAACATACAATCTTTGATACCAAGTAAGCACTCGAAAGGCGGTCAGTCAGCCCAGAGGTTCGAGAGGTTGATCGAAGGTGCGGCTCACCAGTACTTCAAGAAGGTGGGGGATAAAGCGAACAAACTCCTTCTGAGCGAAGATATAGAAGGTCTGCTCATCGGTGGACCGGGAGCTACTAAGGACGAGTTCGCCGACGGAGGATTCCTTCACCACGAGCTTGAGAAAAAGATAATCGACAGGTTCAACACTGGATACACCGACGAGTACGGACTGAGAGAACTCGTCAAGATGGCGGAAGATACACTTGCAGACCTGGAGGTGATGAAGGAAAAGAAACTTGTGACCAGACTTTTAGAAGAGATCAAGAAACCCAAGGGAGGACTGGCAACCTATGGGGAGGACCATGTAAGGCACGCTCTCATGATCGGTGCCGTGGATACTCTCCTCTTATCAGAAGGGTTGAACAAGGAAAGGATAAAGATCAAATGCACATCCTGCGATCACGAAGAGGAGATGACAGTAGATAAGGGAAAGGATATCGAAGAATGTCCTGAATGTAGCTCATCGGTGGAAGTGCTCGAGAGAAAAGACATAGTGGACGAGCTGTTTGAAGAAGCGGAAAAAACCGGATCCGGGGTAGAGCTGATATCCGACGAATCCGAAGAGGGAGAACTCCTGCTCAACGCATTCGGAGGTATCGCCGCACTGCTCAGATTCCGTGTGAGGTGAGGCGAGTAGATGATATACGCACTGCTGGAGTTTAGGAGGGAAATAACAGCCGAGGTGAAAAAGGCAGTAGAAGAAGATATCGAATTCCAACTCGAAGTACCTAATGAAGAAAGGGGGGACTATGCACTACCCTGCTTTCCCTTTGCATCCGCACTAAAAAAATCACCGGTAGAGATAGCTGAATACATCCATGAAAATCTGAATCTAACACACGGAAGATCCGAGATACAAGGTCCGTATGTCAATTTCTGGATCGACGAGGAGTACCTGGTCGAGAACACTGTAACGAACTGTATGGAGATGGGGGATGGTTACGGAGAATTAGAAGAGAAAGATACCAATGTTATAATCGAGCACACCAGCGCTAATCCGAACGCCCCTCTGCACGTGGGCAACGCAAGGAACCCGATAATAGGGGATACCATGGCTAGGATATACGAGAGGGGTGGGTATGATGTAGAGACCCAGTACTATGTCGATGATATGGGGAGGCAGGTTGCCATGACCGCCTCTGGTATGATGCATGATGATAAGAAAAAACGGGTTCTCAGATATGGAGATGATGAAGAATATCCTTACGATGACCCCGCAGGTGTTACTTGGGAAGGTGCCAAAATTGCAAAAATCTATCAAACTGTAAGCGGAGCGATTGAGACTTCTTCACATATCCAAGAGGATGTTCAAAAACTATTACATGAAGTCGAAAGAAATCCAGATCATCTAAATGAATATTCAACAAAAGTTATGGATATAATCAAAGATTCTCTATCTAGACTTAATATTAAACATAATACATACAAGAGTGAGTCTGAACTTGTTGATGATGGTGAAGTCAACGAAATCCTTTCCGAACTAGAGAAAACCGGTAAATGCGGTTTCGAAGAGGGGGCGCAGTACATAGAAGTCGAAGATAAAAGGGTCTATCTGAGGAGAAGTGACGGTACTAGCCTATATCCCGGCCGGGACATCGCATACCACGCATGGAAGGCAGAGAGATGCGACGAACAGATAGATATACTGGGAGAGGACCATAAACTGCACGCAAAATCGATTGCTAAAGCACTCTCGCTGCTGGAGATCGAACCAGAACCCCAGTTCATCTTCCATTCCTTCGTCACCTTCGAGGGTGAAGGGATGTCCACCCGCTCCGGTAAAGCTGTCACACTGGATGAGTTGATGGATATAGCCCATGAAAAAGCGAGGGAGGAAATGGAAAAAAGAAGGGGAGATCTAACTGATGAAGAGAAAGAAAACATAGCAGAGATGGTGGGCATCGGGGCGGTTCGATTCAACATAATCAAGGTGCAGCCCGAGAAGCACATCGATTTCAGATGGGAGGAGGCACTGAATTTCCAAGGAGACAGCGCGCCTTTCATACAGTACACATATGCCAGGGCTAGCGGTATATTGGAGAAAGCGGGGTGGAGAGAGGATAAAACTGTTGACGGCATCGGATTGGATGAAGAAGGTGAGGTCAAGCTCATCAAAAAGATAGCTGCACTGCCGTCATTACTCCAAAGATCGATAGATTCCAACTCACCCCACCTGGTTGCCAAATATGCCCTGGAACTCGCGAAGGAATTCAACCAATTCTACCGTGATTATCAAGTCCTAGAGTCCGAAAAAGAGGATGAGAGGCTGGCACTGGTTGCATGTTACCGCCACTGTATTAAATCGGTTCTTTATCTATTGGGTATAAAATCACCGGATCAGATGTAAAATTAATGTTTTTAAAAATAATGAAAAAAGAAAAGGGATTTTGGAAATGTTTTAGTCTTTTCCTAGTTTCTCCTGTATCTTGTCTTTGTAGAAGTAGAGTACCAACGATGCTCCGACTATTATCACCGGTACCGACACGTAAAGGATGTATTTTCTCCACGTCGGCGGTTCGATGTTGACTTCCTTGTCCATCTGATTGTCGTAGAACCACGAGGTCGGTTCGTTCCCGTCAGTAACGTTGACCGTTAGCGTTTTTTTGCCTTCTTTATCGGGTGTCCAATCGAATTTAACGAGCTTGAATTCACTTTCTGGGATCGTAGTATTGGCGGATTCTTCCTTCTTGTTGTCGTAGAGTTTCCAGTTTATCGACTTTACCTTTCCACCTACTTCAAATGTTACATCGATATTATCTGCAGCTTCTGTTCCATAATTTGTAACGTTCACGATGACGGTTACCTTTTTACCGGAATTCACTTTATCAGATGAGAGTGTGATATTGGTTACTTCTAGATTGGGTGTCGGACCCGGAGTTACTTCGATGGGCCTGGATATGTTGTTGTAGTTACCGGCATCATCCGTTACGTTTAGATAAACCTTATAGCTGGTTATCTCAGTAAATGTATGTTCGATCTCTTCTTCAGCACTTCTATGATTGATTTTCGTTATGAACCATTGGACATCTACGTCTCCTTTTACTCCGTTATGACCGGCCGGATCGTATGACTTTTCTGCGTTGAAGATTATGTTTTGGTTTCTTTCCAATCTTATGGTTGTCACATTGGGGCTCTCGACCTCATCATCACCGTAGGTAGCGTTGAATATGGCTACAGGGTCAGTAACGTCATTAACTGAGATAGTTTTAGTCACTACGTTCCAGTTGCCGACTATGTCCGTGACATTCACTTCTACTTCGTAATCGCCATACAGATCGAAAACATGAGTTACATTGGCACCGTCGACCAATTCAGAGCCATCACTGAAATTCCACTCGTAGTCTCTGACCTTTCCTTCGTCTGTAAAGTTGAAGGCACTAAAGTCGATGCTCTGCCCTTCGTCGACAGCGTTCATGTTGGTCTCTATGGTTCCTGTAGGACCAGTTCCATCCACGATCACCGTAACACTAGCAGTAGTCGTACTACCTCCAGTCTCTTCTATTTCAACTGATAGTTCGACAGTGTCCTCATCGGTGAATTTATGAACGATGGTCTCACCGTATTTCTCTATCTGAGAATTGTCTACAGACCAACTCATGTTGGCGTCTTCTTCACTGCCTACTGGATCTGTGAAATCTACCGAGCAGGTAACGTCTGAATCAAGTTTGACCACATAGGTATCGTTACCCTTGTAGTAAACATGATCGTTCTCTTCCAACCTTATCTCGGCTTCACCTGACTCTGAAGCTTGCAAATCAAATGTCAGATGGGATTCTTCAGTTGATGCCTTTGGGTCAATATTGATCTCTGTATATCCACTCACTTTGACACCCGAAGGTATCACTTCTTTTTCAGAACTGACCCTCTCGTAATCGGTAGGTAGGGTGATGTTGTAAGTGTAATCTTTGGTGTCTCTATCGTTTTTCACAGAGAGATGCATCAGATAATCTTCTCCGTCCGTCAAATTATCTACAGATGAGAAGTCAATAGAAGAAGTCACAGTCATTTCATTGGGAGTTGTGTCGTACACACTACCTGCAAGGTCATCTAGAGAACCAGCTGAATAGCTCGCTGAATCCATCTCGTATGATACATCCCCCACCATCAGGAAAGACTCTGTGTTCGGTATCTTGGATTCCTTGTACTCTAGTCTATCTTTGAAAGCATCGATCTCTGACTGTTCTACGGTGAAATTCTTGTCTCCAATAGCCATATCTATTTGCATTTTTAGATTTCCGAGATACCAGTAATCTATATCCATAATGCTGCTGTCCACCTGTAGTGTTCTCGTTCTATCGAGGGTCAAATCGTCCCATGTATCGAATGTGAATTCGCTGGTGATCTTTTCTCCTGGTGATTCATCAACGAATACCCTGCCGAGTGCTATATTTTGTGTAGATGAACCGATCACTACGGTCTCGTTGATATACGGGCTGTAGCCGACTGCATTTACGACCAAGGTATAATTACCGACTGCTGCACCTATGTTGAACCAAGGGTTCCCTGCTTCCATGGTTTCGCGCATGACCTTTTTGGTCGTTTTATTAATCAGCGTGACTTCGGTCTGTGTTCTTACAGCCTTCTCCTCACCATCTACGTCCGTCCAGAGATAACCACTAATCAATGGTGAATCCCACAGCTCGATGTCCAAGGTTACGTTCTTGAGAGTAGCATTAGCATCCTCTGCAACATCGATATCTAAGGTGTAGTTAGGTGAGAAATCTTCTGCTTCGACTTTAAGATCCACTACGCCGTCATACGCTCTTATCTCAAAGTACGACTCCGTACCGTTCTTTATGAGTTCTGTTTCGGTTGAAGCAGCATAGTCCTCTCCATCCATCAGATAAACGGTGGCGTTCTCCACCATGTCTCCAGTGGCATGTTCCACGACCGTCCCGTTAATTATGTAATTAAGGGTCTTTGCGGTCACACCGATCTCTTCGTAGACGCTGCTACCAGCACTTAACTCGAAGATGTCTGACCCACCTTTGAAAAACGCTTTGTTATGAGTTTGATATGGAGCGTGTATCTGGTAATATCCAGCTTCGATTCTAGAGAATTCGAAATAACCTCCTTTCTCTGCCGAGGTATCTATAATATCTCCATCGTGAAGATTTATGAGTTGTACTAAGTATCCTTCGGGTATGACACTTCCGTCGTTAGCCTGAACTATAC
>CAZHUM010000029.1:0-24579 GCA_964535805.1 uncultured Thermoplasmata archaeon
CCAACATCCGTCAGAAAGATTAATTAACCCTCACTCCTCCTTATCACACAGCATAAAGGAGAGTGCCATGGATGTCGTACGATGTTGATTATGTGGAAGCCGAGAAGGCGTTGAAGAAGATAGGGAGAGGGGACAGAGTTTTTATCGGGTCGGGAGCGGCGGAGCCTCAGCACCTTGTGAACAACCTGGTGGAGCTGGCTAACGAGTTCTACGATACGGAGATATTTCATATCCAGACCCTGGGTGTCGCGGCTTACACCGAGGACAAGTTCGAGGATCGTTTCAGGCACAACGCATTCTTCGTGGACGACAATACCAGGGAAGCCGTGGCAGAGGGGCAGGCCGATTACACACCCATTTTTATGAAGGATATCCCGGAACTGTTCAGGAACGGAAGGGTTCCCTTGGACGTATCCCTCGTTCAAGTTTCACCACCCGATGAACACGGCTGGGTGAGCCTCGGTATCGCCGTTGATATAATCAAGGCGGCGGTGAACAACTCCAAGCTCGTCATCGCACAGGTGAATCCCAACATGCCAAGGGTCCATGGAGACACTTTTCTGCACGTGAACGACATCGATTACCTAGTCTTCGAAGAAGAGGAACTGCTGGAATTCGAACCCGTCGTAGCATCGGAAACCGCTGAAAAGATAGCAAAGCACGTCAGCAGACTCATAGAAGACGGGGCAACCATGCAGTGCGGGTACGGCAACATACCCAACGCGATACTTTCACATCTGGATGAAAAAGAAGACCTGGGGATACACACCGAGATGCTGTCCGAGGACCTCGCAGATCTCATCATGAAGGGTGTCGTGACCAACAAAAAGAAAACAATCAATCCCGGTAAAGCCGTGGGTTCGTTCCTCATGGGAACTAAAAAACTCTACGATTTCGTGCACGACAACCCTGGCATCGAACTGAGACCCACGGATTACACTAACGATCCATTCACGATAGCAAAGAACTACAAGATGACCGCTATCAACACCGCTCTGCAGGTCGACCTCACCGGACAGGTCTGCGCCGACTCGCTGGGATACAGTTTCTACAGCGGTATCGGAGGTCATGCGGATTTCATGCGTGGTGCCAGTTTAGCGAAAGAGGGCAAGACCATCATCGCGCTTTCATCCACGGCCAGAGATGGTGAAGTATCCAGGATCGTACCTCATCTGAACGAAGGTGCTGGAGTTGTCACTACGAGAGGCGACGTGCAGTACGTTGTCACCGAATTCGGAGTCGCCTACCTCCACGGCAAGAACATCAGAGAGAGGACTATGGAACTGATCAACATCGCACATCCAAAGTTCAGAGAAGAGCTTCTAAAGGAGGCAAAGAAAAACAAACTAGTCTTCCAGGATCAAATACTCGTACTCGGAGAGGGGAACCAGTACCCCGAGCAGTGGGAGACCATCAAAGAGATCAACGGGAAGGAGTACCTGTTCAGACCCATGAAACCCACGGACGAGGAACTGCTCAAGGACCTTTTCTATGCATTATCGGACGAGAGCAGGTACCGACGGTTCATGAGTCCCAGGAAGGACATGCCCCACGAGAGAAGACAGGACTTCGTCCAGATCAACTACAAGAATGAGATGGCAATCGTGGTCATAGACCCTGAGATCGAAGGACCGGAACGTATGGTCGGAGAAGCCGATTACAGGATAAAAGAAGGGCAGAACGTTGCTGAGATATCGGTCATGATAAGGGACGAGTACCAGAGCCAGGGGCTCGGATCCGCATTAGTCGAGTACCTAACCATGATCGCCAAGAGCCAGGGTCTCTACGGATTCACTGCGGAAGTTTTAGCCGAGAACAAAAAGATGCTCAAGGTCTTCGAGAAGATGGGTTACGACATCGAGAAGAAGAGGAAGTACGGCGAGTATCAGCTGAAGATGCGGTTCACATGACACAAGTAGAAAAGATCGATCACGATTCCATAAAGGGTATCATATCCAAAACGGTAGAGGAAGGCCGTGACCATTTGACCGCGGAGAGATCATTCGATCTTTTATCATCTGCAGGTATCAACTTCGCGGATATCGTTTTCGCAGAGGATAAAAGCGGGGTCATAAATGGTGCGGGATCCATCGGCTATCCAGTTGCTTTGAAGTACTGGGGAGACATAAAACATAAGAACAAGGTAGGAGCCGTAGTGCTGGATATAAAGACAGAGGATGGATTGATCAAGGCTTACGAGGATATGATGCAGATCGACGAAGGGGAAGATAAGATGGTGTCCGTACAGGAGATGGTCCACGGTGATGAACTCATCGTGGGCGGGATAAGAGATGAAGTCTTCGGTCCGTCCGTCATGTTCGGAACCGGAGGCGTTAGGGTAGAAAAGGAAGAAGACATCGTCTTCAGGCTGGCTCCATTAGATGATGCGGATGCCCGCGAGATGATAAAAGAAACCCGGGCAGGCGGTGGACTCGAGGAGGATAAGATATCGTCGGTCAGCGAGTTGATACAGGTAGTCGGGCATTTGTTCACCCGATTCGATGATATAGACGAGATCGACCTCAACCCTGTATCCGTCGATTCATCGGGTTACAAGGTACTGGATGTACTCATCGAATTGACCTCTCGCCCGTAGACAACCCAAAATACGAAATATCGAGGAGTATTTATGAATAAAAAAGGGAAGAACATGAAAAGGAAGGCGGCGGCCATTGTGATCTCGATAATACTTCTATCTTCGTTCTCCACCTTAGGATCTACTGCGTACAGTGACGACGAACGGGCTTGGTCATCCGAGGATTGGAAGGTCACCGGTCCGGATACCATCATCGGAGGACCTTCTCTATCGGGAGGAGAGGATTCGATGTACCTATCAGGGGCGATCGGAGATGTGTTCCGGCTCTATGAAGTGGTCCCTGAAGAGGGGTACCCGAGTACGACCTTTGAGGATTTGGACTCCCGACCCACTGCTGCTCCTCAGGTTTATCCTGAAAAAGGAAACACCGGGAGTGCCTATACCTATTGGAGCGAGAGGGTTTACGTAGGCGACGTGAACGGAACGCTGTATCGTCTGGATAAATACGGCAACGTATTCGATATGTGTTGGAAATTCCATCTCTCTGATGAGCTGGAGAGGCAGGTTTCGATCACACAAACTCCACTGATAGCAGAGCGTGAAGATATTGGAGACCTTCTGGCCATCGTCACCACCGAAAACTCCATCCACGCGGTAAGAGACGACGAGGACGGCGGCACACCGACTTTGGTCTGGAATAGGACTCTTGAGACCGAGGGAGAGCTGGGCACGATCAACCAGCCGGACATATTCAACAACGTGAGGAACCAAGAGGAGATGGATACCGATAAGGTGATAGTTGTCACCACAAGCCTGGGTTTCGCTTTCACCTTGGATTACGGAACGGGTTCGATGATCTGGTCGGATAACATCGCGGAATACACTGGAAGGGGACAATATGTCAGCGAGCCGGTCGTTCCGTTCTACGTTAAAAAGGGAGACGTTAATGAACAGTACTTCTATGTCATCATAGATGACCTGATCGCGGCAGTACACCTCTATCCAATGATCGATGAAGATCTAGTAGATATAATCGATATAAACTCTGACACTGAAGAAGCACTAACACCCCCTGAGATAAGCTCGAATGGGAAACTGCTTTGGTTCTCATCTTATACAAGTTATGGAAGCACCATCTATCAGATTTCTATGGGATCCGGTGAATACGGCTACGACTGGAATGTCGATTGGAGATACAATTTAAACGAGAGCGTAAGGTGCCGCCCTACTTACAACAAGAAGAACGATCTATTGTACGCCGTTAGTGAAGAAGGTACCATGTACTGCATGAACACATGGGGTGAAGGGCTCTCCGAGTACGGAGACCGGATCTATTGGGAACATCATATCGGAGGAAAACCGAAATCTATCCACTTACTACCCATGTCAATCAATAGGAATTTTCTCACTCCGGTGATCATGATCATCCATGAAGGTCCGTATGGCGGGGCCGAGGGATGGAAGGCGGTGGAAGGGGGAACAGAGCCGTACTACAATCTGGACCCGTTCTTATTCGGTGATACTATTTTCTCACTCTGTTTCTGGGTTTTTATGATGATCTGGTTGGTAACGATCGCCATCACTTTTGCTCTTTACATGAAAAGGAAGAGAGACGAGAAAAAACCTCCTTGGCCGCCGGATTACATGGCGCCAAAGTAAACTTCAATCGTAAATTTTATTAGCCCTTCCACGATGCTTCATCCATGCAAGCAGTAATACTTTCTGGAGGATTCGGTACCAGGATGAGACCCCTTACATATTCGACTCCAAAGCCCCTTTTGCCCATCATGAACAAACCGCTGATACAGCACATCGTGGATCAATTACCCGATGAGGTGGACGAGGTCGTCCTGGCGGCGAACTACAAGATCGATATGCTCAGGGATTATTTCGACGAAGTAGATATAGATAAGAAAGTTCACGTTGTCGATGAACCGGAACCACGGGGAACCGGCGGAGCGGTTAGGAACGTCGACGAGTACCTGTACGATACGTTCTTCGTCATCAACGCTGATATAATCTCCAGTATCGACCTTGCGGATTACATTGACTTCTATAGAAAAAAGGAAGCGGTGGGAGCGATATCGGCATGGGAGGTCGACAATCCGGAGGAGTTCGGTATATTCGAACTCGACGAAGACGACAGGATACTGAGGTTCCAAGAAAAACCCAAGGCATGGGAGGCATTCTCAAATACTATCAACGCTGGTCATTACATCCTAAAACCCGAGGTCATAGATATGATACCACCAGACAAAAAAGTATCCATGGAGAGGGAGATTTTTCCCAAACTGATAAACAAGGGATTCTACGGTTACAAGTTCGACGGCTACTGGGTGGACTGCGGAAGACCCAGCAGCTTCCTGAAGGCGAATCGGATCCTGTTAGAACATCACAGTGATAAAAGGGGAGCTAAACATATAATTGGAGAGAGAAGCTACGTTCACGGGGATGCAGGCGAGTATGTTTCGGTAGGCATGGACTGCACGATCCAGGATTCCCACCTTTCGAACTGCATCATATTCGACGGTGTGGAGATCGACGAAGGATGCCATATAGAGAACAGCATAATCGGGTACGACGTGGTTATAGAGGAAGGCGTAACGGTAAAAGATTCTGTGATCCCAGACGATCTGGTTATCGAAGGGGGACGAGAGATAATCGATAAGAAACTGCAGCCCGACGAGATAGAGGATTACGAACCCGAGGAGGTATGAACGTGCCTAGGTTGTTCGGAACCAACGGAGTGAGGGGAGTGGTGAACGAGGATATGAACACCGACCTGGCTTTACGCCTGGGTAAGTCCATTGGTACGTTCCTAAATGAGGGTAAAGTCGCTATCGGGACGGACACTCGTTTATCCAATCAGATGATGAAGAATGCAGTATCCGCGGGACTGATGGCCGCAGGATGCGATGTTGTGGACTTGGGAGAAGCCGCTACACCCGCTATACAGTACTACACCAGGGAGAAAGCGGATTTCGGTGTTGCTATAACCGCTTCACACAACCCACCCCGGTTCAACGGTATCAAATGTATAGACGGAGACGGTACGGAGTTGATAAGGTGGAAAGAGGAAAAGATCGAAGAGATCTATTTCTCGGAAGAGTTCGAGCTTGTAAGTTGGAAGAAGGTGGGGAGGATAGCGTCAGACGATCCATTGGAATTGTATCATAAGGCGGTACTTTCCAAAGTCGATATAGATAAAATAAAGAAGGAAAAGCTCACCGTCGTAATGGACTGCGCCAACGGTGCCGGATGTTACACCACACCCTACCTTCTTCAAGAATTGGGGTGTAAAGTTATCACACTCAACGCACAACCCGACGGTACCTTCCCTGGTCACGAGAGTGAACCCACGGAGGAGAATCTAAGTGACCTTATCAAGACCGTTAAGATGACCGGGGCAGACCTGGGTATCGCACACGACGGCGACGCGGACAGGGCGATATTCATCGATGAAGAGGGCAACTTCCTTCACGGCGATAAGACGCTTACACTCATGGCGAAGAAGATCGTTAAAGAGAACGGCGGTGGTAAAGTGGTCACACCGGTAAGCTCGTCTAGCAGTGTGAAAGACGTTGTCGTTGAAAACGGAGGAGAGCTTATCTACACTGCCGTCGGCAGCCCCATCGTCGCGAGAAGGATGATAGAAGAGGAAGCGGTCTTCGGTGGAGAGGAGAACGGTGGGCTGATCTTCGCGGACCACCAGTACTGCCGTGATGCCGCCGTGTCAGCTTTGAAGATACTCGAGATGATATCGGAACAAGGTCCTTTATCGGTACTGGTCGACTCCCTGCCCAGGTACTCGCTGGACAAGAGAGGGGTGCCGTGTCCGGACGATAAGAAACCCCTACTTCTCGATAAACTCAAAGAGAGGTTCAAAGATGTGGAACACGACGATACCGATGGATTGAAACTCTACTACGACGTAGGGTGGGTGCTTATCCGACCTTCGGGTACCGAACCGAAGTACAGGGTGTACTCCGAGGCGAAGAGCTCCGAGGACGCGAAAGAACTGGGAGATAAGCACCAGAAGATCGTAAAAGAGGTAATTGAAGGACTCTAACGATCTAAATCGGATGGGGTATGACGTTTTTTCACACCAAACCAAAATTATAAATACAAATAAGTAGATATATTGTATTGTCAGACATTGCGTCTGACCTTATTTGTGATGGGATAGGATGCGCTTCAGAAAGAAAAAGAAGGATGAGTATGTCGACCCGACCACCAAACGCTTGTTGGAACAAGGCGTTATAAACGTTAGAACTCCAGAGGATTATAAGGGAGAGAAGAGTGCCACTCAAATTTTAAAGGAATTCGGCATGGTGACCTATGATTTTTGGAGCGGAGTTAAATTCACAATCGTACTCTCTGCTCTGCTCTGGTGGCTGCCGCTTTTCGGCCCCATGTTAGCGGGATACGTCGGCGGCAGAAGGACGGGAGGTCCGAAGAAGGGCGTACTCGCCGCCATAACAGGATTGATTGTGATCGCAGTATTCCATTTCGCTTTCACTCATGCTCTATTCCCGGCTTCCGTGGCTGCTACGTTGAACTATCCCAACATGATCGCAGCTGCAGCCTACCAGAGTCAGGCTATAGCCCCGTATGCAAGGTTCATGGAATTGTACTGGGGTTCGTTTTTTACATCAATTCTGGGAGGATTACCCTACTCACCTAATTCTTACATAATCACGATCATCTTTGCCTATGTAGGAGGAGTGATCTCCGTGGACAAAGTTAGAGAACTGGACAGGTCGCTGGATGATGAGAACCCTTCGGTCACCATAAATCTGGCTCAGATAAAGCCGGACCTTCGTTCTTTTTCCTCCAGAAGTGATAGTGCCGGCGACCCAAGAAGGGTGTACTCCGGTAAAACGGCACCCAGCGGCTGGGGATCCAATTCAAATTATGACAGCCAAAAGAGACTGCAGGACCTTAAGAGGGTGCAGTTCCACTCAGACTCGAAAAAAACCTCAACAAACGAGAGCGAGAAGAAAAAAAAGAAGAAATCTAGTTCCTGGAAACCGAAATTACCCAAAAAAACGGTGACGCATCACTCCTCCTCAGAAGGCAGCGATTGGGAAATATTGTGAAAAATTACCTATTGATCAACATCCCGGTCGATTGAAGATCTTCTTTATCAGATGGATCTGGTATCGATTGTAAAAAGGCATTGCTTACAGCTATCAATGGAGATGAAGTTTTGATAGGGTCTTCTCGTGAGTTTAAAAAAGCTAAGAAGGCCTTGGCAAAGAGTACATGATCACCGGTTTTTATGTCTGTCATCTACTTTCGGGTTACGTTTATCGAAGGTGGGTATAAAACGTTTTTCCCGCGTGCCTGCATAGGCCGGCATAGATATTATTAATACCACCACGATTACACTCCTAGAATGAAGATACTCTACCAAGATACAAGGAAAGGATCTATCAAGATTCGGATAGACAATCTCGACGACCTCTGGCACCTGAAGAATCTGATCAACGAGGGAGACATAATATCGGCTGTAACCTACAGGAGGGAGGAGTCCAGGACGGACGCTCTGAGGTCTGACCGGGGTGAGAAGAAGAGGATGAGGCTCGATATCGAAGTGGAGAAGGTGGAGTTCCACGATTTTACCGACCGGTTGAGGATACTGGGTGTTATAATCGAAGGTCCGCAGGACCACGGTTCTTATCACACGCTGAACCTGACCGACGGGGACAGATTGACTATAATAAAGCAGAAGTGGAAGAAGCACGAACTGGATAGATTGAAAGAAGCCGTCGAGCAGAGCGAGAAGCCGGTCATCACATTCGTAGCTTTGGAAGAGGGAGATGCGGTGATCGCGGTGATGAGGCAGTACGGTATCAAAGAGATGGCGCACCTTGCCCCGAACATGGGCGGTAAGATGTACGACGGCGAGAAGATGACAAGGGAGGAATTCTTCGAAGAGATCATGAAGAAGCTGGAGACCATCATGGGAGAGGGCGCTCCACTGGTAGTGCTTGGACCTGGATTCACCAAGGAGGATCTCTTCGAGTACGGAAAGAACAAATATCCAAAGCTGTTCAAACACGCAGAGGTCGTACCGGCGGGGACTGGCGGTAAAACAGGCATCCACGAAGTGCTCAAGACGGGAAAGGAAAGAGGGGCGCTGGATGGACAGAGGGTCTCCTACGAATCGGAGAAGGTCGAGGAACTGCTCACCGAGATCAAAAAGGACGGTGCGTACTCCTACGGTTACGATCAAGTGAGAAAGGCGGTGGAGATGGGTGCCGTGGAGACCTTGTTGATCCTCGATGACAAGGTTAGGGCCGAGGAAGGTGAAGAGCTGATGAAGAAAACGGAACGGCTCGGCGGGAGCGTCGTCGTGATAGGGAGCGGACACGAGGGTGGAGACAAGTTGGAAGCCCTGGGTGGATACGGAACTCTGCTTAGGTACAAGATCGAGTGAAGACTGACTAAGCGCAAATGCTTAAATATTTTATATTTATTTCAAAATAATGGACGATGATTATTTGGCTAAAGGGAAGATGTACTTTCTCATCTTCTCTATTATGGGCACCGTAATATTCGCTGGAAATCTATATTTATCTTTCGTTAGGTTTGATGAATTCTTGATCTATAGTGTGTGTTCCGTCATTTCCATCCCGGTGATAATAGCTGTAATATCATTATGTCTGGGTATCGTCAATTTACGGAACCATCAAAAATATACCTCGGAAGAGAACAGATGGTTTGACAAAGGGATCAAAATACTATATCGCTACACCATTTTGTTAGTTATATTATTCTTCATGATGATATTGCTCATGATGTTGTTCAATGCAAATTGGGGGCTGTTTTATATGATAGCACTTTGGATAGGCTATTTTTTATTCTGGGTGGGTTTGTATCTGATGCTGCACAATTATATCTCGAAGTCTTGGAGGAAGTACCTATCGGTATCATCTATTCTTGCGGTGATATACGGTGGTGCGATCCTTTTTGTTCTATTTTATGATATCTTATGGTTCCGAATGTTTACAATCGGATCGATGGACATAAAGAGCTTGAGTTTTCAAGAAACAATCATTTTCTTCCTCGTAAAATTATCCATCAACTTATCCTTTATCTTATTAGCTCTGACGATACATTTCGGTTTTAAAAAATCCAAGGAGATGGGCAGCCTTCAACTATTTAGAAAAAACACGTTAGAACGCTTGAATAACCTCTTTTTCACAGGATCTTTTGAAGAAGAGGGTGTAGTGAGTAAGTTGATAAACAACATCCACGAAGAGCGGTCATCTTGTGACACTGAATGTGGAACAATTGAATATGATAACGCCCTAGATACTGACAAACATAGTAGATCATCCACTAGTAAAGGTATCAAATATCTCATAATGTTTTTTGGGCTTGGTTCCCTTCTTTGGCTTTTTAACCTGGTTTTTATAAATACAGAACCCCTCCTCTATTTTCCCTTCTCAGTAGGTATATTCAGTGGTTTTGTCATTGTACCGTTGATGATCGTTTTCCATGTGCTAGCGACGACCAACATGTCGGAAGGTAAGGATGAAGTTTCTCCACACCACGATAAATTTTTCAATAAAGGAAGAACACTGGTGAGAGTGGGGGTTCTGATATTAGTGGGTATACCTTTTGTTCTGTTTTCATTTTTGATGATCTTTCCATCGTATATATCCGGATTTGATTTTGTTTACTTGATCTTTCTGATGCCCCCGATATCTTTCTCTTTGATGTGGATAGGATGGAGTATGTTCACTTATAATTTACACGATAGAAAGGGACGTTTTGTCCTCTTCTTATCGGCTGCAATAGGGGTTATCCAGTCGTCGTACATGTCATTTTTCTATCTGGTCCGGGATATACATTACGGGACCGAGGAGAGTTTAATTTTCTACCCCATAGGGCTCCTCGGGTTTTGCGCTTATGGTCTCGCCACTTATTCTTTGATGAGATTATATTCTATCGAATTCCATGAGGCAACCGTCACGGATACCACAAAGTCATTTATCTCATTCATCAACACCCCATGGAACTCAAAGCAGAATGAAGATGAATATATCTCGTCCGGTGAACAAAGAGTTGTTGAAACGGATGTATCCGAAGCGGCCTACCCTGAGGGTAAAGAGTCAGAAGGGTATAGAGGATTGATATCCGCCATGAGATATCTCATGTTCTTCTTCGTGGGAGGTGTTTTTATATCGAACTTTTGGGTGTTCAATGATCTTTTGGGTGGGTTGTGCTGTTTTATGATATTTTTTATATGTGTCTTAGCCGTCGTATTCAGTGTGGCTTTGTACAAATTGTTCGATTTAAAATATTTGTACAGTTCTAAACAACATAGGAGATTGATCGTATCTCGCAACTTTATACTGGCCGGGATCCTCATGGGCTTCATCGCACCATGGCTCGGATGGCTTTTGTTAGAAATAAGATACGGGGGCATGATAGAACCTATAATCTTCATAGGATTGATGATAACTGTACTGTGTTTACTTTTCTGGATCGGTTGGTACCTTTTGGTCAATATGCTGGCATCGACTCCGAAAAAGGGTTTTCTCTGGGTCTTACTTTTTGTGATGGCGGCACACTCGATATCATCTGGTGTGTTAACGTCCGCGGCTGTATTATCCGGAGATGCGGTAGAAGGTCTATTTTTCCCCACTCACTTTAAGATATATTCACTGATATTTTTGGGGAGTGATATTATGATAAACAAACCTTGGTATCTGATACCAAATATCCTTGGGACCACCGCCTTTGTATTGATGATGATTTTGATATTTTCTTCTTTAAGAAGGATCAAAAAAGGAATGGAGAAAAGTTCAAACGATGTTGATGGCGGGGAAAAGATATAAATAACACATTAACAATAGTGCTTATGCAAATTAAATGCAAAACTAAAGGTGTTAAAGATGACGGAAGAATGGCCGGATAAACCAGTAACGGTTACCGATTCGGATATGGACGATTTCGTGAACAAATACGATACAGCGGTTATCGACTGTTGGGCTGAGTGGTGTGGACCCTGCAAGATGATGGAACCTATCTTGGACGAAGCCGCCGAGGAGATGAAAGGGGAGGTCGCCTTCGGTAAGCTCAACGTAGATAGCAACAGGGAGAAGAGCATGGAGTACGGTGTCTCTTCGATACCCACGCTGTTGGTATTCAAGAACGGAGAACTGAAGGATCAGTTCATAGGTGTGCTGCCCAAGGACGCTCTGAAGGAAAAACTTGAAAAACATATCTAACACAACAAAATCCCTTCCAACTTTTTTACACTCGTTAACCGTAATATTCTTATTGCCCATCTTATTACACGGTAACGGGGATATCAAATGACCGTGAAAGTAGGAATAAACGGATACGGCACCGTTGGAAAAAGAGTAGCAGATGCCGTGGATGCACAGGACGATATGGAGATAGTAGGAGTCGCTAAAAGGAGTCCTACCTATGAATCGAGGATGGCCGCGGAGAAGGGGTTCCCTTTCTACGCTGCATCGGATAAATATCTGGATGGATTCGAGAAGAAGGGTATCCCGATAGAAGGGATGCTTGAAGACCTTCTTGAAGAGGCGGATATAATCGTCGATGGAACACCGAAGAAAGCCGGCTACAAACCGATATACGAAAAAGCCGGTGTCAAGGCGCTTTGGCAGGGTGGAGAGAAGCACTCTCTGACCGGTTTGTCCTTCAACTCAATGGCGAACTACGAAGAAGCACTCGGAGCTGATTATCTGAGAGTTGTCTCATGCAACACCACCGGACTGCTCAGGACTTTGTATCCGATACATCGTGACTTTGGATTCGAAAGCTGTAAAGCAGTCATGATCCGAAGGGGAGCGGACCCGTGGGATACGAAAAGAGGGCCGATCAACTCCATAGATCCCGTGTTGGACATACCGTCACATCACGGACCGGACGTGCAGAGCGTCGTTCCAGAGATCAACATCCAAACAACGGCTGTGAAAGTACCGACCACGATAATGCACCTTCACAGCGTTATAGTAGATCTGAAGGAAGACCTGAATACACATGAAGTGTTGGACAAGTGGGGAGAAACACCGAGGGTAAAATTCTTCAACGCATCCCAGGGGGTCGATTCCACGGCTAAGATAATGGAATGGGCCAAAGACAGGGGTAATCCAAGGTGTGATATCAACGAGATCGCCGTCTGGGAGGACGGAGTCAAGGTCGAGGACGGCACATTGTACTATTACCAAGGCATACACCAGGAGAGCGACATCGTGCCCGAGAACGTCGATGCCATAAGGGCGATGATGGAATTGGAAGAGGACAAGATGAAGAGCATCGATAAGACGAACAGGGGTATGGGAATCGAATGAGCCTAGACGATACATTGGTCTGTCCGCTGGATTATCGGTATGGTCGCAAAGAATTCAAAAGTATCTTGAGCAAGAAGAACAAGACGCAGAAACTGCTGGAGGTGGAAGCCGCACTGGCGAGAGCGCATGCGGAGGTCGGGAACATCCCACAGGAAGCAGCGGACGTGATCACCGAGAACGCCACCACTGCGAAAGTCGACTGGAAGGAAGTCGAAAGGGTGGAGCGAGAGGAGACCAAACACGATATAATGGCACTGGTTAAAGTCCTGGGTAGTTTCTGCGGTGACTCCGAGAAGTACATCCATCTCGGTGCCACGTCCAACGATATGATCGATACCGGGATGGCCCTTCAGTTGAAGGAAGCGGTAGAACTTTTGGAAGATGATCTAAAGAATCTGAGGAAAACCCTAGCCCATAGAGCTATGGAACACAAAGATACCATAATGGTGGGGAGGACACACGGTCAGCACGCCGTGCCGATAACCTTCGGACTCAAGCTCGCGGTGTATATCGCCGAGATAGACCGACATCTCGAGAGGATGAAGGAAACGAAGAGGAGGATAGCCGTGGGAAAGATGAGCGGTGCCGTTGGAAGTGGTGCGGCTCTAGGGGATAAAGCGGAGAAGATCCAAGAACTGGTCATGGAAGACCTAGGTCTCGGTATCGAGACCGCATCCGGTCAGGTGGTTGGTAGAGATAGATATACGGAGTTGATATGCCTGGCAGCCAATATATCCGCATCGCTCCAGAAGTTTTCGACGGAAGTCAGGAACCTTCAGAGACCGGAGATAATGGAGGCTGCAGAGTCCTTCGACGTGAAGAAACAGGTTGGTAGTTCGACCATGGCACACAAGAAGAACCCGATCCTTTCCGAGAACATCTGTGGACTTGCAAAGACCCTGCGTGGTTTCGTTTATCCTACCTTCGAGAACAGCATCCTATGGCATGAAAGGGACTTGACCAACTCCTCGTCGGAGAGGATCACCGTTGCACACACTCTGGTACTACTGGATGATATCCTTGTGAAGAGCGAGAAGCTGTTCAGAAACCTGGAAGTGTTCCCCGAGAACATGAAGAAGAACCTTGAGCTCAACAAGGGTCTGGTCATGGCCGAAGCGGTGATGATGAAACTGGCCGAGAAGGGTATCAGCAGGCAGGAAGCACACGAGATCTTGAGGGAGGCGTCCATGAAGGCAAGGGCTGAGAAAAGGCATCTAAAAGATGTTCTGATGGAAAGAGACGACATCTTAGAATTCATGAGTGAGAAAGAGCTCGAAGATGCTTTCAGACCGGAAGGATATATCGGCAGGTCAGTGGAGATCGTGGAGAGGGTGGTCAAGGGATAAGATCAAGGGACTACTTTCCCCTCTCTTAATATCCTTATCGCTCTGTCCGGCAGCCCTATTTTTTCCATCTTTTCGATAACGGAGTCGATATCGTAATCCAACCGCTGGAATGTGATGTTCTCGTCTACCATTATGCAGTACGACGGTCTCCAGTCGCCGTCTCTGGGCTGACCGAGGCTCCCTGGATTTATGTACCTTTTTCCCTTGATCTTCCTATCCATCGGGATGTGTGTATGACCGAGCAGAACGATTTCTTCATCGTACCTATCGAAGATATGGAAATCGTCTGAAGGGGTCGTCGGTTTCAGATAGCTGAATAGATCTTCTGGCGATGCGTGGACCAACAATTTGTTTTCTACTTTCGATGTTAACGGGAGGTTTCGAAGAAATTCAAGGCTGGATCCTGTCAAATCGTTCAAAGTGAATCTTCGCACTTCGATGGAAAGTTCCTTTATCTCGTACCCACATCCACAATCTACTCCGAAAGCGACCGCATTGTCGTGATTTCCTCTTGCGTTATGATCGGCTTGCTCCCTCAATAGACGTACACATCCATCCGGAGATGGTCCGTAGTCAACTATATCTCCCATGCAGTAGACGCGGTCCCAATCCTCCAACTTCAAGACCCTTTTGAGGGCTTCGTAGTTACCGTGGATGTCTGATATCAGTAAACTCTTCATCTAAAGAACCCCCTGGTTCTCAAAGAGATCTTGACCAGGATCAGCATAACGGGGACTTCGATCAGGACCCCCACCACAGTTGCCAGTGCTGCACCGCTTTCTATCCCGAAGAGTACGGTAGCTACCGCAATAGCCACCTCGAAGTGGTTGCTGGCACCGATCTGGGCACTGGGGGCTGCGTCTTCGTACTCGAGATGTATCTTATGGGCTAGGAAATACGTAATACCGAATATTACGAACACCTGGATGAGAAGAGGAACAGCTATCATCCCGATGATCAAGGGCTGTTCGAGGATCACCTTCCCTTGGAAGTTAAATAGAACAACGAGGGTGGTCAGCAGGGCGATTATAGCTACATAATGCAGGTCTTTGGCGAACTTTTCTTCGAACCACTTTTCTCCATTTTTGTTGAGAAGATAATTTCTAGACGTGTAACCAGCTAAAAGAGGCAGTCCTACATACACTGCGACGGAGAAGGCTATGGTCTCCCAAGGGACGGGGATGGCGCTTATACCCAGAAGTAATCCAGCTAGCGGGCCGTACAGAAAGAGCATCGTAAGTGAGTTGATCGCTACCATGATAAGCGTATGTCCCATGTTCCCATCCGACAGGTAACTCCAGACCAGAACCATAGCCGTACAAGGAGCTATTCCGAGCAGAATCATACCTGCTTGATACTCCTTAGCTAGAGGTAGGTCTATAAATGGAGACCAGATTATCCGCATGAAGATCCAAGCGAAGAAAGCCATGGTGAAGGGGTTGATGCCCCAATTGACGACCAAAGTCAAACCCACGGGTTTTGGACTCTTTCCCGCCTTCAATACCTTTTTAAAATCTATCTGGACCATTATGGGATAGATCATGAAGAAAAGTAGTACGGCTATCGGTAGTGATACCTGGTAATAGGTCATATCCGATATGTGCCTACCTATCTGGGGGATGGTTTTCCCAAGTATCAAACCCGCGAATATGGAGAGAACGACCCAAAGTGTCAGATACTTCTCGAAAAAATGTAATCTGTGTCCTTTACTTCCTTCACTCATTTGAGCAGCCCCCCAGGTCATCGCCTAATATCTTTGCGCTCTGTAGAAGATCGATCACTTCTTCGCTGGAGACCTTGTAAAATATCTTCTTACCTTTCCTTTCTTTTTCAACCAGTCCGCAGTTTGAGAGCTGTTTCAGATGATGGCTCACCAACGACTGCTCGAGGTTCAAACATTTCGTTATGGTGTTGACACACTTGACTTCGAAACCTATACAGTAGAGTATCTTTCTCCTGTTGGAATTTACCAGACAATCAAATAAACCGTCATACATATGAAATATTGTTCATGTGTCTTATTTATGTCTTTTCATTCTATTACTACATAACGAGATCAAACAATTGGAAAGATACTCTCTGCTCATTCTCAAGAAGGTGTTTTTACCCAATACACTTACTCCACTCATCTAACCATACCGATCTCCTATTGATGATAAATGATCAATGTTGTTGTAAGAAATATGAAATAAAAAAGTAAGGGGTTTTTTAACGAGGAGTTATTCCTCTTCGTCTTCCTCTACGTCCAGACCGCCTATCTCGCCCAGCACTTCTTTAGCACCTTTCTCCGCTTCTGCCTGTATCTCTTTTCTATCTTTTCCCGCTGTTCCTTTCTTGACCTTCTTCTCGATCTCGTCGATCTCTCTTTTCATCTCTTCTCTGCCGGGTATCTCGCCGAGGATGTCCTCCGCTTTACCCACTATGTCTTCCAGTTCTCTGATCTCGGTCGGTTCTCTGCTGGGTACCTTTCTAGATGCACCTAGATATTCCGAAGCGCCTTCTACGAGTCTCGTCAATTCGAATGGGAATATGATCTTCGTCGCTTCGCCGTCCGCCATGGCTTTCAGCGTGTCTAGAGAGAGATAAGTCAGTGCTTTTTCGTCAAGTGTGTTGGCACCTAAAGCCAGCACCCTCAACCTCTGTGATTGACCCTGCGCTTCAAGTATCTCCGCCATCCTGGTACCTTCAGCAGTGAGTATCTTACTCTGTCTGATACCCTCCGCGTTGAGGATCCTGGATCTCCTGTTACCCTCGGCTTTGAGGATAGCTGATCTTTTACTCCCGTCTGCTTCGAGGATCGCCGCTCTTCTCTTCCTCTCTGCAGCGGTCTGTTCCTCCATCGCTTGTTTGACCGTTCCTACTGGATCGACTTCTCTGATCTCTACCGATTCGACTCTTACACCCCAGGCATCGGTTGCCTCGTCCAGCACCTGTCTGAGATGAGTGTTGATCCTCTCCCTGTTGTACAGTATCTCGTCGAGTTCCATGTCACCGATAACGGACCTGAGCGTCGTCTGTGCCAGATTGATCGTTGCTGCCTTGTAATTCGTCACCTCGAAGTACGCCTTGGATACGTCAACCACCTTGATGTAGATGATCGCATCAACGTTGGTGGGTGAGTTATCTTTTGTGATAACTTCCTGCCTTGGAACGTCGAGCACCTGGGTTCTAAGATCGAGTTTGATCACCTGGGATATGAAAGGTGCAACTATGTTCACACCTGGATCCAGTGTTTTCACGAAATTACCTAATTTGATGTATATACCCTGTTCGTAGGGTTGTATGATCCAAAAAGCCGTTCTTCCTGCAACTATCGCAAATATAATGACGCCGATTACCAGCAACGCGATTAGACCTAAGTCTATCATCTTTTTTCCTCCTTAATCTTCTTTTTTCTTTACTACTATGTGGACTCCTTTACTATCTGTCACTATAACTTTTTCTCCGATATCGATATCCTCTTTCTCGGATGTCGCACTCCATATCTGATGCTCTATCTTTACCTTTCCAGAGATCTCATCCGGCTCTACTTTCTGCATGACTTTTCCCGTCTTTCCGATGAGAGAAGAGCTCATGGTAGTGGTCGGCTTGGTGGGTGGTGATATCTTCTGATAGAATTTCATCGAGATCATCATCAAAGGTATCACCAAAATCGCGACTATCAGAGGGGTCCATATCGTCATCAAAATATCGGGTTGTAAGACCGCGATCACCCCTAAAACCAACAGTACTCCTGCAGGTATAGCGATAAAGAAACCGGGTTCCGATGCCTCGATTATGAACAGTATGATCCCCAGTATCACTAGACCCAACCCAACTTCTATCATATTCATAGTTAAGAACCATATCTTATATTATTTTTTCCCTATATATTCGAGTACATCAGTCCTTTTTCAGTAATCTTCAAATATCACCCACAAATATCGATATCTAGGTGGTAAAATGCCGATAGATTTGGATATGTCTAAATTACGTTACGGTTCAGAACTCGTAAAAAGAGGATTCGCTAAGATGCAGAAGGGCGGTGTGATAATGGACGTCACCAACGCCGATGAAGCGATAATCGCTGAAGAAGCAGGTGCGGTGGCTGTCATGGCTCTAGAAAGGGTCCCCGCGGATATCAGGGAATCAGGTGGAGTCGCCAGGATGTCCGATCCCAAGAAGGTTAAAGAGATCTTAGAGTCAGTGGACATCCCCGTGATGGCGAAGTGCAGGATTGGGCACTTCGTAGAAGCGCAGGTACTCGAATCTCTGGGTGTGGATATGATCGATGAGTCAGAAGTCCTCACGCCGGCAGACCCGTTCTACCACGTGGATAAATCAGATTTCAAGGTTCCGTTCGTCTGCGGATGCAGGGACCTGGGAGAAGCCCTAAGAAGGATAGACGAAGGAGCGGCTATGATGAGAACCAAGGGAGAAGCTGGAACGGGAAATATCGTCGAAGCGGTTAGACATCAACGGCAGGTATGGGGAGCTATCCACGAGCTAAAAGAGAAGGACAAGAACGAGTTAGTGGATGCAGCAAAAGAGTACGGATGCTCCTACGAGATCGTTAAAGAAGTGGCGGGCCTGCAGAGATTACCAGTGGTCAACTTCGCCGCCGGAGGCATCGCGACGCCGTCGGATGCGGCACTTATGATGCAGATGGGCAGCGACGGAGTCTTCGTGGGAAGCGGTATATTCAAGTCAGAGAACCCGGAGAGGATGGGCAACGCGATCGTGCAGGCCGTTACACATTTCGACAACCCGGACAAGATCGCCGAGGTCTCAGATGGACTCGGAGAAGCGATGAGAGGACAGAACATCGAAGATATACCGGAGAGCGAGAGGCTGCAGGAACGTGGATGGTAGATCAATCACATACAACGAAAAAATATAAATCAACACTACAGCATGGCGACCCAATTCAAGGTGTTCAAATGGAAAAACCATGCTATGATGTGATAACGGATAGGGATATACCAGATATCAACGTATTAGTCGCTGGATTTCCCGGTACGGGGTTGATAGGAGGGATCGCTTCCGAGCAGTTGATCAATACACTAGAGTTGGAACAGATCGCGTCGATAAACTGCGATAAATTCCCACCGACCGCCGTGATATTCGACGGGGTCCCTAGGAGACCGGTTCGTTTTTTTGCTGGAGACGGCATAATGCTGGTCAAGTCGGATATGGTGATACCACCGGAGTTATCGGAATCATTATCAGAGGCGATCATAGATTGGGGGATGGACCACGGTGTCAAAGAGGTGATCATATTCGATGGGATTCAGGAAAGAGAAGATTCAGAGGAGGAGAACAAGGTATGGGGTGTTTTAAGCACACACTCGGCTGAAGATGAAGCAAGAGAATTAGATCTCGATATAATAGAGAGAGGAGCTATCGCGGGGATCTCAAGTTCGATGCTCCTCTATGCACACGAGAAGAAATTAGAAGCCGTGGGTATGCTGGTCGAAGGAAAACCAAAGATGCCGGACCCGAGAGCGGCTGCTAAGATACTGCAGAAATTCGCCAAGTATATGGACCTGGACATAGAGACTGAATCTCTTATCGAAAGTGCTGAACAGCTGGAAGAACAGTACTCCAAGATGGTGGCTCAGACAAAGCAAGCCCAAAAGGACATGGAACAAAAATCGGCTCATCCACCGCTTTACGGATAACGAACCAAATCTTAAGGTATTCAAAACATGAAAAGGAAGATAATAGTTCTGACCGCTGTATATATCATCATCGGTTTGATTTGTACTGGCTACATGGCTTATAATACAAACACATATTCAAAGATTTTAGAAACTGAATCCCACTTTAACTATGTAATTAGCGATGTGGACATGGAACACAATATAGCATACAATAACAGCGGAGAGTTGAAGGGGTTTCTGTGGATAAACACTACGATCAAGCTTTGGAACAATGGTTCCTTACCAATAGAAGTCTATAATATACAGTTCAAGGTCTTCCTTAACGGTTATTCTTGGAGTAACTACATCGGCAGTAAAGGTCCACTTCTTTACCAGCTGGATGGTAATATTGTACTGGAACCTGGTGAATCAAAAACTTATGAACTTCCACCTCTAGAACACAACATCTCTGAGATTATTCATCACCCTGACTGGCAGAACCCAACCACTTATCCTTCACCACTATTCGAGACATTCGAAAAGGGTGGTCCGTGGAACTTCTTATTCGTAGATAAAAGAGCGAGATTCTTCTACCCTGAATTCCGCGATGAAGGGTGGGCACGAACATCGAATGTAAGCGTTGCCGGAGAGATGATATATTATCCTTTGGAACAACCAGAAGGAGGTGGTTCGGATAGATAATGTGGATATTAAAAAATGGGGTGATGTGACATTTCACGCCCTCATAGATAGCGTGACAATCTCATCCGTGGGAACGGCGTATATTTTAGCGGATATAAATTATATTCAGCTACCGAGTTTACCTGTCGAACTGTCAACGATCCTGTTCCTCGCTCCGTTTCTAATGACTATGTACATGGGTTTCCTGCTCAGCAGATACTCATTCAAAACGATCTTCACAGCTAGTATCTTGGCGAGCATATTCACCATCATAATGACGTTCTCCGTATTAGTATGGCTGCCCCAGATATTGGTAAATATAGAGATTTTAGGTGGGATCATGCTTTATGGTAGAGATACCTTCTTTTTCGTGCTGTTTCCAGCTCTGCCAGGTATCTTCGCAGGTGGACTCCTAGGTGCCTATCTCAGCGAGTATATTCCACAGACATATTCGAGTAAAGAGGAAACTTTCCTGCAGAAGGAGATGAAGGAATGGGTCGAGTATCTCGAGCAGGAGATAGATAAGAAGGGTAGGGGTAAAGACAGAAAAAGATACAAGTAGGTATCTAGAGCGACATAATGTTTAACGATGTTCTTCGATAAAATAGATCAGTTTATCTACAGCCTTCCCACGGTGGCTCAACTCATTCTTACTATCGCTGTCCATCTCGGCGAAGGTCTTGTCGCTTGAATCCGGTTTGAATATCGGGTCATAACCGAAGCCGTGGCGGCCTAATTTCTCTTTCGTTATCACACCGGTTGTTATCCCCTTGAATTTATGTGCGTTTCCTTCGCTGTCGAGCATACCGATGATGCACTCGAACCTCGCTTTTCTTTCAGTCCCCTCCATACCCTCCATCAAAGAGAGGACCCCGTTTAATCCTATGGTGTGGTATACATAAGACGAGTAAACTCCTGGAAAACCTTTCAGAGCGTCGATGAAGATGCCGCTGTCGTCGATTATCAGCGGTGCGTAAGAGCTCAGCTGTCCTAGACCGTGGTCAACGACCTCGTCAAGTGAATCTGTCTGTATCTCGTCGTAGCCGGCGTTCAGCATCTTCACTTCGTAGCAGTCACTCAATTTAGCTTTGTACTCACGATACTTACCTTCGTTTGAAGTGATAACGTTCAATTTCATCGGTATCTACCTCTCCCTTCTATGTCAGCCACCTTCTCTATAACCGTTTTGTGATCTTGTAATTCCTGCTTATATCCAGTGATTATCTTATCAAATTTGATCAGGGGGTCGTCGTGGACGCTGACCAGGGCTTCCCTCATGAGATGAAGGTCCACTCCCATGTCTTCGACCGATGAGGCCTTTTTTCCCAGACTGAAGTCGATGAAGCAGTAGCTGTTTTCCGCATCGTTGTAGAGTATGTTCGACGTGGTCAGGTCCCCATGGGTTATCCCCTGGCTGTGGAGCTTACCCACGTATCTACCGAGCTGGTTAAAGTCTATATCTAGACCTTGTTCTATCGCGTCGATGACCCTCTCTCCGTAGAAATACTGCATCGTCATAGTCCACTCCTCCTCCCTCAAGTCATAGATTATGGGTACCGGCACACCTGCTTTTCGGGCGCCCCTCATAAGTCTGGCTTCGCTGCGGATGCGTTCTTTCTGTATGCGGGAATCGAGTTCTGGATGTCTGTATCCTTTCTTCACCCTTTTCTTTACGACTGCGTCCCTACCCCTCCAGGACATCTTCCAGATCTCCGCTTCTGCACCCTTGGCGATGAGTTTTTTTTCTTCCGGCGATGCCATGGGAGTGGATTCTAGACGAGTATAATAATACTTTTGATAACCGAAATTATTTATTGGATAGATTTGTATTCTCCCAAGGTGTTTCATATCGGACGAGAAGATAGAAATAACTTGGATATCAGAGAAACGACTATAATACCGAATGCACTGGACAACCCGACGGGTTCCGCTCTCATCGACTGCGGTAAGACGAAGGTCATCTGTACCGCCATGATCGAAGAGAGTGTACCTCCTTGGATGGGTAACGACGATGAGAACGAAAGCGGTTGGCTAACGGCTAGATACGGTATGCTGCCCGGTTCCGGAGATACAAGGATCAGAAGGGAGAGGAAAGGGGCAAGAGGAAGAACGAAGGAGATCCAGCGGTTGATAGGCAGGAGCCTAAGAGCTGCTTTGGACATGGATTCCCTGGGCCCGAGGACGATCTGGATCGACTGCGATGTTCTGCAGGCCGACGGCGGCACTAGGACCGCATCCGTTACAGGTGCATGGGTCGCACTGATGCTTGCGGTAGATAAACTGATGCTCGACGGGGTGATAGAGCAGAATCCCGTTGTTGAACAGGTGGCGGCGACCAGCGTAGGATTGGTGGACGGCGAAGTGATGCTCGACCTCTGCTTCAAGGAAGATTTCAACGCCGATGTGGACATGAACGTGGTGATGGACTCTAAAGGCAATTACATCGAGGTGCAGGCTACGGGAGAGGGCACTACATTCACCAGAGAGCAGCACGACGCCATGCTGGATGCTGCCGAGGAAGGTATCCAGGAACTGTTGGCGGTGCAGAAGGAGTCGCTCGAGGGTTGAAGGAAGTAAAAATAGTGGTAAGCTTAATATAGAATAATATCCATAATATACTGTTATCGATGTTATTACCAGGTGAATATGGATGTGTGTTTGGATTGTTCTATCTCGTGATCTCACTTCTTATCATCTTCTTATATTCTCCTGATATAACAACAAAATTAAGGACGAAAGGGAATTTATGGATGTTTCTGATCTCCATGATAATACTGACTGCGATCATATCGTACATTTCTAGTCCGGTCTATCCCATCATCCTCGGGATAATAATGGTGTTCTTATCTGCCCCTCAAAGGAGAAGGGGTAGGTACGAAGTAGCAGGTGGACACGGTCAAACTGTTTTCGGTGGCCCATTTAATATAATGAATTTCGGAGAGGACCTAGATAAGAAAGAAACTGAATTTAAAACAGCGAGTTTTATGATGTGGACTGGTACCTTTACATTGATCTCAGGATTGATCTGTCTCGTATTATTATCTTAGTTTATTCACACGCTCTCGATCCTCGGTGCCAGTAAGAACCTAACGTGTCCGTTCTCGTCGGCGTAGTCGAACTCCATCTTGATGGGGTAGTCCTTACCCAGTTCCACATGGATCGGTGTGTTTGCTGCCACGGATTTGATCATGTTGGAGAAGTAGTCCAATGCAAAAAGAGAGCGAACTTCTTCCTTGGCATTCAGCTCCAACAGGTCATCCTCTAACAGGGCCAGTCTTACATTGTCTTCGTCTTCCTCGGAGAATATCTCGAATCCGTCGGGTCCGGCGGTTATCGCTACGTGGTCCGAGATGTTCTGAGAGGCTTTCACACCCTTCAACAGATGTTTCCCCTCGAGTTTCAAACTGATCGGCAGGTCCAATTGAGGGACGCTCGGGTCCGTCATGCCCGCGGTATCGAGAAGCGGCATCTTTCGGGTGATGTTCTCCACCTGGAGCGTCAATCTATTCTCGTCTTCGACGTGCTCTAACTTGACCACTGAACCCGCACTCGCGAGTGCAAGGAATTGGTCTATTTTATTTAGATTGATACCCAATTCAGTCTCTTCAGCTTCGTAGCTTTCGAAGGCTTCCTTTTTGAGCGACATATCGACCATGGCAACATGAGCTGGATCGACAGCTTTGATCGTGATACCCTCTCCATCGATATTCAGCTTTACTTCATCTACTATCGTCTCTAAGATCTCTACCATATCTTTCAATTTCTCAGTTTTGATTTCGGCGTTTAACATTGTTGTCCCCTTCTGTTATTTTGAAATGTAACGAGTTGGAGAAGTAGGTAAATCATCACGAAATATAAGGATTATGGTCATCGGGTAGTTCGAATAAAAATGATCTAGGGATTCAATTATAGTGGAAGACAAAACTTCTTTGTATTTCGAAAGCCATGCTTGAGAAAGAAGAGGAATTTCATTCCTCTGTAATTCAGTTTTGTCCTCCACTGCTAGTCAAGGACACACTAAAATTACATAATAGTCGTGTCCTTGACTATAACAC
>CAZHUM010000030.1:0-24431 GCA_964535805.1 uncultured Thermoplasmata archaeon
GGCCTGCGGCACTCTCATATTCAAGTTTTGATACCATGCATTTGACAAGAGAGGAGGAAAGGATTCTCGACGGTGAAGAAGGTGACGGTCCAGCCAAGGCCATGGAACTGCTGGTAGCCCTGGGTGAGATATACGGTGCGGAGAAACTGATCCCTATAGAATCAGCACAGATAGCCGGTGTGTCTTACAAGACCATGGGTGACGCGGGTCTGGAATTCATCGAAGATTTTTCAAGAAAGGCAAAAGTAAAGGTCAAATCCATGCTGAATCCCGCGGGCATGGACCTGCAGAATCCGATGAACGAGTCGGATGAATTCAGGGAAAAACAAAAACGGCTGATCGATGCATACTGCAGGATGGGTATCCAAATCTCATGCACCTGCACTCCTTATTTTGCCGGCAACAGACCGAAGAAAGGTGATCATCTGGCATGGAGCGAGAGCTCAGCAGTGTCTTTTGCCAATTCCGTACTAGGGGCCAGGACCAACAGAGAGGGTGGTCCGTCCGCACTGATGGCGGCTCTCATAGGCAAGACACCCGATTACGGACTGCACCGCAAGGAAAACCGTGCGCCCACAGTTATTATTCAAACGGAGAAAGAGACTTCAACAGCACTCCTGGGATACATAGTGGGAAAACAAGTGGGAGACGGGATCCCGTACTTTCAAGGTATCTCACCCGATGAGGACGAGATGAAATCTCTCGGTGCCGCCATGGCAGCCACAGGTTCAGTTGCTCTTTATCATGTTCAAGATATAACGCCTGAAGCAGATGACTTCGACGTCAAAGACCTGGAGATAATACATGTATCAAGAAAAGATATCCAAGAGTTGAGGGATGAACTGGTCTCAGGGAATAAACCTGAAGTGATCGTCATCGGCTGCCCTCATCTGTCCGAAGAAGAGATAAGAAACATCGCAAAAAAGTTGGAAGGAAAGAAAAAAAGGGAGGATGCACCAGACTTGAGACTCTACACAAGCAGGTACGTAAAAGAACAGAATCCAGAAGCGGTCAAAACGATAGAAAGATTCGGGAACGTAGTAGCAGATACATGCATGGTGGTGAGCCCTCTGGAAAATGAATATTCCGTCTCAGCCACGGATTCCGGAAAGGCGGCTACTTATCTACCGAAATTGACGGGTCAGGAAGTGCTCTATGCCGATAGGGATACCCTGCTGGAGATGATAACATGTTGATCCAAGGCCGGGGTATCTCCGAGGGTAAAGCGATGGGAAAAGTAGTCGTTCTAGACAGCCGCGTGTCGTTTCTCGGAGATGCTGAACCCTATAAGGGGACTGTAAAGGGAAGGGAAATCAGAGATTCTATCTTGGTGTTCCATTCGGGCATCGGCAGCACCGTTGGTTCTTACGTGATATACCAACTGAAGAGGAACGGGAACGCACCGAAGGCCATGATAAACGAAAGCACGGAGACCATAGTCGCGTCGGGAGCGATCATCTCAGATATACCACTCGTTGACAACATCCCCATAGACATATTCAAGGATGGAGATGTAGTCGAAGTCGACGGGACAACCGGCGAGGTCGATCTGAAGGATGTTAAAAAACAGCCTGTAGTCACATCATTTCTACTGAAAGATGAAAAGGTATTGTTGGTAAAAAGGGGAGACGAGGTCGGGAGCTATCGAGAAAAATGGTCGGCGATCTCTGGTTATATAGAGGACACCCCGAGAAAACAAGCGGAGAAGGAGATAGAAGAAGAAACCGGCATGGATGTAGATTATATCTCATCCGGAGATCCGGTGCACGTCCGCTATGAAGACAAAGTGTGGGTGGTACATCCGTTCATTTTCGAAGCAAAGGGAGAGGTAAAGCTCAACTGGGAGAACGTCGAATACCGATGGGTAGAACCGGAAATGATAAGACAGATGGACACAGTTCCGAAATTATGGGAAGCATACCGATCGACGAGGTCTTGATATGAAGGTAAAAACAGGTGAAGGTATCGAGGATATGAGGGCGGTGTGGATGAAAGATGATATGGTAGAGATGATAGACCAGAGATATCTACCAAGAGAGCTCAAGTACTTCACCGCTCAGCATTACGATGATATAAAAAGATCCATCAAGGAGATGATGGTCAGAGGGGCACCCGCTATCGGGGTCACGGCAGCTTACGGTATGGCCCAGGCGGCCTTGCAGGAAAAGGACTTGGAAAAGGCTGCGGAGGTCATAAAATCCGCCAGACCCACGGCTTATGACCTATTTTATGCAGTGGATTACATGATGGAGAACATGGGAGACGATCCTGCATCAGCAGCTGAAGAATATGCGAACAGCGTGGTCGAAAAGTGCAGATCGATAGGGGTGCACGGAGCGGATCTGATCAACGACCGTGACAATATACTGACCCACTGCAATGCAGGTGCGTTGGCAACCGTGGATTACGGTACGGCTTTAGCTCCGATAAGAGAGGCTTGGAGACAAGGGAAATATATCTTCGTTTTCGCTGATGAAACCAGACCCAGGCTGCAGGGAGCTAGATTGACGGCTTGGGAACTTTACAACGAAGGTATCCCACATGCAGTGATAGTGGACAACGCCGCTGGGCACTACATGCAGAGGGGAGAGGTAGATATGGTCATCGTAGGCACTGATAGGATAGCCGCCAACGGTGATATAGCAAACAAGATCGGTACCTATGAAAAGGCGGTGGTTGCCAAAGAGAATAACATACCGTTCTATGTTGCCGCCCCGGTGACAACTTTCGATCCCGAGACAGAAAGCGGCATGGACATCCCTATCGAAGAGAGGGGCAGGTCCGAAGTATGTGATGTGATGGGCAGTTGTATAATGCCCGACGGTTCGAAAGCGAAGAATCCGGCATTCGATGTGACGCCGAACAGGTTCATCACGGGTTATATCACTGAAAAAGGTGTTTTCACCACCGAAGAAATCGACGATATGTTCTAGGATTAATGACCGTAATATATTTATTTGACACAGAATTATTAAAAGGTGCGCATGGGCGAAGAATGGATTTCCGCAGGTGATATTGAAAAGTACGGCTACTGTCCTTTGAGCTGGTGGCTTAGCTCGGAAGAGCAGGAAGAAGTCGATAAAAAACTCGAGGAGGGCATTAAGAAACATAAGGAATTCGGAGATAAGCTGGGGGATGTGAAAGAAAAGGAAGATAAATCCAGGAAGCTTGAGAACATCATATTGTGGCTGGCTGTTGCATCTTCCATAGTATCTGTGATAGGCCTTACACTATTGAATCCAGATAAGTATATCCACCAGATTTTTCTTGTGACTTCACTAATTTGGCTGCTCGCTGCAACGTTCTTACTGTTTTTGAGTGAACGCGGTTTGTGGAAAGAAGATAGCCTTACAGCGGAGAGAGTTATATTGATATTTGCGATGGTGGCTACCATGATGGCCGTCATCAGTTTGACGCTGTATTTTGCGGACTTCACTTTGGCAAGGGTTACCCAGCTGCTTTCACTATCTTGGTTGATCGGTGCTAGTTACTGGTTAAAACACTCTCTCAGTCTTCAAAGTGAAGCCGATAAAAAAAGGAAAGAACTCGATGTGTTAGAGGGTGATGTAAAGTATGTAGATCGATTGAAGGAAGAAGCAAAAATTCTGACGTCTGAAAAGTATAAGATCAGAGGTAGGCCAGATTACATAATAGAAAAAGAGGGAAAAAAGGTACCAGTCGAAGTGAAGACAGGAAGGGTGCCTAGAGGACCATTTTTCTCACACATCCTCCAGGTGGCAGCATACTGCCTGTTACTCGAAGAGGAACAGGGAGAGGCTCCCCCACTTGGTATTGTAAAATACGGCGATAAGGAGTTCGAGGTGGATTACGACGAATCACTCAAAGAGTTGTTGATCAAAAAAGTGGAGGAGATGAGAGAAGCAAAGGAAACTGGTGAAGTACACAGGAATCATAATCGAGAAGGCAAATGTTTACACTGTTCTAGAAGGGATATATGTCCTGAAAGATTGGTCTAATGATCCTTGTTTAATCATCTTCCATCTCTTCGATTTTTTCCTTCATATATTCCACATCTCTTTTCATCTTGAGCATCTCCTCCTCGAAAACATTGAACTCTCTAGAGGAAAATACTCTGTGGGAGATGAACATCCCCAGGAAAAGTGCTCCGATTATGCCCAGTATGGATATAAGAACTAGGATGAAAACGAAGGTGTAAAAACTAGTAAGTATATCTCTTATAGGTAGGATGCCCGTAATTATAGCGACTGCCGTGACTCCAGCAAGCAGAACGAATAGCCCGACCAACAGCAGTGATGTAGGTATCTTACGCATCCTCTAGTTCCTCCATGAGGTTGACCCTCTCTACAAAGGGAAAATCGTCCGATTCGATCTCTTCCATATCGCCATCGTAATAGGTGACCTCATATATTATCTCTTCTTCTTTTGAGATATTATAGGTTCCATTGTAATTGTAGTGTTTATTGAGCAGCCATACGTCCACAGCGATAGAAAAATTTTGGAATTCCATCTTATGTTCCAAACAGAAGGTATCGTTCTTGAACGTGATCAATTCGTCGTTAAGACGCAGAGAGATATTGGAATATCTGGTTTCCTCGATACCATGTATGTAAAAAATTGTTAAATCTTTTTCTCCGTGTATCACATCATAATCAACCGTCAATTTCGGTAATTCAGATGCAGGGGGTTTTGGTGGATTCGAACAACCCGCCATTAATAAAGTTAAAATGATGACCATTATGACCATGACATCGATCTTCATCAAGTGTGTATCATCGAAGGAGGTTTATTAAATTTATCACTGTAAAATAGAAAACAAAAACCACACCAAATCTACGTAGAAAAAAATAATAGTGACCCGTAATTATAAGCGGATATACAGATAGAAACAAGGTGTTAACTAAATGAATGAAGAAACGATCGTGATCGTATCTGGACTCCCTCGATGCGGCACGTCCATGATGATGAGCATGCTCGACAGAGGAGGCATAGAACCGCTGACCGATAACGTCAGAACAGCTAATATCGATAACCCCAAGGGCTACTACGAATTCGAAAGAGTAAAAAAACTCCCTGATGATACCGATTGGGTGCCCGAAGCCAAGGGCAAAGCGGTGAAGGTGCTGGCAGAGCTGATCAAACACCTCCCTGAGGGATATACCTATAAGGTTATATTCATGAAGAGGAACCTCAGTGAGGTTATCGAATCCCAAAAGAAGATGCTGGAAAGGAGGGGAGAGGACCCCGATGACATATCCAATGAAGAACTTAGAGACATGTTCAAAAAATACCTAAAAGTTTTGGAAGGGGAGATAGAAGAGCACTCCGATATGGAAGTTATCTATGTAAGTTACAACGACATGATCGAGACACCGGAGTTGGAAGTAGAAAGGATAAATGGTTTTTTGAGTGGTGGTTTGGATATTGATGAGATGTTATCTGTGATCGACAAAGATCTTTACAGAAATCGGGCTCTTAAATGAGGGAAAAGGTTATTAAAATCTATCAAATCCACGTTAAAGGTGTTCAACCATGGATGAAAAGATTCTCGTCACAGGACCTTTCGGGCAGATAGGATCGGAGTTGGTGCCCGAACTACAGGAAAGGTACGGCAAAGAAAACGTTATCGCTCTAGGTCATAGACATATACCAGATGACTTCGATGGAGTCATAGAGATAGGGGATGTTAGGGATGAAGAGTTCATGTCCGGTTTGTATAACAGATATGGATTCACTCAAGTGTATCATCTTGCTTCACTTTTATCTGCTATAGGTGAGAAAAAGCCCGATCTAGCTTGGAGTGTGAATATGGACGGTCTGAAGATCATCTTAGACCTATCGGTAGAGCACGAGACCAAGGTCTTCTGGGCGAGCTCGATAGCGGTGTTCGGACCAAACACACCCATGGAGAACACCCCCCAGCACACGATCTTGGAACCCATAACCATGTACGGAGTGACCAAGGTCAGCGGTGAGCTGCTGTGCCAGTATTACTACGAGAAATACGGTTTGGATGTAAGGAGCCTCAGATATCCGGGTTTGATAAGTTGGAAGGAAGAGCCGGGAGGAGGAACGACCGATTACGCTGTCGAGATATTTTACAAGGCTTTGGAAGAAGGCGAGTACACGTGTTTCGTCGATAAAGACACACAGCTTCCCATGATGTACATGGAAGATGCGATCGATGGCACGATCAAGCTGATGGAGGCTGACAGTGAAGACATAGAGATCAGAACGAGCTACAACCACGGAGCCCTGAGCTTCACCGCTGAGGACTTAGAGACTGAGATCAAGAAACATATTCCGGAATTGGTTGTTCACTACGAACCAGATGAAAGGCAGAAAACCGCGGATTCCTGGCCAAACAGCGTAGATGATTCCAAAGCCAGAGAGGACTGGGGCTGGAAGCACGAGTACGATCTCAGCAGGATGGTCGAGGTAATGCTGGAAAATCTCGGGAAGAAGTTGGGTTGAAAAAAAGTGTGGAGGGTGTTATCGTAATCGTTGAATCATTCCATATTATAATCGAATAGACTTATGGAACTTATAAGAAAGAAAATCAATCCAAAGGTGCCGGCGTTGATGATCACACTTAAACCTATCACGAATCCCACGTAGACCATTGTTACCCATCCGCCTATCAATGCTGACATCCATATAGAAAACGTGAAGAATTTAGAGATCATTTTTTTCCATTCGGGGCGATCACCATCTAGATCATGTTCTTTTTTCTCGTGTTTTTCCAGTTCATTATCGTTGATAGATAAGATAGAAATACCGCATATAGGACAGTCAACCCTTATCTCTTCATTCTTTGTCATGTTATCGACTTTCAATCCTTTTTCGTATTAATAGGAGCTTTGATTGAATCAGATTTGGTATCGAGAACAGAAATCAGAACGAGAACACGAGCGAATGCGAAGTGGGTTTGACGAAAATGCTCCTGCATTTTCATCACCCATGAAAATCTACGATTTTAATGGGCTCGGCCGGATTCGAACCGGCGATCTCCGCCATGTGAAGGCGATATCATAACCAACTAGACCACGAGCCCTTTTGCGAGTGGATAGTTGGGCCCATGAGTCAAGCCTGCTTGACGAGCAAGGGGAACATCGTTCCCCGTGACTAGACCACGAGCCCCTTTGCGAGTGGGATAGGCGAGCCAGATTTATCTGGCGAGTAAGTGGAACAGTGTTCCACGTGTGTAGACCACGAGGAAAGCTATGCTTTTCGAGCTGTTGGAATACCGAGTGATGAGGTATTCCGACTAGCGAGCCCTTGTTGTTTGTTGCGAGTGGATAGAAAAATACCCGTTGTAATAAATCTTTTTCTCCCTCCGTACACCAATGTTTTTATACTCCTTGCAAATCAATTGAACCAAATGGAGTTAGATCAAATTGAACCAAATGGAGTTAGATCATATAGAATATACCGTCGAGTTGAAAACCCATGTTTTTCCAACAGAGGACAAGAATACGGTTATGTTCTGTTTGGAAGAGATCTTTCCTGATGCTGAGTGGGAATTTAAAGATGATGAATTGACCGGAGAAACCGAGGACCTCCACCGTTTCAAAGAGATCTTGGAGGATGCACGTATAAGAGATACCGCTAGAATGTATATGCAGAGATGCATAAAGGGAGACAAATGCATCTTCGAACTGTTCAAAGAAGCCAGTTGCACCGGTAAGATCAATTTTTCCGAGGTTAAACAACCTCTAGGACCCGTAGAGGTCAAGATAAAATCACCGAATATTGAATTATTGATAGAGAATTTAACCGATGTAGGTGAAAGATAATGATATTGGCTGCCAACCCCGTCTACTGCCTTGAGCCCTTTGAAGACGTATTAAAAAATGTCCAGGAATATTTCGATGGGTGGGAATTCCTATGTGAAAAAGAACACGGCTGGGATAAGAGAGAAGAGATCCGAGATGTGCTAAGCACAACCGATATGGAGATCCAGATCCACGCCCCATTCAACGATATAAACATAGCTAGCATGAATCCCAGGATGAGGAGAGCTGCTGTGGATGAAATAGTAAAATGCTTCGATATGGCTAATATGCTGGATGTGGAAAAGGTCACAGTACATCCCGGTGTCCGTTCACCTATAGGTAGATACTGCAAAGATACCAAGGAATTTGCTATCGAGTCTTTGACCAAAATAAAAAATTCTGCAGATGAACATGGATTAACAGCGCCTTTGGAGAACATGCCGGATATGTGGGCTACTACGTGTATAACGCCCGAAGAGGTGGAGGAATGTCTAGAGAGAACAGGGATGTTATTTTGTCTCGATGTGGGACACGCCAACACGGCAGGTAGATTAGATGATTTTCTAGGTTTCCAACCCGTCAACATACACCTTAACGATAACGTCGGTGATAAGGACCTGCACCGCCCTCTTGGAGAAGGGGAGATCGACTTTGAATACGTTCTCAATAGGTTATCAGACTACAAAGGGAATCTTGTCATAGAGGGCAGGAGCTTGGACGGACTGATCAAGAGCAAGAAGCATCTAGAGGATATTTTGAATAAAATTTAATATAGCTGTATAAAATATAGCAAAGAGAGATATATAGATGAAACCTAGTGGAAGTGTGTATAAAAAATGGATCTGACCCTGATAATATATCTGCTAGCTCTGGTCTTTTTACTATACCTCAGTGCTCGATTCTCAGGTTCTGAGACCGCTCTTACAGCTCTATCGAAGGTGGACATAGCTCAGATGAGGTTGGACAAAGAGAAGAACGCAGAGATGATCGCCAAGTTAAAGTCCGATATGGATCGGACTATAATCACTATCTTGATAGGTAACAACTTGGTTAACGTTACAGCTTCTGCCATCGCGACTAAGATAACCTACGATATCTTCGGGAACATCGGTATCTCACTTGCCATCGGCGGAGTGACCATACTTCTGCTCATCTTCGGGGAGATCAGCCCCAAGGGTTTTGCCATAAACAACAAGAAAAATTATTCCAGAAGGAACGCCAAGATGATCTACTATCTATCCATTGTATGGAAGCCCTTGATAGATGCGCTTGAATGGGTATCCGACGCACTCATCAAACTCATGGGTGGAGAGACAGAGGGAGACGAGATCCATATCAGTGAGTCGGACATAAGACATCTGGCTTCGATAATGGAAGAAGAAGGGGTCATAAAGGAGATCGAGAAAGACATCCTGCACAGAGTGTTCTGGTTCGGTGACCTTAAAGTCGATTCTGTGAAGATACCCAGGAGTGAGAGCTTCGTCCTGGATTCAAGGGTTTCTATCGACGAGGGAGTTGAGTTCATAAAAGAACACGGGTTCACACGGATGCCCGTTGCTCGGCATGGAACGAACAAGATAATCGGTATATTGTACAGTAAAGACCTCTTGGGCGAGGAGAAGGGAGATGTGAAGGAGTATATCCGAGATGTACCTCTCTATGTGGGCAATGATGATGATATAACGGAAGTATTCAAGACCATGAGGAAACAAAGGATACACATGGCTATAGTCCTGGATGATGAGGGTAGATTCGACGGTATAATCACCCTCGAGGATGCGTTGGAGGAACTCTTGGGAGAGATATACGATGAGTTCGACCGACCCGAATAATCCAAAAAGCTTTTTATAAAAAACAACCATCCCTAGGTGTAATCATGATAAAAGAAGGTGCGCAGCTGATATTGGGGATCCTGTTCATATTTTTCATTCCAGGATATACCGCAGTCAATGCTCTGTTTCCAAGGAAGGGGGAACTGGACAAGGAATTCGACGGGCTTTACAGGCTTACGTTAGGTATGGGCATGAGTGTAGTGATAACCATATTGGTAGGATTTTTCCTAGGTTCTCTACCAGTAGAAACCGGTCAGAAGGGGTATTTTCAATCGCCGTATATCTGGTCTATGCTGATTACACTTACAGTTATCTTCTTCGTGGTCGGGTGGTACAGAGGTGCTTATCAATGGATGGGTTGGTTCCATCCAAAATTGGACCGGCCGGCACCACCAGAACCAGGACCCGAGGGTTTCGATTTCAAGGACGAGAAAGACATCCTTCACAGGATGCAGAAGCTCGCCAGGAAGAGGCAGCAGCTCAAGTATCAGATCAAGGAGGCCAGGGAGAAGAGCAAGGCTCAAGCCAAGAGTATAAGGGAGCATTATCAGAATAAAAAGAAGAGGGCTGAGAAAGAACTCAAGGAAGTGGACGAAGAGCTTAAAGAGCTCGAAAAACTGCGTTCTGAAGAGATCTACTAGGGTGTTATCATGGAATTCGATTACAAATTGGTGATCGTTGTTAGAAAGGACTTGAAATTATCGCCTGGCAAATTAGCGGTGCAGGCCAGCCATGCTTCTGTTCTGTGTGCTGTTGAAAGTGAAAAAGAGGGAAAATACTTCGACAAGTGGTTCCGGGAGGGGCAGAAGAAGGTTATCGTCAAATGTGATGACCTGGAGCACATGGAATTCCTGAGAGATGTCGCACGGAAGAATGGGCTGACCGCACGGATGGTCGTAGATGCTGGATTGACCGAGATCCCACCTGGGACCAAGACCTGTTTGGGTGTGGGACCGGGGCCCAATGAGATCGTTGACAAAGTTACGGGAAACCTACCGCTTTTGTGATAAAATGAAGACCCATATGAGAGCTTTAGGGATCGATGATGCACCCTTTGATTTTTCTGATGAGGATGTGCTCGTCGTAGGGAGCTTGGTTAGAGCACCGAATTACCTAGAGGGTGTGTTGTCCACGACTGTCGAAGTCGATGGAACGGACGCTACGGAGAGGATCATCGAGATGGTCATCAATTCACGGTTCTCCGAGCAGACAAAAATGATATTTACGGACGGTGCAGCACTCGGTGGCTTCAACCTCATAGACCTGAAGAAGCTGTGGGAGGAGACCGGCATACCGTGTGTGAGCGTATCGAGGGATAAGCCGGATTTTGATACGATCGAAAAAGCCATGCGGGCACACTTCGAGGATTGGGAGGAAAAATTCCAGTTGATCCGGTCCGGTGATATCATAGAGGTCGAAACAGAACACAAACCCATTTACATACAGATCGAAGGCGAGGTGGTCCAGGAGGTCCTCAGGTTACTTAAATTGTTCACAGTTAGAGGAAGACTACCCGAGCCCATCAGGATCAGCCATATCATCGTATCCGGTATAATTCGGGGTGAATCTAGAGGTAAGCCCTGATCAGTTAACTACCTCGGATCCATCTTTCCAATTTTCGTAATCCATATCTTCTAACATGATATGTAAGTTTCTTGATAATCCTTGGGCGTGATATAGGTTCTCTTCCCTGATATTTGACATCTCCAGCCTTTGAAAATACGCACTGCTGTAGCGCCCTTTAGCCTCGGTCAAGTAAAGCCTAATTTTAAGATAAGGGTTGTGATGGAGATCTATATCGAAATCCCAAACATAGTGTTGATCGTCTTTCGGTAAAACGTTATTAGGTCTTCTTGATGAAAAATCATAACCTTTCTTATCCAGCAACTCATTTATTTCTAATAATATTTTTTCATACAGTTGTTTGTTCGGAGTTATATCAATGTACCACATATCTTTTTGGTCGTAATTTGAGTATATCCACACCGATACCATCAATACAGCCAATCCGAACAGGGTGTAACTTACGATCCGTAGTATTTCGAACCCATAAAGAAAATCAACCAAATAGGTTATCGTCCCGGGTATTACAAGGGATATAAAAACACCCCAGAATCTCTGATTGATTCCTTTCTGGGTACTTTTCCAGGGTTCTGGGCAATTCATCATATCCGGACTCTCTCTTCTCATATCAATCTCCCTTGAAATGGGGTGGACATCCGATAGACTCGAGTGCGTTCGCGATGTCACTGCTCAGCTTTAGTGCATGTTCGTAGTTGCGTAATTTTATGTCCCGAATTTCGATTTTGACCTCCCTGGTGCGATCAATAAAAAATGTTTTCAGGTGTACGTATTTACCACCATCGAATTTTAGCTCGTAGTCGCGTGATTTTATCTTTCCCACCTTTTCTTCTTTTTCGAAATCGTAAACAGTAGCGTTGATCAACGAGTCGATTCGAAGCACTATGTCCTCGTAAGTGTCCTCATCACCTGGTATCGATGTGACCCAATCGACTTTGTTATCGTGGAACGTGTAAAATACGTACAGCAGGTAGATGATGCCCGTACCGATGAATCCTAGTGAGACTAGGAAGAAAAGATTGCTGAAAAGAGTATCTTCCTGGGTTATCACAAATGAATATATCAGCAGCAGAAAGCCTGGGAGCAGTAGTAGGAAAGAATAGTAATGTGCGTTCTTAGAAGAGTGTTCTTCACGCGTGACCCAGGGCACAGGCGACCTGGTTATATCATGTATTTCTTTGACCAAAGCTACACCTTTTTTAATTTATCTCTATATACATCAGCCTTTTCTTTTTTTCCCATCTTACCCAGCAGCTCGACCGTGAGTTTGTAAGTAGTGGTTTTACCTTTCTTATCGTTTATTTGTTCAGTCAACTGTTCCATCTCTCTCAGCGATCTCTCCGCTTTGGAATATTCACCGATATTCATGAGTATCCTGGACTTTTCCAAGCCCGCAGCAACCACTCCCTTTGGGATACCAAGTGTTTCTGCCGACCGTTCTACTTCTTCAAGTATCTCTATGGCTTTTTTATCCTTTCCTAGATCTCTATAATCGAATGCGAGTTTCAGTTTCTCTTTGAGTGCCCTGCCTTCCTCTCCTTTTGATATCAAACCCTCTACAGCCATCTTACGGTGGATTATGCCATCTTCCGACTTGCCAATGTTTTTGAGCACGTCCGCCATCAGACCATGTATATCGATCTCTCTATCAGTAAGTTTTTTCTTTTTAGAGAAAGGCAGTATGCTGCCACTTCTCCCCCTTTCCAAATTGAGTGATTTGGTGAGGAGTGAATAAGCCCTTTTGTAGTCGCCCTGTTTTAGATATAATTCAGATATCTCTATGTGAATAAGAACAGCCTTAGAATATGCACCGTCAGATCCGTAAAATTCAGCAGCTTTTTCGAGATGCTGGATGTGCCTTTTCGTATCGCCTTTCTCTTCGTACAATCGAGACAAATTTTCATGTATAGTTCCGGTATCTCCACCGGTTTTCAGTGCCTTTTTGAAGAGTTTTGCCGCTTTGGAGTACTCCCCCAGATCCAAATAAAGCATACCTTTATTGTTGTAGAGTATCGGTCTTGCATCTGATATGTCATTCTTACGCATATAGGATTCTGCCTTACTGTAATACCTCCCAGCTTCCTCGAAATCCCCTTTCTGTCTATAGGTGGCCCCCAACTTCAGATATTCTCTGATGACGCCTTCCTTATCCCCTTTTTTTCTATACCTACCTAGAGCTTTCTTGTGCGTATCTATGGTTTCCTTCCATCTTCTCAGTTTCCCCTGGACCTCAGCTATCTTCTCTGTTAACTCCAGGTTTTTCCCTCCTATATCGTCACATTTTGAGTAATAACGGTAGGTGTCCTCCCATTCGCCTCTTGCTAGATAGATATCTCCCAGTATCTCATAGAACATTCTTCGTTTCTTATCTGTTAGTTCTTTCTCATGGAAATAACTTATCAACTCATCCAGTAACGATCCGTTTACCTCGCTCAATTCCGCCATATTTTCTTTCATCACTTCCAGTGCTCTCTCTAACAACCCGGATTTTTCGTAGTGGTACAGTGTTTCTATCCCTCTGCGGGGACAAAAATCATCCATCAACAAAGCCAGTTCTTTGTGTGATCTCTTCTTTTTTGGTGCTGATGTGTGCTTATGGACGAAATCTTTTACGATCGAATGCAGGGATATCTTACCGTCGACCCTTTCCTCCACCAGATGTTTATTTTTTAATTCAAGGATCGCATCTTCTTCATCTTTATGTAGTATCACATCTTTTTCGATGGGTGACCACAGCAGAGAAAGTCGTTTCAGCAGTTCTTTTTCATGATGACCAAGGGAGGAATAGATCTCCGACTCGATAAACTCGTCCATTGCCATATCTTCTTTTGGATATTTTTTTACCAGCTCTAGATAGAGTGGGTGGCCTCCAGTCTTCTCGTATATCGCCTCGGTATCTTCTTCGAACATCTGGGAAACTTCGTCGATGGAGAGGGGACCCAGTTTTACCTCGTAGATATGCCCATTCATCACATCTCTAACATCGTAGAAATCCAACTTCCTGCGGGACATGATCACCGCAGAGATGTTTTCTCCCTTCTTCGCATGGTCAAGCAGTACCTGAAAAGTGTTTTTCAGGTTGTTCGGGACCTTTTCAGCATCGTCGAAAAATATCAGTGTTTCACGGTCACGCGTTTTCTTTATAAAACCCGAGAGTACAGATGGTAACGTTCCTCCCGGTAAGGTCCTTTTATTCACTTTTCTGCAGTGATCATCAAAAAGGTCTTTTAGATCGGTCAGTGTGTCGTAGGGGTGAAAAGAATACCAGAGTATATCTTTCTTGGACTTGAACCCTTTCATCACCTGGACTGCTAGGGTGCTTTTTCCGATACCGGCTATACCGGTTATAACCACGACAGTAGAATTTCCCTCTTCAAGATGTGATGTGATCGTAGATAGTTCCTCTTCTCTACCGACAAAGAGATCGACTTTAGGGGCGTCCAGGATCATCTCGACGTGTTTTTCTCCCTTGGGATACGACTTTGGCTCGTAATCATCCACTCTCAGCACGTCTCTATCCCTCGTCCACTCTTCGATATGGAATGGGTCAGTATCCAGATCGTGTTCTTTCAGCAGGTCAACCGCTTCCGATATCGTAACCCTCTTGACACCGTTCACATCTACTTTTATGGTACTTTTGGAGAGTTCATCTAGTAAAATACCAGCGGTTTTTTCGCCCTTATCGGTGAGCAGATATATGTTCCTCCTTCTGTCGAAACCCTTGACTCTGGCCAATCGTTTCTCCACGAAACCTTCCTGTTCCAGCGTCGTCATCTCCCTGCTCACGTTGTTCTTCCTTATGTCCAAGATCTCGCCGATGCCGTCCTGACAGAGGGGGAAGGGAGCTACGTAGTCCTCTTCCTTGTATTCGAATTCTGAGAGGAGCAGTAGGATCCTCTCCCTGTGGGTCAGGCTGGGTTTTCTACTTGACATCGGTTTTCCCATCTTCTTATAATACGATATAAATGATATATTTATTGATACATTGATAGATTTAGTGATAGAATCGTGTTTTACCCTTATATAGTTAGAGAACAAAGTTATAGCAGTGATAAGATGAAAGCAAAAAAATGCGTGACCTTGATGATAACCACCCTCCTTCTTATGACCACAGTGTTTTCCTTCGGGATGACATCGGCACAGGGAGACGAGTGGAAAGTCAAGGTCGACGAAGGTGAGACCGAAGCCTTAGGCGGAGGTCGTTATCGATTGTTCCGTTTCGGCAGCAACGAAACAGGTATAGACGCACGCTTCGGGGTGATCTGGGGAACGGAAGACAGTCCGAACTCTATCGTGATGTTGACCACTCAGAGTAGATATCTTGGTGTTACAGACGTTTACGACGATCACGGCAATCAGTTATCCGAGGATAAGCCGATCAAAGCACAATCCATGTTAGCCGTCCGTGTGGGTAAGATATACGAGTACGACGATGCCAACGGAGACGGGATGTGCAATTTCACCATCGAGGAAAACGAAGATGTTGATTCAACCGAGGAGATCTTCAAATACGTCGATCTAAAAGGTGCAGAGTGGGAATCCAGTGAACTGATCGAAGAAACGGAAGGAGATAACACCACATGGGAGTTTTCACTGACCGCCGAGAACCTCACTTACTACGACCCACAAGAGCTGCCCCAGAGGGTACCTTATCCAGGGATGGAGAACGAGTCCCTCGATTACGTAACCTTCACCTTCCATATCACAGCGGGAACAAGATCCGTGGATGGGGTCGAGATACCCCAGTTCAACGTAACGGTAAAGAAATTCTTCGGAAGACACGTGATAACTAACGTGGAAAAAGCAGCTCCATACGAAGCCAACGGTGTGATCGGTGCCTATGATATAAAATGGGATCACGAGATCCACGGATGGGATTTCCAACCGGAAAACGAGAATCCAGCACTAGTCATGGGCTTCCAAAGCATGTTCGGAAATCACATGGATAAGGCGGCTGTACAATGGGCGAGGCACAGGTTCATGCACAGGATCGGAGAAGAAGGTAAACCTGGATTCGAGGATAGGGAAGGATACCACAGAACAAACCTGACGGATCCCAAAGAACACAAACCACGACTCTTGAAGCAGAACAGGATCGAGTACGGCGGCAACTGGTCCAAAGCGGGCAGATTCCAATGGGTCTCCAACGTTGAAGTGGACGGGCAGTCCACGGAGATGAAGGCACAGCTGATGGGAGGGTTCCCCATGGTCTTCTTGGGCCCAGGTGGAAGAAATTTCATCGGACACGGGCTCTACGGAGGTATGAACTACCCGGGTGGAGAGAATATCTACCACGATCCAGAAGTATCCGGAAGTTCTTATCTAGAGTTGGGCACTGAACCCGAGCAGCCACGTAACTTCAGAGGGTTCTTCGTGATCGGGATCTTCGTCGCGGTAGGTGTTGTCGCAGTGGTCTCCCTGCTTTACAAGGATTGGAATAAAGAAACGATCAACAGGAACCAGTACGATGTAAAGGAGAGGAAGAGAGAAGAAGACTGGAGCGACTATTACGACCGTGATTGAACAAAACCCCTTCTTTCTTTTTCATAAAATCTAAATACAGATAAAATGATTAGTGATGGATAATCATGCTAAAGAAAACCATGAGGTTGGGATTGATATTTTCAGCTGTTGCACTATTGCTTCTCGTGTTGACCTTTATCACACCGTGGTATGGAATCAACTATCACGCTGAAAGTGAAGCCTATGGTCATGATAGGGAGGTGACCAGTCATATAGATGCATACTATGGCCATTACGAGAGCGAAACCATCACTAACGGAGATACTGATTATGACAAAGAGGATTACGACGATGCAGAACATATCGGTGCAGTTTTCCGCAATACAATGATAATAGTGGTGATCGCGATCATCACGACGAGTATAGGCCTTTTTGGTACTCTTATGGTTTTGAACGGCAATTTCGAAAAGAAGATAGTAGTCCTAATACTCGCAGTCGCAGTACTTTTTTCATTCTTGGCTCCCATATATATGATGAGATCGCTCCCTGAAGCTATCGGGGAGGAGATGGACGAGCCCGGAAGCGAACTAGGGGCATTCGATTTTGCCAATCGTATAGATGATGATTTCTTCGGGGAGGACAGAGAGGAAAGGAACGTATTCGGGTTTACCATGGACGCTCATATAAAATGGGGTGGCTCTACGGCATGGTTCGCAGCTTTATTCGCCTTCGTCTTGAACGTTGTTGGATTCATGATGGTCTTGATCCATAGGCCAGATAGACATCCGAAGCAGGGTCCAAGGCAGCATCAGGGACGACCTCCAAATCAAAACTATCAACAGCCGTATGGAGAAGAAAAACAGCATTATTCACAAGATAGAGGTTGGGAAGAAACAAAAGAACAAGACGATATGATATATGATTAGCGCTTGTCCATCAATCTTTTTCTTTTTTGATAAAGATGTATGCCACAACAGCGATGATTATCACGATGATGGCGGCAGGAATGATATATGGATCAAGATGGGATTCTTCGTTCTCCTCCTCACTCTCTATAGAATCATATACCTCGTAGTAAATCTTCCAGTCGTCACCGTACTTCTTACTTTCTCTGCTCTGCCAACATATCAGTAATTCATGGTCTGTAGATGTCACATGGATACCTGGATGGTATATCCCACCGTCATGTTTTTCATCGTCGGTAACGGCTTTGAAATCACTCCATTTCTTTCCGTTGTAATATCTCATCCCTATATCGTCACCCATGTTCCCAGAATGAGTCTCAACGTTCCACGTCTGCCAGAAAACGTAGAGTTTATCGTCGAAGACCGTCATCACCGGCCAGATGTCCTGGTGGTCCACCTCGAAACCGGATAATTCTTTTATGTTGCTCCAGGCGTTAGTGTCGCTGAGATTTCCAACGCTCTCGTCATATTCTCTTATCACTATATCGTCATCCCTCTCACCCGAACTGATGCTTTTGTCCGTGGTCACCCACGCGAGGTACAATTTATCCTTGTATACCTCAAGATTAGGGGCATAATCTCTAGCATCGTCTCCAGGGTTGTACTCTACTTCAAAATCCGACCATGTACCGTCGTAACTTTTCATGACTGACATCATGTCGTTTGAAATTGTTCTGTACGTATATGCAGCGTATAGTTTATCTTCATACTGCTCTACGTCGTAAACACCCCTGGCTTTACCGATGGATACTATTTCATTTGAAAGATCCATTCCATCGAAACTTCTGGTAAGTAAATGAGTACCGTTAGACCAAAAAATGTGTATAGCGTTTCGAAAGATAAGGGCTTTCGGAGATCTATCATCTGATGATTCACTCCTGGTAAAGGTGCTCACATCGATGATATCACCCCATGAAGACCCGTCGAATCCCCTCAGAACGACATCCTTATCATCTCCGACGCTGGATTGATTATCATCGGTTATCCAGATGCAGTATAACTTGGATTTATATCCGATCAAGAAAGGCGAAAGGTCTTCTCCGGTTTCATTTTCATAGGTGATAGGATAGGGTTTACTGCTAGGGGCGGATATATTTTTGAACATGATATCCGTATCACCTTCGTCATCGCTGTTCTCCCAAACTATGTATTCACTGTTCCAGTATGCACAGATCATAGGATTTTCGGATTTATTATCGGAAACAGTTTTTGTTGCAGAGGTAAACAAAGACGGAGATAAAATTAGTATGCATAGAATAACAACAGCCAGATATTGAATTTTTCTCATCTTTACGATTTAGAAATATTTATGACTTGATTTAAACTTTACTTTGATTTCTTGGTGAGATAAAGACTTTATACAGAACATTAATTGATAATCGAATCAGATGTATGAGTATATCGATAAGATACTATCAGAGATAGATAAACGCTTGAGTGATTGTTCTAGGTCTCAAAAGATCATACTTCTGATAATCATATGGCTGGTGCTTTTTTTACCCTCGGTAATACATCACTCGGTAGTACAAAAAGACGAGCACCTACGATGTTTCCCCGAGGATGCCGCTCCCTCCGGTTTCGATGCTGAAGGATGGAGCGTTACAACCACACCACAAAGCCTAGCAAATTCGACGGACGATGGTAGATTAAAACTCAATGTATCCGCTGGAGAAACGGTAGATTTTCGTTGGGCATTAGAAATAGAAGGCAACAATCATCCGCATATAGGTGCGGTGAATGTATTTTACAGGGTGAACGGTGGGCATGAAAAGCAGATATGGCTTAACAAGGACAGCGGTGGAGAGCTATCGGAGGTTTGGAGCGGTGAAAAGATATTCAAGGATGGTGGTGAAATATCGTATTATTACAGAGCGGAGAAGACCGATATCGCGATATTCAACCGACGTGCGTCCGTGATAATCGAAGGAAAGAACCCCTATGAAGAAACCAGAACCGGGCCGCCTCCGGTAATTCATTTCTTTTTTATCCCTCCCGCTTTGTTGTCAGCACCGTTATCATTGGGTAGTTATTTCCTATCATTCAACATCTACTTTGCCCTATTTCTTCTTTTAGACACCCTCATTATTTTCAAGTGTCTATCCATGCTGGACAAAAAAAGGGCATATCTACTGTCTCTTATGTTCTTAGTAAACCCACTGACGATCATGACTCTACATCAAGACGAAGCGATAATCGTATTCCTCCTTCTCCTTCCTCTTTATCTCTTGATAAAAAACAGAAAATACGTGTCTTCTGCCGTGGGATTTGGGATGATAGCAAAGGCTTGGAACGTATTCTGGATACCGGTTATCCTACTTTTAGATGACACCGATATAAGAGAGAGGCTGATACATCTTATTATAGCTTCATCAGTTGCTGGAGGGATGCTTATTTTCTTCAGAGTTATATGGGGCCCAAAGGTTCTCTGGTTCCTTTCTTTTTACGGAGGTAGTGCTGAAAGATCCAGTCTGGGCGGCATATCTTTTTGGAATACTGGAGATAAGATATTGAACATCTCAGATGTTTTTCCACTGACGATTTTCGTTCTGTTGCTGATCGCTTTGCTGGAGATCATAGTGATGTATACAGCGTGGAAGAAAAAGGTTACAGATATCCGCCTGCTCACGATGGTTATGGCTGTCTTTTTGGCTATCTATCCAAAGATCCACTGGGAATACTATCTTATAATATTCCCACCGTTGATAATATTGGGGTCGAAGGACATCAAATATGTAATCGTTCTTTATTCTGTTTCGATATTAGCGGTTCTAACAACCCTCCTCAAGCAGACCGCTTCGACAACGGTAGGTCAAGCGATAGTATTTTTCTTTTCTATACTCATATCTGCAACGCTGCTTTGGTCAGTCTATGAGATTTATATGGAGGGCGCAAAAAGCTCAGATTTGGACACCGATTGAAAATTTGACTTTTGCATTCAGGCGAAAGTTTATTAAACATTAATCGTGTTGTTTATGATTCAGCGCTCTCGACAGGTTAGAAAGGATGATAATAAGGGTATCACAAAGGAAAAAAAAGGAAGAAGTCTTGGATTTGATGGAGCCGTTGATAGCCGAGTGGTTCGACGGTAAATTCGATTCTCTGACAGAGCCCCAGGGATATGCCATCCCTCTGATTCACGAGAGGGAGAATGTCCTTGTGTCTTCACCAACCGGCTCTGGAAAGACCCTTACCGCTTTTCTATCTATCATCAACGAACTTTTCAAAGAGGATAAAAAGGGTAAATTGGAGGACAAGATATACTGCGTATACGTTTCACCACTCAAAGCCCTTGCCAACGATATCCACAAGAACCTGGAAGCTCCACTTGAAGAGCTGAGAGAACTTGCCGTTGAAAAGGATTACAAGATACCTGAGATAAGGACTGCTATACGATCCGGAGACACGCCACAAAGTGAGAGGAGGAAGATGGTGAAAAAACCTCCACATATCTTGATCACCACTCCTGAAAGTCTCGGTTTGGTTTTATCATCCCCTAAATTTAGAGAAAGTTTCCAGGATGTACAGTACTTCATCATGGACGAGATCCACGACATCTGCTCTTCAAAACGGGGGTCATTTCTATCGCTTAATGTTGAAAGGCTTCAGGCACTTGTAAAAGATAGGATGACCAGGATAGGTCTCTCTGCAACACAGGCGCCGATAGATGAAATAGCGAAATTCTTGGGAGGTTTCGAGGATGGTGATCCCAGGAAGGTGAACGTGATCGAGGTCATGACCGAGAAGCTTCTGGACCTGTCCGTGATATCACCGGTCGACGACATGACACTGCTTCCCTACGAGATAGTAAACTCCAGGATGTACGACGAACTGAAAGAGATGATCGAGGAGCACAGAACGACGCTGGTTTTCACCAACACACGGAGCGGTGCGGAGAATGTGGCATACAAGTTGAAGGAGAGAGATATCAAGGACATAGCAGCACACCACGGCAGCCTTAGCAAGGAAACCAGGATAACCGTCGAGGACGATCTAAAAGAAGGTGAATTGGAAGCGGCCGTGTCTTCAACATCGTTGGAACTAGGGATCGACGTGGGTTTCATAGATCTTGTTATACAGGTAGGTTCACCCAAATCAGTAGCCAAGGGTCTTCAGAGGATCGGCAGAGCAGGCCATGGGGTGGGGGAGACCTCCAAGGGCAGGATGATAGTTTTCGAGAAGGACGATCTGGTGGAATGCACCGTTCTCACCGGGGAGGCTTACGAGCACAACATCGACAGGGTAAACATACCAAAGAACAACTTGGACGTGCTTGCCCAGGGCATGGTAGGCATGAGTTTGGAGAAGAGATGGGGTGTTGACGAAGCCTTCGATGTGTTAAAGAGGTCCTACTGCTATCACGAGCTGGAAAGGGATGATTACATGCAGACTTTGAACTACCTCAGCGGAGAGCAGTTCTCCAAGGTTTATCCCAAGATATGGTACAACAAAGAAGAAAGAACATTCGGTAAGAAAGGGGGGGTCCAGATGATATACTATCTGAATATCGGTACGATCCCTTCGGACTCCAGCTATCGGGTCTTCTCGGAAAAAAGCATACCACTGGGAAAATTATCCGAGAAGTTCGTAGAGCGCCTTTCAAGCGGTGATGTTTTCGTGCTGGGAGGACACTCCTACGAATTCATACATACAAAGGGTACGAAGGTGTTCGTGAGAGACGCTTCAGGGAAAAAGCCGACCGTACCGAGCTGGACCGGAGAGATGCTGCCCAGGAGTTACGACCTTTCATGTGCGATAGGTAAATTCAGAAGGCAGCTTCTAGAAAGGTTGGGCGATCCCGGGGTTCTAAACTGGCTTAGGGACAAGTACCGGATCGACAAAGGATCTGCACAGACTCTGGTGAGTTATTTTAAAGAACAGGAAAATTTCTCTGAAAAGATACCGACTGATAGAAAGATGGTGATAGAAGGCTACTTGGACAAGAAAGATAGGTACAACATCATCTTCCACGCATGCTTCGGGAGGAAGGTCAACGACGCACTCTCTAGAGCGTACGCATACATGATATCTAAAAAGTACAACTGCAGTACGAACGTCTCCGTAACAGACGATAATTTTTTAGTGTCAGTGAAGAAAAAGATACCATTGGATACTGTTGCTGCCTTGGTCGATACAGAAAATATAGAGAGGGTGTTAAAACGTGGTGTCCGCAATACGGAACTGTTCAAACAGCGGTTCAGACACTGTGCCAGCAGGGCGCTGATGATACTCAGGAACTACAAGGGAAGGGACATCTCAGTATCAAAGCAGAAACTGAGGTCAGGTAAGATACTGGAGACCCTCTACGAATTCGAAGATCATCCTATCATCAAGGAAACATACAACGAGATCCTGTACCAAGTGCTGGACTTGAAAAATGCCAAGGATGTACTCAAGGGCTTGGAAGAAGGAGAGATGGAAATAGACGTTTTAGATTATTCCGAAACACCTTCTCCGTTCGCACACAATGTGATAATGGTAGGCATCTCGGATGTCATAATGATGGAGGACAGGAGCTCTCTACTCAGGCAGTTCCACCAGAAAGTTTTAGAGAGGGTGATCCCGAAGGAAGAAATCGAAAAATTCCAGTTCGAGAGGGAGACCGTCGAGGATCACTTCTTCGATAAAAGACCGGATTTTAAGAATAAAAAAGGTATGCTGGAAGTCATAAAAGAGGTCGAGCCCGTCCACGTGTTCCAGGAAAGAGGTAACCATATCTATCTTTATACAGATAGGACCTTCGAGGAGGTAAGGACTTGGGGAAAAGAACTTCTCAACGAAGGAAAGATACAATCGATCTGGGTAGGTGACTGTAAGTGGGTACTGTCAAAAGATATAACGACATACATGAAAAGTCTAGACCAGGGAGAGCAGCCCCACGGAAGTTCACCGGTGTTGAATTCGTTGAAAGAGGGGAGGAAAACAAAGTCCCAGATATACCACGGAACCGATCTCAGGCTCAGGGATGTATCTAACATCATCAGGGAGCTGGAGAGGAAAAGACTGGTAAATAGGCGGGGTATCGACGAGGAGGGGGAATACGTGTACGCGATCCTCGAGAAGTACGATGTAGATATGGAATCCGTGGAAGAGGTCATATTGGATCACCTGGAGTACGAAGCACCCAGGAGCTTAGAAGAGATATCCTACGCTCTATCAATACCAGAGGACAGGTCTCAGATCGCGCTGAATAATCTTTTAGATCAAAGAAAACTAGTCTCTGGAAAGCTTGTGGTGGGAGAAGGTGTACAGTACATGCTGCAGGAAGATTATCACGACCTGCGTTTCCCGGGGAGCGAACACGTCTCTGAGGGTAACATATCCGAATATCTGGTAGAGAAACAGTTCGGAAAGAGGGATTCGATAAGGGAATTTTTCAACGATTTCACCGAAGTCAGCATGCCGTACGATGCCTTCCACAGAGTAAAAGAGTTCAGTTTGGAGAGCTGGGAGGAGATGCGTAGAAGAGGGGAGATACTCGAGGGGCGGTTCTTGAACGGAAAAGTCGGGTATGTATTGGCTGAAGACGCCCCCATGTTCGTAGGAGCCTATCGACAGGAGAACCTTTCTGAGGAAGAAGCGCTCGTGCTTGAAAAGATAAGGAAGGGTGAAGCAAATACACTCAGGCAGTTAAAGAACCAGGTAGATCTAGAAAATGAAGATATAAAGGAAATAGTCAGATCACTAGATAAGAATTTGCACATAATCAGAAAATACACGGGACAGGAGGGATGGTCTTCCACGAATTACTATCAATATCTCGATATAGACTCCGACACCACCACATCCGCTTATAAAGATATAATCTATCGACTATTGAAAGCCAGCGGTCCGACATC